>DATBDZ010000253.1:0-12233 GCA_036276235.1 Humisphaera sp. | reverse complement strand
CACCCCAACCCTCTCCCCTGAGTACAGGGGAGAGGGAGAAGACGCCTTTCATGCTCCGCTGGTGCGCTCAAGCCGCGCGACGGGGCAGCCTGACAATGCTTGGGATTCTCACCTGGCGAATTCGATAGGAAGGAAGACGATGAATCCATGCCGCGTTGCACGGACTATTGTCCTAGCGATCTGCGTAACCGCCTCTGTTTGCAAAGCCGACGCCCCCGCACCGCCGGCCGGGGAATGGATCAGCATCTCCGACTCAGTCCTCGCCGACCTGGAGAAGGATCGCCCCAAATCCAACGACAAATACACCACGATGACCGCCGGCATTTCCGTCGATCGCACGAACGGCGATGTTTACATGCTGGCCAACAACATCGGGATTTGTAAAAGCACTGATCAGGGAAAGACGTTTACTCTGATTTCCGGCAAATCCGTCAGCGGCCGTTTCGAAACCGGCTGGGGCCTGAACATCGATCCGGGCGGCGGGCGGCTCATGTGCTTCACTATCTACGGCTCCAGCGCCTACAGCGCCGACGCCGGCAAGACCTGGACGCCATCCAAAACCAGCCATCTCGATTATGGCGCGGTCGATTGGAGCGACACGGGAAAGGCGCTGCTCGCCCTGGGCCACGAAAGCGGCGGCAAGCTGCTCTACAGCACCGATGCCGGCCAGCAATGGAAGACGCTGGGGACGGGCTATTCCGCCGCCGGGCTTATCGATGCCAAGACGCTTATGTCATTTTCCAAAACCGAAGGCTTGGTCCGCAGCACCGACGGCGGCCAAACCTGGGCCAATGCCAGCGATCAAAAGCTCGCCGCGCCGGTGATGGTGCTATTCAAAGACGTCGGCTATTGGCTGGGCGAAAATGGATTGCTCATCAGTAAGGACAAAGGCGCGACATGGAGTGTTGCCGCCGCCCTCCCCAAAGGGGCGGCTCTGGGCCCGATGTTCGGCGCGGATGAGTCGCAAATGATTGTCGCCTGTCCCGATGGGCTTTATGAAAGTAAGGACGCCGGCAAAACCTGGACTCTGGCGGCGCCGCCGGCCCCACAGATCAAGGTCATGAAATACGGTCAATGGGCGACGTACGGGTGGGATCCAATTCGCAACATCTTCTATGCGTCGCAGATGATGAAGCCGGCGTACAAGTTTGTGGAGAAGGGGGCTGAGCGATAATTCAACGCTCAAGGTTTACGAGATACAAAGACCCTCATGCTGAGATACTTCGAAGCATCCATCGGGGAAGGATTAGTTGCTAGTTGCTAGTTGTCAGTTGCTAGTACATGCCAACCCATGTGCATTTTGCCTTTACTGACAACTGGCAACTGACAACTTATTCTCCCGGGCCATATGCTTCGGAGTACCTCAGCATGACGGTTTCTTGCCATCGCCTTTGCGAATTGTGGCCGCGTTTTCACAGGGCGACCGGCGGCTGCACGACCGACGCTTACGCCGATGCGTCGGCGATGAATTGCGTCAGATCGCTCTGCACCTTCGCGCCAGTGGTGCTGGCGGCGGCGGAGCAGGCGTTGGCGTGATCTTCCGCCGTCGTCACGACCGATTGCAGCGATGGATCGAATAAATTCAACGCCGCGGCGGCGGAAAGATCCGCCACCGCCAGCGCGCTGGCGGCAGCCCAGTCATCGGCGAATTTCGTCCCGGCGACATTGCTGGAGAGCGAGCCCAGCGCCGCCGCGAGCTCCGCCAGCTCTTGCGGCTGGGTCGGCTTCTTCGCCAGAATCCTGACCGAGCGAAGGACGTGCGCGACATCACCCGAGCCGGTCTTCAGGAGGACTTTGTAATCCGCCGTCAGAATCTTCCCGGTCGCTTTGGCGTCGGCTTTGAATTTCGCCGCCAGTCCTTTGCCAAAGGCACCGTATTGCTTGACGGCCTTGTTCACGGCCTTCGTATCGCTTGCGCCGTACTTGGCGCAGGTTTTGAGCGAGACCTTAAACGCTGCAAAATCGTTGACCAGTTGAGCGCGGTCCGCGGCAACCGTTGTGGGCGATGCGGAAAGAAAGACGCGGCTTTCGAGCGATTCGATGAATTGGTTTTGCATAAGAATCACGTCGTCGTCAGAACGGGCCGGAGTATAGCCGCAGAAGCCGCCCGATGGTTGTATAAAACGCTCAGAGATTTGGAACCCCGGTAGCACTGCCAAAGCTCTCAAACACTTCCCGCGAATGTGGACGCACCGGTACGCGCATACGCCGACCTGTTGCACCCGGGCCTCACCACTATTGTTGACAGGCTCCAAGTCGCTCCTATCGCATCACAAAAACGCCCTCACGTTATCCCGGTATCTTCAGATCATGAGACCGCTCATCTTCATTGCGTCACTCCTGCTGCTTTCCTGCGCGGCTATCACATTCTCCGCCGATCCACCCGCGCAGCCCGCGGCCGACGCTTGGCGTTCCCTGTTCAACGGAAAAGACCTGAGCGACTGGACCCCCGTCGGCCGCGCCGTTTGGCGCGTCGAAGATGGAGTCATCGTCGGCACGCAGGACGGCGACGCCTCTCGCTCGGGCGTGCTCGACACCAAGGAACAATTCCAGGACTTTGAAATCTCCCTCGATTTCCTGCTCGACGAGCACGGCAAATACAACAGCGGCGTTTACCTGCGCAACCAGCCGGGCACGCAGGCGCAGACCGGCTACCAGATCAATATCGGCCGCGGCGTCATCGGAGAATATTGCGGCGGCCTATATCGCGACGGCTGGCGCGCCACCGGCGATCAGAAGGACCAAATCCGCAAGCCGCGCGAATGGAACAGCATGCGCATCCTCGCCCGCGGCCCGCACGTCGAGGTCGAGCTGAACGGAAAGATGATCGTCAATTACACCGACCCATCTCCCAACCCCGCCTTCATCGGCAAAGGCGTCATCAGCCTGCAAACCTACGGCGCGGAGGGGCATTCGGGGTTTGTGAAATTCAGGAATGTGAAGATTCGGGAGTTGCCGGCAGGGTCGCACGCAGAATCGACGAAATGACGGCCCGACAATCGATCGCATTTTGCGTCGATTCAGAGTGCGTACAATTCTTGTAATGCATCAGATACATGACGCCATTATTCATGACGGCAAACTTGTGCTGTCGGATCTTCCCTTCGCAGATGGCCAGCATGTGCGTGTCGTCGTCGACGCAGTACCTGTATTATCGGCGTCGATTCATGAGGTTCGCCTGTCATTGAAGGGCGGGGTCGAGCGGTTCGACGATCCGTTTGAGCCAATGATTCCCCTTGACGTTTGGGAGATGAACAAGTGATTGTCCTCAACACCCACGTCCCCGCATCAAAATATCGGCAATTCCGCCTGCACCAATTTGGGCCTGTCCGGCGGCTCGACAATGCGCATCCGATAGGTGGAGATGGCAACGCCGGGCGAGCCGCGGAGTTGGCCGTTGTTCAAATGGAACGGCCAGTTATGCCAGGGGCAGATGATGCAGCCTTCGACGATGTCTCCCTCGGCGAGATTGCCGCCGGTGTGGGGGCAGGTGTTGTCGGTGACGTAGACCTGGCCCTTGTCGAGGAACACGCCCAGTTGGAAACCGCCGATCTCGACGTATTTGCCGCGGCCTTCCTGTAGTTCGGCCAGTTCACAGAGGGTGGTCCAGGGCATGACGGTTATTCACTGCGGCAGATCCGACACCTTCACCGGCGTTCGCTTTTCCGCGCTTTGCATCGCGGCTTCCAGTACGAGCTGCGTCTTGTACGCATCCTCAAAATCGGGCAGCGGCACCACCGGCGGTTTGCCGGCGAGCACGCTCATCATGTCGGCGGCCTGATTAATGAAGCCGTGCTCGTAGCCAATGATATGCGCATCGGGCCACCAATTGGCGGCATAGGGATGATCGCCGCCGTGCGTCACCATGATGCGCGTCCACCCCTGCTGCTTGCGCGGGGCGGTGGCGTCGTAATAGTCCAGATAATTCATATCCTCAAAGTCGAAGCGGATGGCGCCCTTTTCGCCGTTCACTTCGATCTTGTTGCGGTTCTGATTACCTGTTGCAAACCGAGTTGACTCAAAGCTGGCGACGGCGCCTTTTGCGAAGCGCGCCAGGAACAGGACGGCATCATCCACATCGCTGGGTCCCATCCCTCCGCCGCCGGATGCGCCCCCGGCGATTCCGCCCTTCGAGCCGGATTCGACGATCTTGCGCTGCTTGATAAACGTCTCGGCAATCGCGCCGCTCACTTCGCTGATCTCATCGCCGGTGATGAATCGGGCCATGTCGATGATGTGGGCATTAAGATCGCCGTGCGAGCCGGAGCCGGCGACGCTCTTCTGGAACCGCCAGATCAGCGGCACATCCGGCCCCGCCCAATCCTGCAGATATGCAGCGCGAACGTGGTAAACGCGACCGATCTTCCCATCACGTACAAATTGGTGCGCCAGCGCCACCGCCGGCACGCGGCGATAGTTGTACCAGACGAACGTTTTACCCTTGGCTTTGCGGGCGGCGTCGCGCATCTGCCGCGCTTCGGCAAGCGTGCCCGCCAGCGGCTTCTCGCAGGCGACATGCTTCCCCGCCTCCAGCGCGGCCATCGCATGCTCGGCATGAACATTATTGGGAGTGCCGACGTCCACCAGGCCGATCTCCGGATTGGTGATCGCGGCCTTCAGATCGGTGACGGCATTCTTCCACCCCCATCGTTCGCGGAATTCATCCAGCTCCGCCTTGTTGCGGCCGACGATCGTGTGCATCACCGGCACGAGCGGCAGATCGAAAAACTTATTCGCCTTCAAATAAGCATTGGAATGCGTGCGGCCCATGAATTTCTGGCCGACCAGGCAGACGTTGATGGTTGGTTTCGCCATTGCTTTGTGTCCTCCGTCCAGCGTTGAAAAAAGTGTAGCCGGATGGGGAATGATCGCAAGCGGGATGGGGGTTCGGGGTTCAGGGTTCAGGGTTCAGGGTTCAGGGTTCAGGCGCAGGCACGAAGGCACGAAGGCACGAAGGGTAGGACGTGAAGATTTTCCCTTCGTGCCTTTGTGCCTTCGTCCGTTCCCTTCTCCTCCTGAACCCTGAACCCTGAACCCTGAACCCTCTCCCCGATATGATAGACTCGCAAACGAACTGTTGAGATCCGATGAAGACAGCGTGGCGTTTGGTTGCCGCGTCTTGTGCTCCCGGTTATTGCTCCCGATGGGAATCAGAGATTATGCATTTGCTCGTTATTCGACACGGTATTGCCCAGGATCAGCAGGAATTTGCCAAGACCGGCCGCGTGGACGCGCTGCGGCCGCTGACGCGCTCTGGCAAAAAGAAGATGCGCGGAGCGGCGCGCGGATTGAAGAAGATTGCACCGAATGTATCGATTCTCGCGACCAGCCCGCTCACGCGCGCCGTGCAGACCGCTAAAATCGTCGGGGCGAAATACGATCTCAAACCGCTGACGATTGCTTCATTATCGCCGCGCAAGCCGTTCTCGCAGCTGTTGGAATGGCTGCAAAAGAACGCCGAATCCACCAGTACCATTGCGATTGTCGGCCATGAGCCGCATCTGAGCACGTTCGTCGGATGGATGCTCACCGGCCTGAAGGAAACCTTCATCACGCTCAAAAAAGGCGGCGCGATCCTGCTGGAGATCGAGGGCGAGATCAAAGCCGGCCGCGCCAAGCTGATCTGGTCGCACCAGCCGTGTCTACTACGTCGCATTGCGAAGGGGAAATAATTTGAGGATGGAGGATGGAGGATAGCGAGGACGTACATGGGTTTTCGCCATCCTCTATCCTCAATCTTCCATCCTCGTATTAGCTGGCAGCCCAATACCTTATCCCCCTTTTGACCCCAATCGCACAGAACATTCGCAATTAGCGGGTAACTTCCGCCCATGGGCCACCAGCAAACCGGGCGGCCAATGGCCGCGGGACTTTCTTCTAACCCTCCTTTTCAACTCCTGTCTGCCGACCAACACGCGCCCGCCAACGGGCTGTTGCGTTTGGCCGCACCGATGATCGAGCGGATGACCGGATTGGATCAGCTTAATGCGGTCTACCATGGCGCGGAGATCGGCGACGCCAGTCGTCCGTTCGTTGCGAGAGTGCTCGATCAATTGGGCGTGCAATGGCGCGCCAGCGCCGAAGACTTGGGGAGAATTCCGCGCACCGGCGCGGCGCTGGTTGTCGCGAATCATCCGTTCGGTGCGCTGGAAGGCGTTGTCCTGGCGGCCATCCTTCAATCCGTGCGGCTGGATATCAAAATCCTCGCCAACTACCTGCTCGAGCGCATTGCGGCGATGCGCGATCTGTTTTTCTTCGTCGATCCGTTCGGCGATGCCGCCGCGAAAAATGCCGCGCCGTTGCGGCAGGCGCTTCGCTGGGTTCAAGGCGGCGGTCTGCTGGCGATGTTCCCGGCGGGTGAAGTCGCCGCGCTGGATGTTCGAACCCGTGCGGTCACCGAGCCGCAGTGGAATGAGCTGGTCGGTCGCCTGGCGCGCAAGGCGGGCATTCCCGTGCTGCCGATCTTTTTCGGCGGACAAAACAGCCCGCTGTTTCAGATCGGCGGATTGCTCCATCCGCGGATGCGGACGGTCATGCTCCCGCGCGAAGTCCTCAACAAGCGGGGAAGCGTGATCGAAGCGAGAGTCGGCTCGCCGATCCCGGCGCGCAAGCTCAAGGAATTCCCCGACGCCCGGTCGGCGACGGATTACGTGCGACAACGGACATTGCTGTTGAGCCATCGATCGAGGGCCGACGCCAAGCCGCACAAGAAAGCGCCCAAGCTGCATCGCCCGATCGTGGCCGCCGAGGCGTGGAATCTGATTGCCGACGATGTGCACGCATTGCCGGCGGAAAATCTGCTCATCGAGAACGGAGATTTCCAGGTCTATCATGCGGCGGCGGAAAAGCTGCCGCGATTGCTTCGCGAGATTGGCCGCCTGCGCGAGATTACCTATCGCGCTACCGGTGAAGGAACGGGCAATGCAATCGACCTGGATCGCTTCGATCGCTCCTACACGCATCTGTTCGTCTGGAACAAGAAGGCAAATGAGATCGTCGGCGCTTATCGACTCGGCATGGCCGACCAGATCGTCGCGCGGAGCGGAATTGACGGTCTCTACACGTCGACACTCTTCAGCTATCGCAACGAGCTTCTCGCGCGGCTCGGCGGCGCGATCGAGCTGGGGCGATCATTCGTCCGAGCCGAATATCAAAAGTCGTACGCACCCCTGCTCCTGCTATGGCGCGGCATCGGGCAGTACGTCGCCGAGCGGCCGGCGTATTACATGCTCTTTGGGCCCGTCAGCATCAGCAATGATTACCTAAGCGCATCGAAGAACCTGCTGGTACAGTTTCTAGCGTCGCGCCACGGCGCGCCCGAGCTTGCGCAGATGACCCGGCCACGCCAGCCCTTCAAGGCCGCCCGGTTACCAGCCACAGACCTGCTGCTCAGCAGCGCGGATGTAGACGATCTGGTGGCCGACCTGGAGCCGGACCGCAAAGGAATGCCAGTGCTCGTGCGGCAATACATCAAGCTGGGCGCGCGCTTTTTTGCGTACAATGTCGATCCGGAGTTCAATGATTCGATCGACGCGTTGATGGCGGTCGATCTGCGGCAGACGGAGCCGAAATTGCTGAGTCGTTATATGGGGCCGCAGGGCGCTGCTCACTTTCTGCGATATCATGGGGTTGAGACGGCGCTGAAATCGACGGCGCCGTCCAGTGGGCAGAATTGATCGGCAGTGGCATGGGCGGCTCGCCCATGTTCGTGTGTTAAGCCGCGAGAAAAGTTTCAACCTTCAGCCACGCTGCGCTCTTGCTGATGTCGGCCGAGTACAGCCGACGCTTGCGGAGTACCGCAAGCCTCATGGGCGAGCCGCCCATGCCACAGGCTATTGCCACTAATGTCTTCCGGAGGAGAAATGCGACGCGTCATTACATTTATCATTCTGATTGGTTTGTGGCAGAGCGCGCGGGCAGCCGATGAGGCGCGGCCAAACCGGCCCGTGCCGGCGATCGAGCAGGCGCTGATCGTCAGCATCGACGGACTTCGGCCTGATGTGCTTTTGCGCACCAGGTCGCCGCGAATTCATGATCTGTATGAGCATGGCAGCTTCAGCTTCTGGGCGCGCACAACTGCGCTTTCAACTACGCTTCCTTCGCACACCAGCATGCTGACTGGCCTCATCCCGCGGCGGCACGAAGTGGAGTGGAACTGGGATTTGCCGCTGGCCAAGCCGGTTTATCCGCGTGGGCAGACGCTTTTCGAAGTCGCGAAGAAGGCCGGCTACAGCACGGCGATGGCCGCGGGCAAATCGAAGTTTACGATTCTCGCCAAGCCCGGGACCATCGATTGGATGTGGGTGCCGGAGACGGTGCAATGCGAGGATAACGATGTCACGGAGCAGGCGGTGCAGATGATTTTGCAGCATCAGCCGCAGGTGATGTTCGTGCATCTGCCGAGCAACGACAATGTCGGCCATGCGATCGGCTGGGGAACGCCGCAGCAATTGGCGGTCGTCGAGAACGCCGACGCGTGCGTTGGGCGATTGCTCGATGCGATGCAGGAAAGCGATGTGCTCAGGCACACGTTTGTGCTTATCACCGCCGATCATGGCGGGGCTGGCGCTTGGCACACACCCGATGATCCGCGCAGCCGGCACATTCCATGGATCGCCACCGGCCCGGGGATTCGCCAGAATCTGGATCTGACGACGTTCGATAAATTGACGATCAATACCGAAGACACGTTCGCGACTGTCTGCCATCTTCTTGCGATCACATACGATCGAACGATCGATGGCCATCCGGTGACGCAAATCGAGGAGCGGGACGAGCTGCTGAGGGCGGACAAATGATCTGCAAATCGCAAATCCAAATCTGAAATCTCAAAATTTGAAAATTAAAGGCTCGGACTTCGAAAATATAAAATCGCAGATTTGAATAAGAAATTTCAAATTTGAAATTTGAGATTTGGCGTTGCCGTCTTAAAATTGCCTGCTCGCGGAAGGACGGCAACATGCGATTCTGTTCCCTCATTCTGATCGCCGAACTTCTTTTCCCCGCCCTGGCACTGGCCGATGGGCCAACGACCCAGCCGGCCGATGTCGCCGCGCTGATTCATCAACTGGGCGATGACAGCTACAAGATCCGCGCTGAGGCGGCACAGCACCTGCGAGAAATCGGCGCGGCGGCAATTCCGGCGCTCCGCGATGCGAAGAACAGTCGTGATCCGGAAGTGCGCGTTCGCGTGCAGGAGCTGATCGAGGAACTTTCCGGCAACATCATCCCCGGCGACGTTCCGCTGCCGCCCGTCGCCGGCAACGGCGGGTTCTATCCCTACTCCGTGCGCAAACGGCAATCGGCGACTTCGCGCATCGTCGATGCCAGCGAAGAAGGCCGCTCGATTCACATCGAGCAATATCCCACCGGCACTCTGATGACGATTTCCGGTCAAATCCACGGCGATCCGGTGACGCGCGAATATCGATTCCGAACGGAAGACGCGCTCCGCGCCGCCAACGCCGAGGCATTTAAGCTCTATGCCAAATATATGCCGCCCGGCGATAAGCTCGGGCAAAATGTGACGGTGCAGATTCAGGTTCACATTCAAGGCGCGCCCCTGCCGCCGCAAACGCTTCCGGCAAATCGATAAATGACAAATCCCCGCCTTGCCAGCGGGGATCTGCCGTTAAATTTATCTTTTCATTCCGATTGGCAAGCCGGTTACTTCGTGTTCTCTTTCAAAAAGGCGATGGTCGTCGGCCAGGAATCCTGGGCGGCTTTTGCATTGGCGGGGTTGTTCGCCTGACTCTTGAGGAACCCATGCCCGGCACCGGTGTAAATGTGCGGCGAATAGCTCTTGCCGAGCTTTTTCATTTGCTCGGTGGTGGCTGGGATGGTTGAGCTAATGCGCGCATCGTTCTCACCGTAGCAGCCGAGAACCGGGCAATTGATCTTGGCCATCGCGTCTTCCTTGACCGGCGTGCCGTAATAGACCACAGCCGCATTCAGGCCCGGCTGGGCCGCGGCGTAGGAGAAGCTTTGCCCGCCGCCCCAGCAGAAGCCGATGACTGCTGATTTGCCATTCGCTGCGGGGAGCTTAAGTCCGTAATCTCGGGCGGCATTAAGATCGGCGGCAACCTCAGTCGCCTGAAGCTGTCCGACCTGTCCGCGCGCCGCATCCGGCCCGCCGCCGCCGGCGCCCTTGGCCGAGAGGAAATCCGGACAGATGGCGATGAAGCCATCAGCCGCCAATGAGTCGGCGACGGTGCGCGCCCAGTCACTCATGCCGAAAATATCGTAGATGACAAGGACAACAGGCGCCTTTTCCTTGATCTCCGGATAGACGACGAATGAATGGAGCGGCGCCTTCGCGCCGGGAACGGTGATATCCACCCATTCGCCATGTCGGGTCGATTTTTCCAGCACGGCTTTTGAGCCGGCGTCGGCGGGCGGCACATCAGCCATTGACCAGGAGCAGAGCGTCAGAACGATGATGGAGAGGGTTGTCGGTTTCATGTCCGGGTTTATACCGCGGGACACTGCGAGTACAAAGCCAATTTCGCCATGAGGGAGGTCGTTTTAGGAAGCAAGTAATTGTCATGCTGAGGTACTCCGAAGCATCTGGCTGATTTGCGCAATCGGCCAGATGCTTCGGAGTACCTCAGCATGACGCTTCACTGCGATCACGTTTTGCGAACTCACCCGACTTTGGCGTTTTCCGGCGCGGCGGCGATCGTCTGGGCCATCGTGTGCGAATAGGCGGTCCCGCGCCATTCCACCTTTTTTGTGATGCACATGCCGAGGGCTTTAAGGAGGATTGCCGCGAGCATCGGGCCGGCGATGGGGAACCACAGCGCGTTGCGCCAGCGATTGCCGCTCCAGCGATACATGACGCCCAGGAGAACCGTCATCAGCACGAGATGGCACACCGCCGCGTCGAGCCAGGCGAGGCCGCCCCAGCCCCAGAGGAGCCGTGTCGGATGGATGATCCGATGCACGGCCCAAGCTAGCGCCGCATATCCGCTGAAGCAGGAAAAGATGAGAAATTGAAGCGCCGCCAGCGGCCGCCACGGCTTGCCGACCGTCGCGCTGTAATAGATTCGGCTCCATCCGCGGAAGATCGCGCCCAGGCTGCTGTACATGCGCACGGAACAAAAATCGTTTCCCCACGAAACGCGCGGGCGCATGCCGCGCGGCTTCATCAGGCGGGCAATTTCGACGTCTTCGCAGAACCGGTCGCGCACGGTTTCGTGTCCGCCGATCGCATCGTAGCTGGTACGGTTGATCAGCAAGAATTGGCCATTGGCAAACGCCGTGTTGGTGCGCTGGGCATTGTTGGTCAACGCGATCAGGTACATCGTCGAGGCTGCACCCCCCGCCAGGGGAACCAGCAGGCCTTCCCAAAACGAATGGCTCTCCAGCCGCGGCAGAAGGCTCAGCAGATCAAACTTCTTTCGCAGTACGACGGACATCGCCACCGATAAGGCATCCTTCTCCAGGATCATGTCGCTATCGACGAACAGCAGCCATTCGCCGTCCGCCTGCTGTTGCCCCGTCCACAGGGCGTTGTTCTTTCCCGTCCAACCGGGTGCCGGAGCTTGCGTGATGTGAATGACCTTGAGGCGCGAATGACTCGCCGCCATCTCGTCCATCACCGCGCCGGTTTGATCGCTGCTACGATCGTCGATGGCGATCACCTGCACATTTGGATAATCCTGCTCGATCGCCGACTGAAGACATCCGCGAATGCGTTCGCCTTCATCCTTGGCGGGAATCAGGATTGTAACGCGGGGCGGCGGGCCAATGATCGGGTGCGGCGGGCGATACATCAACAGCATCCGCCGTCGCCCCGCGTACATCGCCAGACCGAACAAGACCCAGGTGATGGCGCCAAGCGACCAATAGTTGAGAAGCAGGAAGAATTCCAGGTACATGTAGAGGACAGACCGCCAAGGTGAACAATTAGCCGGAGCAGAGGCCAACGTCAACCGGCGCGCCTCCGACATGCGTCGCGGCACTCGCGGTGGGTGCGCGACAATTCCGGCAACGAGTGCTGTCCCTCCTCCGGTACTCCGGGGGGGTTAGGGTGGGGGCGGATTTGCGAGCGGCGCACCTCCTGCACCAGCCCCCACCCCAGCCCTCCCCCGGAGTACCCAACATTTTGCATGAGCAGCGTAACTCACGTTGCCACCTTGAATTCCAGCTCAGAACTCGAGACAACCGTCATGCTGAGGTACTCCGAAGCATCTGGCCGGCTCGCGCAATCCGGCCAGATGCTTCGGAGTACC
>DATBDZ010000252.1:0-4808 GCA_036276235.1 Humisphaera sp. | reverse complement strand
CGTCCGCGTTGGGCGGGCACTGCCCGCCGAGGTTGTAGGGTGGGCGTACTCGCCCACCACGGCGCGAGCGCGGAAATTGGTGGGCGAGTACACCCACCCTACATTGCTGAACGGGAATGTGTTTGCACCAAAGAAGACGGTCGTGTTTCCCCTCTCCCCTGTACTCAGGGGAGAGGGCAGGGTGAGGGGACAGCGAGTCGCGATATGGCGCGGTTCGCAAATTGATGCGTTCGTCCCCTCACCCCGGCCCTCTCCCCTGAGTACAGGGGAGAGGGAGTATGCGCGAAATGCATCGTGCGTAGTCACTGGGTTACTCCACAATACGAACTCTCGTCGCGGCGGGCAGCCCATAGGCTCCTGTCGTCACCACAACCGTGCTGTCGCTCAAACCTTCACCAATCACTTCAGTCAAACCATTTTCCTGCAACCCTACCTTCACCGTCTTGTGAGTCGCTTGATTTTCTTCGACGACGGAGATCACGCTGTCGCCGTTCTCGTCGGTGACGACGGCTTCCTGCGGGGCGGCTACTACGTCCTTGTGCTCCTCAACCACGATCCGAACCTTCACCGCAAGGCCGGGCCGCAGATTCGCGTCGGCGGGGAGATCGATGCCGACCATCACCGCGCCGTTGCGAGCATCCACCTGCGGGGTGACCATCGTCACTTTCCCTTCGGCGAGTTTGTTCTGGTCATCCGTGAATGAAGCTGACGAAGGGAAGATCCGCGCGGCAAGGCCAGCGGCGTTCGCCGGCAACTGCTCGGCCGGCACATCGACATCCACCATCAGACGATCGAGCGCTACAAGCTGAATGAGCGGATGCGTGGGATCGACCGATTCTCCCGGGTTGGCCGACACGCTCACGACGCTGGCGTCGATCGGCGCGGTGATCGTCATCATCTGCAACTGCACCTTCGCCGTCGCCAGCGCGGCGGCGGCTTGCGCGACCTTCGCTTGCTCCTGCCGCAGTTGTTCGGGCAACGGCGCCGCATTTAAAAGTGCGAGCTGCTTCTGGCTGATCGCCAGATCCAGGCGAGCGCCGGCAAGATCGCTGGCGGCCTGCTCGACGCTTTTGCCGCTGGCACCCTGTTGCGAGGCAAGAAGTTTTATGCGGTCATAATTCTTCTGCGCCAGTTCCAAAGCCGACTGCGATTTCTCGACCGTGAGCTGCGCGATCTGAACCTGATCGGGCCGTGGCTCGGCCTTGAGCGCAGCAAGCGACGCCTGCGCCTGAGTCAAACCGGCTTCCGCCTGTTCAACCGCCGACCTGGCCAGGCGATCGTCAAGCTGAATCACCGGATCGCCGGCATGAACCTGCTGGCCGACCGTGCGCAGAACTTTGGCGACAACGCCCGCGATCGGCGATGCGATGTTGGCGCTGCCCGCCATCTGTCCGGGGCCAGCGGGTTTTGGCGAGACCGTGCCGAATCCGTCGATATACCGATGCAGCTTCGCCGTCTGCAGATGCGCGACGTGAACGGGGATTTCGTTTTTCGTGTTGTCCGGATCTTCATCCTCCGGCACGACGGGAGGCGTGGACTGGCCCAGCTTCTTTACAATTTTGGCCAGCTTCCCGTCCTTATGCAGGTGCTCGACGATCGCGTCATTGTGAAAATAGAAGATCCAGCCGATCGCCAATAAGACGATGATCGCCGCGAAGATTGTGACATTAATCCAGGATTTCATGGCGTCGATCCTGTTGTAGATTGCGAAGTGGGGAGAGTCGCGGGCAGCGTCGCCGGCGCAGTGGCAGGCAAGGTCGCGGGCGCTGTCGTCGGCGCGGTGGCCGGCCCGCTCGCCAGTCGATCGGCCACCGCCGCGCCGCCGGCGGCGCGCTGCAGCTTGATCCGCGCCACCGTCACCTTTTCCTTCAGGTCAATCATCTTCGATTGCGTGAGCTGCAGATCAGTCTCCGCCAGCAACAGCGTGGCCAGATCCGCCTCGCCGCTTTGGTAAGCCAGCCGCGCCTGCTCGATCTGCTGGCGCTGCAGCGGCAGCAGCTTGTCGCGCGCATCCGCAAGAGCCGTCATCGAATGCATATACGTCGCATAAGCCAGCCGGATGTCCTGCACAATCTCCCGCCGCTGCTGCAGGAGCTCATGCCGCGTGGCCATCCGCTGCGCCTCAAGCTTTGCATGGGCCGCCTGGCCCCAATCGAAAATCGGAATCGGTATCGTGATTGTCGGCCCCAGCCGCCAGGATCCATCATGCTCGGCATGAACGCCGATAGCATCGCCTTGCAATGGCGCGAGATCGGCGGCCTTGAGATCATCCCCCAGCGCCCGCAGCTCCCACCGCTTGGCGCTGATTTCGGGCCGGCAATGCATCGCCGTCTCGATCCAGGCGGATTCGCCATCGGGTTTCGTTTGTTGCGGCGCTTCCCACGGAGCAAGCTGCCACGGCGCATCGGAGAGCGGCATGCCAATCAGCCGCGCCAGCGTCATGCGTTGCGTCTCCTGTTGCAACCCCAGATCAGACATGTCCAGCGTGGATTGCATGAGCTGCGAATCGAGCGTGAGCACATCGAGGCGCGTCGCGTCGCCGGCCTCGAGGCGCTTCTGCGCGATGTCGCGCAGCTGCCGCAAGAGTTGCTGTCGCGCGCGGGCATTTTCGATTTGTCCCTGGGCGGCTCGTGTCGCGGAATACGCCTGCTCGACTTCGCTGATGACATCAAGCACGACGATCAGCGCATTGGCGGCGCTTCCGCGCAGCCGATTGTCGGCGGCGGCGATCGTCGCCGGCTTCTCGAGGATCGAAATCAGGTCCGCGGTAAGCGTTGGCTCAAATACGGTGTTGCCGCTGGACACGGGGAAGCGGACATCGATGGTGACGATCGGATTGGGCAGGAGCCGCGCCTGATTGGCGTCCGCCTCGGCCATGCGCACGCGCGCCAAAGCGGCCTGAATCCGCGGGTCATGCGCTAGAGCCATCCGCACCGCCTGCAGCGGCGTCAATGTCTCCGGAACCGGCGTCTCCGCGGTAAGCGGCTCAGGCGCTTCATGAAACGTAATGGCGTTTTCCAGCCCGGTGAGGCTCGCTGCTTCGGCCGAAATATCGGGGCGCTCGGCGTGACAGCCCATCAATGCGATCGCCAGCAGCAGCAAAAAAATGTCGCGACCTGGCATCCGCATGAGGTTGGATCTGGTTCGTGCGTGCAATGCTCGGATGAGTGCGGCGGGCAGTGCCCGCCCTACGCGCCAAGTCGATCCGTAGGGCGGGATTTATCCCGCCGCTGTCCTTGTAGGGTGGGTGTACTCGCCCACCATCTGCTGCTCGTGGTGGGCGGGTACACCCACCCTACCGTTGACTTCGGAGTACCTCAGCATGACGCTGCTCGGGAGCTCTCAGATTCATTCAGTCAACATCATTCCATCCCATACACCAACACCTTAAAGCTCGTAGCATCGCGCGCTTTGGCGTTGGAGAGATAGATGCGATGCGTTTTGGTGTCAACCGTCATCGTGCGAGCGCCGCGCTCCGTCGTCAGCGTCTGCACGACGGTGAGCTTGTCGGCTTCCACTTTGGCAACGGTTACCGTTCCGCTTCCGCCGCCGGAAACGAATCCCAGATGCGTGCCCGGATCAAACGCGGCGGCATCCACGCCCTGGCCGCAATCAACGGACGCAACGACTTTGCCGCTCGTCGAATCCATCATCACCATCTTCGAATTCGCGCATCCAATAACCAGTCGATGCAGCGCGGTATCGATGGCCATTCCGGTCGCGCCCGTTCCCGGCGCGATCGGCCAGGTGCCGACGACTTTGTGCTCCTTGATATCGATGACCGCGATCGAATTCTTATCCTCAAGGTTCACATAAATGCGATTGGCCTCCGGGTCGGCGACGCCGGTTTCCGGCTTGCCGTCCAGCGCGATCGCCGCCGCCACCACCTTGCCGGTCTTGGCTTCGAACGCGGTTGCCGAATGCCCGCGGCCATTGAATGTCCAGACTTCGCCGCTCTTGGGCTCGTACAAAATCGCATCGGGATTGCCACCGGTCGGCACCTTCGAGATCGTCTTGAGCGTCTCCAGATCGACGATGCTTGCCTTATTCTCCTGGCCGTTGCTGGAGAAGCCGCGCTTCAGATCGGGGACGGCGACGAATCCGTGCACGCCCGGCGTATCAAGAATTTCGCCGACGACTTTATTCTGTTCCATGTCGATCACGACGACCTTGGTGCCGTGCGTGACATAAAGCCGCCGGCCGACGGCATCGGCGGAGAGATAGTCCCAACTCCCCGCCCCGCCAACCTGAATCTGCGTGATCGGCTTATATTGAGGGTCGGCCGCTCGCGCGCCACGTTGTGCGCCAGCAATAGCAATGAAACCAGCACAGAGAATCAGCCAGACGGTTTTAGAATGAAGCATAAGTCCTTCCTTCCGCGAAGTACGAGTAGCCTAGATTAAAGCGGGCGATCGTGAAATGAAGATGAAAGGGCGTGTTAGAACGCTCTCCCCGGGTGTAGCGCTCGACCGTGGCGACTGCATTGATCGCGGATCGAGTCGTGTTTGGGGTTTTCCGTCCCGCGCGCACCCCGTCATGCTGAGGTACTCCAAAGCATCTGGCCGCTCGCGCAGTCAAGCCAGATGCTTCGGAGTACCTCAGCATGACGGCTATTCTGACGTGAATGCCTGACGTACCGATCGTCGCCACAACTAAAGTCCGTAGGGTGTGCTTTAGCCACCCCTTTCAAGGTGGCTTTCGGGTTGTTCGCAGGGCCAGGAGCCTTGCGGTGGAAACATGGTGATTTCTCTTTCCACTGCTTTGTGGCGGACGTTTTTTCTTGGGGCCACGCGGATGCCTGGGATAAC
>DATBDZ010000251.1:0-4644 GCA_036276235.1 Humisphaera sp. | reverse complement strand
GTGCGTCGCGTAGGGCGGGCATTGCCCGCCGCTGCTCCCGTGAAAGCGACCGCATCACATACCACGGCATCCACAGCGCGCATCGTCCCACCACCGCCACGATCGTCCCCAGAACAATTCCGCGCAAGCCCCAATGCAGATATTTCACGAAGCAATAACTCGCAAAGGCATTCACCGCGCCGGCGATCAGCACAGACGCCGTGAAGGGTTTGAATTTGCCCATCGCCAGCAGAATCGCGCGGCCGGTTGTGCTGCTGCCGCCGATGACGGTGTGAATGAGCACGAGCGGCAGGATGATCGTCGTTCCCGGATCGGCACCAAGCCAGATCCGCAGAATCATCGGCGCGAGGAGCCAGACGCCGATTGCCGCCGTCGCGAGCAGCGCGAGGCTCGCGAGCGTTCCGCGCACATAATATTTCGCGACGATATGCGTTGAGCCGGCGGTATGCGCCAGCGCCGCGGCGGGGAGCAGGACGGAAGATATCGCCGTCACCAGGGCGATCAGCCCAGCATCCATCTGCACTGCCGGCGCGTAGGCGGCTACCTCGCCGGGCGTCAGGAAATGATTGATCAGGATGAAATCAGTCGGCGCGTAAAGATAGTCGGCGAGTTGTGCGACCAGCACGAGCGAGCCCAGTTCCACCAGCCGCCACATCACGTTCCAATTGACGCGCGCGGCCAACGGTTTCATCGGTGGATCCAGCGACCCGGCGGCGGCTCCGCGAAGGCCAAGCAAGCCGGCACCGGCTATTCCGTAGCAAAATGCTGCGCCGACCAGAGCACCGGGCAGGTGAATGAAATGACTCGCGCCCATCCACGCGCACATCAGGACGACCCACCCGATTTCCGACGCTGCCAGCAATCGGTTGTCGGTCGCGATTCTTCCGCGTGTTTGCAAGACCGCGCCGCCGGTATCGCTGAAAAGGCGGAGCATTGTGCCGACGCCGATCCACAGGACCACCTGCGGCACCTGCAAGATCAATTGCGATGGAACCTGATGCAGGTGAGAAAAGAAGTGCGCGTAGATTGCCGTGCCGACGATGCCGACGCATAGCGTGATCGCCGCGAGCACGATGCCCGTCGAGTAGATGATCTGCTGGCGGGGAATCGCATCGTCTGCGGGTTTTCCGACGCCCGGGCGCGATTCGGCGAGCAAGCGCACCATCGCTGGCGCTAATCCAAGGGCCGTGTAGTTGAGGATGCCGATGGTTCCGCGCACCATCGACAGCATCCCGAATTCAAGCTTTCCCGCCTTGCGGTAAACGATCGCCGACACGATGGCCCACGATGCGATTTTTGAGCCCGATGCGACATACGCCCAGACCAGATCGCGCCGCATCGTCGATCGTGGCGCGCCGGCTTCAACGGGCGTAGAGTCTGGATCAGTAAGGCCGGCGGTCATCGCTCGCTGTCGCTCCGCGCCGCCCACGCTGACTCCCTGCGGCGCGGCCCTGTCTTACTCGTTTTGCGCCGTCATTCCCAGAGGATCGCGAAAGCAGCGGCGAATGTGCATCGCCGCCAGCACGCTCAGGGCGACAGCCGTCAGATTGAAATGAAACTCGCGTGCAAAACCCGGATTGACATACGTCACCACAAACAGCGCCACCCACGCCCAGATCAGATATAGATCCGATTGGGCGACCCCTTGGGGATCGGCGAGACATTCAGATGCGAACAAGACCGCGGGAATCACCAGCAGCACCAGATCGTAGTCCATGTAGTACGGCATGATCAGCGGCGCGCTGACGATGATCGCCGCGATTATGCGATCGGGCGAGGCCGTCAGTTGATTCACGCGAACCGAGCGCCAAAGCGCTGCCAGGATCGCGATGGCAACTCCGCCGCAGCAAATGCGCGACACGAGAATCAGACTTTGCCATGTTGGTCCGGCCTGGTCGCGCTGGAGCAGCAGTCGCCAGAAGCTTTGAAACGTAACCTGTCGGCCCCAGTTGTAATTTGACATCGTTTGCAGCGAGCTGACGATCGGCGGGACCTTGTGCAGGAAATCCGTAATGCACCCCGGCATCGTGTAAATCGTCAGCAGAAACAGAACGATGCCCGTGGACGCAATCCCCGCCAGGGCGCGCCATCCAAGGTAGAGGCACACTGCCACCCAGATCAGGATTGCATGCTGCGGCTTAAACGCCAGCAGGCCCGCCAGCATTCCCGCGGCGAACGCCTGCCGGCGGCGCCAGAGCGTCACCACGCCGCACAAAATCACCAGTGTGATGAACGTATTCTGCTGATGCCCAAACGCCTGCATGAACGGCATCGAGACCACCAGCAGAATCGGAATCAGCCCGCCTGTGGCCCAAGCGGAATGCGCCGGATGTGAGACAAACGACATCGGATCGATCTGCGCCCGCGCGGCTCCGACTAAAATCCCGCGCAGCAGATAGAACGAAACTCCCAGCAGCAGCAGATTGAAAATAACAAATGTCGCCAGCGCCTCCCGATACGGAAGCTTCGCCAGCGGCACAAAGGCCCAGGCATAAAATGGCGGATTCAGCCACGGGCCATAGCGCGGATCGATACCCAGATTCGCCTCGGCGATTTGCCGCCTTTCCAGCTCGAAGACGCTCTGCCAATCGTACATCGCACTGGCATGCCCTTCGAGCACGAGTTGCCCGGCGACATAAGACGGCAGCAGATCATGCCCAAAGGAAATGGGCTGCTCCGGCGATTGAATGTGATGCACATCGCGACTGACGGCAAAAGCAAGCATGGCCAGCCCAAACGCAATCCCCATCCGCCAAAGGCGGCGGGTGATCGGGCCGGATTTGACCTTGAGCTGCGCGATCGCGTCCTCGACTGCGGGTGTCGCGGGAGGAGGAGATGGGAGGGTCATTTGCATTGTCGGTCCGCGCTTTTGCTTCGATCGGCCGTGTGCGTCCGGCATATCATCGAATCACGAAAACGGCGGGCAGTGGCCGCCCTACGAAGCAAAGCGGCGCGTAGGGCGGGCACTGCCCGCCGCGTTTTCAGGACAGGCACTTGTAAGCATTGGGCCCGTTCCCGAAATCCAGCCAGATGCTTCGGAGTACCTCAGCATGACAACTCCCTCCGCATTAGCAGTCCGATGTAGGGCGGGATTCATCCCGCCGCGTTTGCCGCGGCCGTCGTTCTACGCCGCCGCCAACTGCGGCCGTGGAACATCTTCTTGCGGGATCACCACGGTCAAAGCGCCAATCGGCGTTGCCCGCACGATGAGCAACGCCACGACTCCCGCCAGCAGCGGCACTGTCAGGTTCACCCGTGTTAGCAGCGCGATATCCGGATTGACCATCAGCCAGACAAAATGGGCCGGCCAGATCCGAAGCAGCCACCGATCGACTTTCGCCAGAAGCGGATCGCGTTGCCGCAGCATGTCGGCCGCGAGCAGAACCGCCGGCACCGCCAGCAGAAGCTGGTCATAGTCGAAGTAAAACGGCATCAGCAGCGGCGTCGCCGCGATGGTGGCGGCAATCACGCGATCGCGCCCGATTGATTCCTCGGCCCCGCCTTGCAGTCGAAATCGAATCACCGCGCGGAGCAGATACAGCCCGACCAGCCCCGAGCAAACAATCGGTAGGAATCGAACGGCGGCAATTGGATCGCCGACGTCGTCTCCCTGAAACAGCAGCCGCCAGAAGGCTTTGAACGTGACATGCCGCTCCCAGAGATAGCGCGCCTCATTCTGCACAAAGTGCAGATTCGCCGGCATCTGATGGAGGAAGGCATGCAGCGAGCCGGGCAAGGCAAGCGTCGCGCCAAGCAGCACCAACCCCATCGCGCCGATTCCCAGCACGGCGCGGCGGCCCAGGTCGATCACCAGCACCGTCCCAATCACCGCCGCCAGCTGCGGCTTGTAGAACAGCAGCGCGGCAACCAATCCCGCCGAAAATGCGCGTTTCTGCCGCCACAGGCAAACGATCCCCGTTACCAGCAGCAGCGAAGTGCAGGTGTTCTGCGCATGGCTGATCGCATGAATGAATGGCGTCGAAAGAATCAGGATGATCGGGATCAGCCCGATCGCGCTGATTGCGCGCCGTTCCTGAGCGATCGGCGAGGCATCATGTGCCGTCGTCAGAATTCGACAGAGCAAGAGCGAAGCAATCGCCGCACAAAGCAGATTAATCCCCACCCACACCTTCATCGCCGTCGGAAACGACAGCTTCGCCAGCGGCACAAACACCCACGCGTAAAAAGGCGGATTCCACCACGGGCCGATGGCCGTCCCCAGATCGGTTCCGTTCCGCAGCGCCAGCTCATGTTGAAACGTCGCGAAGGCATGAAGGTCATATAACTCGGCCGACCGACCCTCGCGCACAAATCGTCCGGCGGTATAGAATGCGATGAAATCGTATCCAACCGCCGCATGCGCGCCGGCCGGCTTTGGCGTCAGCACATACCCGGCGGCGATCGTTCCAATAAAAATCGCCACGCCTACAGCGCCAAGCCAAAGCCGCCGGCGCAGCGACGCCTGTGCCAGAGAACGTGGAAGGAAGAGTCTCAAGATACCGGTTGTATCGGCCGGTTTTGAGGGGGAGTTGGGCTCGCGAATGAACTCAGAACCCTCTCCCGTGTACTCAGGGGAGAGGGCAGGGTGAGGGGACAGCGGGTTGGAATATGGCGCGGTTCGCAAGTTGACGCGTTTGTCCCCTC
>DATBDZ010000250.1:0-1582 GCA_036276235.1 Humisphaera sp. | reverse complement strand
CCGCTCGTGGTGGGCGAGTACACCCACCCTACAGCAGTGAGCCAACAGTTCCGATGAGGTTCGAAATGCGTCTGTTCGCGATTTTGTTTTCGATAATGGGTTTCACGGCACTGTCGCGCGCCGATGACGGCGTCAGTTATTTCCGCGATGTTCGCCCGATCTTTGTCGGCAACTGTAATTCCTGCCACAAGCCCGAGAAGCTCAAGGGCGAGCTGGACATGACCTCTGTCGCGCTGCTCGCCAAGGGCGGCAAGCACGGTCCCGCGGTCGTCGGCGGAAATCCCGCCAGGAGCAAGCTTATTGAAATGATCAGCGGCGACGATCCGGACATGCCGCAGGATGGCGATCCGCTCAAGCCGCAACAGATCGCGCTGATCGCTCGATGGATTCAGCAGGGGGCGAAGGATGACACGCCCAAGCCGGGGCAGATGAAGATTGAGCCGCCGAAATATGCGGTGCCGCCGGTGGTGACTTCGATCGCCTATTCGCCCGATGGGCAGTTGCTGGCGGTCACCGGGTATCACGAAGTGCTGCTGCACAAGTCCGACGGTTCGGCAATTGTCGCCCGCCTCACCGGCGAAGCGCCGCGCGTCGAATCCGTCGTCTTCTCATCGGATGGGAAATTCCTCGCCGACTGCGGCGGCGCGCCCTCCGAATTCGGCCTCGTGCAATTATGGAACGTCGCCACCCGCAAGCTCGCAGGCGCGTGGCAGGTCAGCGGCGATTCGCTCTACGGCATCAGCTTCGCGCCGGATGAAAAGAGCGTCGCGTTCGGCGGCGCCGATAAAGTCGTGCATCGGCTCAATCTGGCCGACGGCCGCGAGATGCTCGATTTCAAAGCCCATGCCGATTGGGTGCTCGGCACGCTCTTCACGCTGGATGGCAAGCAGCTGGTATCCGCCAGCCGCGATCGCGAGCTGAAGCTGATCGATCTGGAAAACAGCCGCTTCATCGACGACATCAATAATCCGCTGGAGGGATGCATCAGCATCGCCCGCAATCCCAAGGCCGAGCAGGTGATCTACGGCGGCGATCTGGGCGGCGCAAGAATCTACAAAATCTCCGACAACCAGGGCCGCACCTCCGGCCGCATCGATACCAACCTGATCCGCGCCTTCGAGAAGCAGCCCGGCCCGGTAACGGCGGTCGCCTGGAGCCCCGACGGAAACTCCGTCGCACTCGGCAGCATCGGCGTCGCCCAAATCTACTCAGTGAAAGATGGCACGCGCACGCTCAGCCTCAGCGGCCACAAAGGCCCGATCTTCGCGATCGCGTTCAAACCCGACGGCAGCACCATCGCCACGGCAGGATACGACGGCATGATCCGCCTCTTCGACGCCAGGAGCGGCAATCTCGTGAAGCAATTCCTCAGCGTGCCAATTGATCCGCCGGCAACGCAGCCGACGCAAACGGTGCGGGCATCGCAGTAAGCGGCAGTTTTCCGATCGGGGTGAGGGGCGGTTTTCCATAACGCGCGGTCAAGGGCGCGGGCGCATGTTCGGTGCTACGATCACTTCTTTCGCGGAACCGGAGCGCGAGGAGGATCCGTGCCCTCGCCCTAGGCTCGTACACGGCGTGGTGA
>DATBDZ010000249.1:0-4315 GCA_036276235.1 Humisphaera sp. | reverse complement strand
GCGGCGGCTGGTCTTCTTGCTGCTTGCTGACGTACTTGGCTGACATTCGGTCGGCCACGCTGGGGATGTTGTTGGAGACGAAGGTGTTCACCTTCGCCATCATCCCGACTTTCGTATGGCGCGTTGGGCTGGTGGCGGCATCGAGAATCGCCTTGGCGACTTGATCCGGGTCGATCATCGGATCAGGCAGCTTGGGCTCGCGATCAAGATAGTTGCGGGCGTGTTGCGGGAACGGCGTGTTCACAGCCGTCGGCTGAATCAGCGTGATCGACACCGGCGCCTGATCGACCTCTTCAATCTCAACGCGAAGCGCATCGGTGAATCCTTTAACCGCATGCTTCGACGCCGAATACATCCCCTGAAGCGGGACGACGGCTTCGGAGACTTCGCTGCCGACATTGATCAGCGCGCCACCGTTAAGCTTGAGATACGGCAGCGCGACGAGCGATCCATTGACGACGCCCCAGAAGTTGATGTCGAAGAGCCGCCGGCTGTCCTCGTCCTTCACCTCATCAAGGCGACCGTAGATCGACAGCCCTGCGTCATTGACCCACGTATCGATGCGGCCAAACCGCTCGATCGCTTTATCCGCGATCCGCTGAACCTGCTGCCGATCAGACACATCGGCAACCACATCAACAGCGTTTGCGCTTCCCGCCTCTGCAAGAGCCTCGGCAAGCGCGTTAGCGCTGCGGGCGGCGAGCACAACTTTGGCTCCCTGCTTGAGGGCCATCCGCGCGGTGGCCAGGCCGATGCCGCTGGATGCGCCGGTGATCACGATCACTTGTTCGTCGATTTTTTTCAGTTTCACTGCCATCTGTTACTCCTTAGATCCAGGTCCACAAATCTCGCACCTTGGCTGGCAAACTGAGTGCCGCCCATGTCGCGGCGGCATCGGCGTTGCCTGCAATTGATGAGGCTTCAATCTGAGGGCGAGCGAGCTGAGCGAGCCTGATGGAAATTAACGAAAGGACGGACAATGCAACACGTCGCCAGTGAGCGAATCCCATGGAAGAAAGCGTTGGCAAAGGAATCGCCGCTGTTGTTGCCGGTTGCTCATGATGCATTGAGCGCGAAAATCATCGAGCAGGCGGGATTCAGCGCCGTGCAAGTCGGCGGGTTCGCGGTGGAAGGCAGCCGCCATGGCGTGCCGGATATCGATCTCACCCACTTCGCCGAGCGATACGCCGCCGTCAAGGACATCATCGGTGCGACACCGTTGCCGATCATGGTCGATGCCGACGACGGCTACGGCGACGTGAAAAACGTCACCTATACCGTCCGCGCCTACGAGGCTCTTGGCGTGCGGGCGGTCTTCATCGAAGACCAGCAATCGCCCAAGGAATGCGGGCACATGGACAATAAGAAGGTCGTGCCGCCGCAAGAGATGGTCCGCAAAATCCGGGCGGCGGTAGCCGCGCGAGCGAACGACGATTTCTTCATCCTCGCCCGCACCGATGCGCTGGATCCAGAGGGCCTCGATGGCGCACTTTCGCGCGGCGAAAAATATCTCGACGCCGGCGCTGATGGCATCTACGTCGAAGGCCCCGAATCCGAATCGCAATTGAAAAAATCGGCCAGGCCTTCAAAGGAAAGCCGCTGGCGACCAGCGTCCTTGAAAACGGCGGCAAGACTCCATGGCTCGCGCCAAAAGATTTCGCCGAACTGGGGTTCACGATGATCCTCTATCCCACCACGCTGCTCTTCCGCGCGACGAAGGCGATCCAGCAAGCCGCCCGAAATCTTCGAGCGGGGCGAGAGTTGGATAAGGATCAATCGGTTGACATGGACGAGTTTGAGAAAGTCGTCGATCTTCCGTATTGGCAGAAAGTGGAAAAGAAATATTGATCGGACGGGACGATAGCGCGATATCATAATATTGCCCATTCGGCGAGGAGGTGTGTGAAATTTCGGCGACGGGCCTTATTCCCTCCCCCGGAGTCCCGGAGGAGGGAGAATGCAGCCGCGTAAAGTGTCACTGACCCACATAGCATCGGCCATACGGGATTCGTCGGGGTCGCGCCGGCGATGGAAACCAACGACTAACTGGCGTGGACATTCCCGAAATTATTCCCTGTGGATGCTCCACCCGCTGCCAGATTCACACCGTTAAATCCGAGCGGCCAATCACCCGGCGGCGTCGTGCGTGACCAACCGTCGCGGCGAATCTCGCGGACAACATAGCCGCCTTGCTGAAGCCCGGTGATCGTGTAATGGCCATTCTTATCCGCGGTAGCGATCGGCTCGCCGCTGTCATAGACGCCGTTGTCATTCAGATCGACGTAAGCTTGCCAACCGGCAAGCGCGGGCTCGCCGTTATCCTGAAGCCGATCTCCGTTGATATCGTTGAAGATCGTGCCGGAGATGCTGCCTTTGGCGTGATTGAGATTGGAGTTTCCGAAATTCACTCCCGTTACGGTCTGATTCGCTTTAACCGTTACCTTGTAATAACCCAGTGGCCACGCGCCCGCGGGTGTCGTGCGCGTCCATCCGTCCTGGCGCACTTCGCGGATGATGTAAGTTCCCGGCTTTAGTCCCTTGATCGAGTAATTTCCGATTACATCAGCAAATCCCGCAGGCTCACCGGCATCCTCGATGCCGTTGTTGTTCAGGTCCGCATAGGCCTGCCAATAGGCCAAGCCCGGCTCGACACTATCCTGTTTCCGATTGCCGTTGATGTCGTTGAAGAAACGGCCGGAAACGGCTCCGCTGTTGGCCGGAAAATCGGGCCGGTAGGCGATGGTGAAGTCAACGGGAACGTAGCCGCTAGTCCCGACGATGATCTCGCCATCAGCGCGCAAGAGTAAGACACCGCGAGGATCGAGGTTGCCATCAACGCTGACTTGCCCCATCGACGGCTGCACTGCAACGACGCCTCGGTAGCCGAACGTCGCGTCCGGAGTCATGTCATGGTTGAGACGAATCAGTGACAGGTTGTACGCTTGCAACGTCGCTAGGACCAGAATCTTGCCATCCGGCTCAAATTGCATTCCAGACACAGCGTCGTCGCCTATTTCGTTCGACGTGACATGATAGCTTCCATCACACACGCCGGCCGGCGAGAAACGAGCGATCACCGCATCATCGCTGGAGCTCCAGGTCGTATAAAACGCCCCGTCCGGTCCGAAGTACCCAGATGAATACAAAAACGGCAGGTATCCATCGCCATCAAAAGGATCCACCGCGAGGCCGTTAACTCCAAACGTGCGGTCCGCCGAACCATTAAGCGTCAAGCGTTCTACCGCCGGATGCTCTTGATCGGCGGGGAAATCGCTGGGGTTAACGCGAAACGGCCCAACCAGATAAATCTGATTCGCATGCACAATGACATTGGACGGCGAGAAAACTGAGTTGGCAGAGCTACCCGCAAAGCTCGTGACCTTACCGTTGACTCCGAACGTCTTGTCAATCGTGCCGTTTGGGTTGAACCGCGTGAGGACGCCATTCGCAAGCGTCAAGTATTTCCCATCCGCCTGCACATTCAGCGGCGGCGATTTCGGAGTTGCGCCGCTGTAGGGGGCAATGTGCTTCCCGTCCGGCGTCGCGAGCCCTTGCTTCCCATTCAAGACGTTTTGCGCAATGATCGATCCACCCAGAAGCGCCTCGGCGCGATAGCCGTTCAGGTAGCCGTTGACGCCAAAACTGGTATCGATGTTACCGCCGGCGCTCAGCAGGCAGCGAACTTCCAGTAGCTCGCAAGTCGACAGATCCCATTTATGGTGTGCAGTGATCATCGGTGATTGTGCAATATTCTGTCTCAGACGCCCGTGTAGACGTCGGCAACATTCTGAAGCAACGATTGCCCCGGCAGGAGGGTGAATTTGGAAGTTACGCCGGTCCTGCCAGAGTAGTAACCGTCTGACTCGGCGATGAAGTAAGTTCCCGGTGCAAGGCCATCAAACTCGAAATATCCGTTGTCACCAGCGTAAATGGTCAGCAAGGGGGAGTAGGAGTTTGGCGAGCTATATAACGACACCAATGCGCCTGCGAATCCGCCTTCGCCTGGATCAATCCGGCCGTTTTTATTGTTGTCGCCGAAGACGATGCCCGATACCGCAGCCAACGCGGAAGCCGCGTGCACATTGCCGAAGTTGTTCCCGACCGATTTCTGGCCGGGCGCGAGATTCACGCCAATGAACCCAAGCGGCCAGTCGCCGGGCGGCGTTGTGCGCGACCACCCGTCGCGGCGAATTTCGCGAATCACGTAGCCGCCTTGCAAGAGTCCCGAGATCGTGTAGCGGCCGCTCGCGTCGGCGGTGGCAATCGGCTCGCCGCTGTCGTAAACGCCGTTGTTGTTGACATCCACGTAGGCTTG
>DATBDZ010000248.1:0-39944 GCA_036276235.1 Humisphaera sp. | reverse complement strand
TCGATGTACGGCAGAGGCAACATTGACCTACTACGCCTCCGCGCGAATGCCCGAGCGCCGTAAAAAATTCAACTCGCCAAGTCCGCCGTGATGACACGAGCCGAATCACCAAATGTGCGGAAGAACCCGAAATCCGGTGCGGAATGTTGCACGATTTCAGGTTTCGGGTGGGGACTGATGTCAGACCGGGGTCGTCGAAGTGACGCCGGTGGATTGCAAATTACGTGGCGATTCGCTGGTGGGGCGGGCAGTCGCCGCCCGCGTGAGCTTCAGATGGACGGCAAACGTTCCGTTGGCCAGGCTCTGCACGGCGATCTCACTGCCCATCAATTCCAACAGCCGCTTGCAGAGGCTGAGGCCCAAGCCCGCGTGGCGGCCGGTGGCGGCTCGGGAAGTATCGCCGCGCCAGAAGCGGGCGAAGACCTGTGCCAGTTGCGCGGTGGGTAGCACGTCGGCGCTGTTGCTCAGCTCCAGAATAATCTGTGTGCCGCTCTGTGTGCCGGTCGCGGCGACACGAAGCTCGATTCTTCCGCCGGCCGTGCAATAGCTGACGGCGTTGTCGAAGAGGTTGGTCATCACGATCGCCAGGAATTGACGGTCGGCGACGACCGCGCATTCGTCGGGCAATTGAAAATCGATTTGCAATTCCTGCTTGTCGGCCGTTGTCTCAAATGGTGCCCAGCAGTCTTCGATGAATGCTCGAAGCTCAAACGCCGCCAGATTAAGCCTCACCTGCCCGGCATCTGCTCGCGCCAGCAGGAGCAGGTTTTCGACAAGGGATTGCAATCGCAAAAGCTGGTCCAGCGACTTGTCGATCGTCGCTTCATATCCTGCCACGTCGCGCGGACGCGTGCGGCAGACTTCGAGCGTGGCGCGAATGCCCGCCAGCGGCGTGCGCAGCTCGTGTGCGACGTCCGCCGTGAACGATCGCTCGCGCGTGAATGCATCGGCCAATCGCGTGAGCAAACCATTGAGACGATCGACAACGGGAGCGAGTTCCAATGGCACCGAGGTCGATGCGAGTTGGAGATTCAGATCCGATTCAGTCAGCGATTCGATGCGGTGCGCCAAGACACGAACCGGCCGCGTGGCCACGGAAACGAGCAGCAGTAGGGCGGCACCGGAGATGCCGACGACGGCTGCACACGTGAGCAGGGCGATCCATCGCAGATGCGATAGTGTCGCATCGAGCCCACGGGTATCTCGCGCAACAACAAGACTGGCGCGGATCGCCGGAACCGGCGACGCGCCGGCGACCCGCTCGTCAGGATCGACAAACGGCGGAAACGCCAGTCCGACCGTTCGACCCGTGCGGCCGTCGGGAAGGCGCGACCAGATCGCTGCAAGATCCCATTGCGGGGCCGATCCCAACTCGGATTTGCCGAGCGATTGCGATCGCGCAAACGGCTGGCCATCCACCCAGATCTCAAAATAGTCCGGATTAGTCGGCGTCGTGAATTCCGGCATCCAGGCGGGATCGAATTCAAACTCCGTCGTGCCGTTGTGATACTCAACCATGGACGAAAGTGACTTCGCCTTGGCCAAGAGCGCGTTGTCGAATTCCGCCAGGAGCGTGCGACGAACAGAATGATCGATTGCCCAACCGAGCAGCAGAAGCGCCGCCGTCGTGATAACGGTTGTTCCGATCAGCAGGCGGGCGCGCAGCGAGCGGATCATCGCTCTTCCTCCGCGAGTGCCGCCAGCATGTATCCCTGCCCGCGCCGCGTGTGCAGCAAGCGCGGCTGGCCGGGCCGCTCGATCTTTTTCCGCAGCAAGCCGACAAATACATCCACGACATTGCTCTCCATCGAGGCGTTGAAGTCGTAAAGATGTTGCCAGATATCATTGCGCGAGACGATGCGGTTGGTATTCAGGGCCAGGAATTCCAGCAAGGCATATTCGCGGCCGCTGAGATCGATCATCTCGCCGCCGCGACGAACCTGCCTGCGGGCTAGATCAATCTGAAGATTTCCGATCTGGAGCAGCGACGACTTAGCCTCGTACTTACGGCGCACCAGCGCGCGAACCCGCGCCATGAATTCGGCGAAGACAAACGGCTTCACCAGATAATCATCCGCCCCCAGATCAAGCCCGTTGATCCGATCCTGCGGCGTATCCTTTGCCGTCAGGATCAAAATGTTCGCCGGGCATTGCGCTGAGCGAAGTGTCTTGAGCACCGAAAGGCCATCGAGCTTCGGAAGCATCAGATCGAGCACGATGACATCATGCTCGTTCCCGCGCGCGTAGCGCAGCGCATCCTGCCCATTGTCGGCAACATCAACAGCGTAGCCTGCTTCCTTCAGGCCCTGCGTAACAGCCTCCCGAAGCGGAGCAAAATCCTCGACGACAAGGATGCGCATGGACTGCATCTTATTCGGAAAGGGGGGAGGGACGAAGGGATATTGTCGTGGAGGCACGGAGGCACGGGAGGAAGGCACGAAGGCGCGGAGGGACGAAGGCACGAAGGGAAATGCACTCCCGCATCTGCGTTCCCTTCGTGCCTACGTGCCTACGTGCCTACGTGCCTTCGTGCCTTCGTGCCTTCGTGCCTCTTATTAAAATCCCTCCGAGAATTTTTCCCAACGATCGACCTTTTTATTTCCTCCGCATTGTGCATAATAAATGGTTTGCGGATTTTCGGGCGGTGATGACGAGCATCGCCCTGTTTTTCGAGGGACTGTCGAAATGGGTCCGACCAACATCGCGCTGGTCAAGCTTGCACAGGCCGATCAAAAGCTCCGCGAGGCGCAGGGGCGGCTCGATGCCGCCGGGAAGAATGTTCGCATTCAGGAGCGCCGCGTCGCTGATCTCACCGAAAAACTGAACGTCGCCCAGGCCGCGCTTCGAGCGCAGCAGGCCAAAGGCGCTGAGTTCGAGCTGGATATCAAAACGCGCGACGCCCGCATCGAGCGGCTGCGAACCCAGCAGCAGGCCGCCAAGAACAATAAAGAATATCAGGCCTTCCTCATCGAGATCAGCACCGAAAAGGTGGATCGCGGCAAAACCGAGGATGAGCTTATCAAGGTGATGGAGATCGTCGAAAAGGCGCAGGCGGAAAACGCCGCGCTGGCGGCGACACTTGCCACCGAAAGCGCCAAACTGGCGGAGCTCAAAGCGCAAAGCGGCGAAACGCTCGGCAAGCTCAAGGCGGAAGTGGATGCGCTGCGTCCGGCGCGCGAAGCGGCCGCGGCCGCATTGCCACCGCGGGTGCGCGATACGTTTGAGCGCCTTGCCGAGCGGTTTGAAGGCGAAGCACTCGCTCCGCTGCTCAAGCCCGATCGGCGCCGTGAAGAATACGCCTGCGGGTCCTGCAACATGGATCTCGTCACCGACGTTTATAACAAACTTCACTCGCGCGACGATCTGGTCTACTGCCCCAGTTGCGGCAGGATGCTCTTCATCCCCGAGGAGTTGCCGCCCGAAGCGGCCATCAACTCGCGCGGGAAGGCCGACAAGGAAGCCGCTAGCGAAAGCAAGGCGCGCACCTCGCGCACGAAAAATGTCGAGAAGCTCGACGCTTCCGAACGCCGCGCCAAGGGAAAGATTGGCGAGCTGCTCGCCGCCGCCCAGGGAGAATCGGTCAAGACGGCTATTGATGCGGAAATGCCGCCCGTTGAGTGCGACGTCTTCCTCGACGGCAAATTCATGGGCGTCTACAAAGGCCGCACGCGCGAGCATCTGGAGCGCGTGATTCAAGTCCGCCTGGAAGAATCCAAAACCGCCGGCAATCTGGAAGTCCGCGATAAAACCGCGCACGCGCCCGCGGATCGCTCGATGCCGACAAACGCACAAGGGCATACGGCGCCGGAGCCAGCTGCTCCTGCTGAGCATGCGGCTCCTGCGGAGAACGCCGCGCCGTCGGAGCATTCATCGCCGGCGCCAGAGCCGGTTCCAACATCGCAGGGGCATTAGCCGGATAGTTAGAGGATAGAAGACGATCCGATCCAAATGAAAGGAACGCTGTTGGCCGCCAACGGCGGGCACATTGCATCGTTGTCGGATCCGACGCCACCGACATCTCGAAGCGCGCGATCCATCACCACCGCAATCGATTTCCCCTCGACAACTACGTCAATGTTTTGAAGCCGGATGAAAGCTAACGACGATCGTCAGGCGTAGGCCAGTTTCCCACAGGCAGGACCTTCGGTGTATTCCCGGATCTGCGTTTCGTCGATGGTCACCGAATCGAGCTTGAGATGAATCTCACCGACCGCGACAGTCTTGCCCGCCGCGAACATCGCAAAGAATTTCGCCTCGGCAGGTTTGAACAGATTCTCGATGTTGTCGAATTCGATCATGGCCGCAAGCTGGAGCTCGATCGCATTGCTCAGCATTGCCAACGCAGCCTCCGGAGTCTCTCCCTCACCGAGAAGATCAAACTCAAGACAGTGTGCAATCCATGCGCCGTCCTCCCTATAGACGACTACGCGCAATGGAATACGGAGAGCTTGCATGGGCCGGTGAATAATAGAGCTATTCCTCTTGTCGGGGGAAGAAGGCATCGACTCAACTTTAGAATTAGAAAAATACATGCCACGAACAGGATTGTAAAGGCAAATCCGCAAGCATCGGCAGAATCATGGCTTAGCTCGGCGTCCGCACTGCGGCGATACCTCAATCCGGTCGCTCAAACGGTACATCTGGCCGTTTTTGCGCGGTATCAGTTATCGGCACCGGGGGGACGCAGGTAATGGCAGAGCGCCGGATGAAGCTGTCCGCCTTGCGCCGCGCCGTGACCAAATACGGTGGGTGGGAAGATTCTTCGCGCGGCAAAGGTTCGCACACCATGTTCTTTCGGCAACGGGCAACGGGCATTTATTCCTATCCAGTCCCGACCCACAGCCAGACGGTGCATAAAAGATATACGAAGGGACTGCGGGAGCGACTGGGATTGACCCAAGAAGATGGCGTGCTGGACGACGAATTCTACAACTCCTAAAGCTCCTGGTGAACATCGTGAATGCGCGCACGCCGTTGTGACGGAAACGGTAAGGCCCGGCGATCACGTGATCGCCGGGCCTTATTTCTAATCCTGAAACTAACAGCAAAACCTAAGCCCCGCGCCGAGCGGGTGGCTTGCGGTAGGCCATGTGGCAGCCGCGGCAGTCCATCGCGGTCTTCAGGGCGGCCTGGCCGGCGGTCTTGTCACCCTTGTCGATCGTCTCGACTGCGGTGACCAGAGCGCCCGTGCGCTTCTTCCAATCCTCGGGTGTTCCGCGCGGCGCGCCCTGGGGCATTTCGTCGGCGGCCATCGCCTTGTAGTAGCCAAGCAGCGTCGTGACTTCTTCCTTGGTCGCTTTGCCGTCGGCGACCTTGGCCGCGAGGAAGTCCCGGCTATTGGGGGGAGAACCCTGAGGCGCCTTGTGGGCCTTCTCCATTACTTCCTTGACCGTCATCTTTGGCGTGGTGTCATCGGCGGCAATACAGAGGCCGACCGAGAAAACCGCCATCGCCGCCGACCCGATCGCCAGCGACTTCCAACCGGACATCATGGATCGCATAACTGTTTCCCTTTCACCCGACCGATTTGCCTCGCGTCACATTCTCCCGGCGGGCCCTCCAGGGATCGGCCGACCATCAAAGCCGGCCAGCGAAGCAACTCTGCCGAAACTGTTTTAAAACCAGGACCCGACAACCCGCAAATATAATGTAAGCAATTCTCGCAAAAATGGAACCAAAATGCAGGAATCATCACCACGGAGCGGCGACACGCTCGAACATCTCACGAAATTGACGAGATCGAGCCAAAGCAATGTCGTTCAACTCAGCCAATTCCAACAATTGCATAATCTGCAATCCGCTCCCTCGTTTAAGACCCGCGATCCGGCACTTGGTGAGTGGCGCCAAACATCGAGCGCGCCTCCGTGCCTCCGTGGTGAACATTTCTTCGTATTCACGCGTCAAACGCCACCGGCAGCGATAAAACGCCGCGAAAGACCACCGACTTATTCCACTTCAACCGGGAATTGCCCAAAAGTCGCAGATTTTTCAGTCGGGCGAGGATTGCCTCGATGGCGATCTGTCATGCGGGCCAGAGCCGCCCCGAGGCAGAAGTGAATGCCCTGGCCGAAGGCCAGATGCTTGTTATCCGCTCGGCGGATATCCAGCACATCGGGGCGATCGAAACGATTGGGATCGCGATTGGCGGCGCCCAGCGACGCCAGCACGAAATCGCCGGCGGCTATCCGTTTGCCGCCAAGCTCGATCTCTTCCCGCGCCACGCGCGAAGCCCATTGCACGGGGCTGTCGAAGCGAAGCAGCTCTTCGATCGCGGGGCCCATCAGAGTCGGATCGCTTCGCAGAAGCTGGAGTTGCTTTGGATTTTGCAGCAGCGCCATGATGCCGTTGCCGATCAGGTTCGTCGTGGTCTCGTGGCCCGCCGCCAGGAGCAAAATGCAGTTGGCGAAGAGCTCCAGATCGCCCAAACGATCGCCGGCTTCGTCCGCCGCCAGAAGATCGCTCATCAGATTTTGCTCCGGACGAAACCGAAGGCGGGCGACGATCGGCTTAAAATATTCGTGCATCTGCTCGATGCTTTCGCCGGCACGAAATTGCTGCTCAGCACTCGGGTTTAATCCAACCAGTGCCGCGAAATCGTCCGACCACTTCTTGAGCTTCTCGTAATCCTCCGGCGGAAAGCCGAGCATCTCCGCGATCACCATCGTCGGCAGCGGATACGCCAGGTCGGCAATCAGATCCATCTGCCCCTTCGCCTGCACACGATTCAAAAGCTCATGCGTGATCTGATGAATGCGCGGCCGCAATCCCTGCACAACGCGCGGCGTAAATGCCCTCGCAAAAAGCCCGCGCAGCCGCGTATGCCGCGGCGGATCGAGAAACAGCAGTTGCATCTTCGAGATCTCGGCAGTCGATGCCGACCCGTTGGAATCTTCATCGACGCGCAGCTCTTGGCGCATCGAATCGGGAAGGTTGTCGCCCGAGAACGGATCGCGACAGAACCGCGGATCGCGCAATACCGTTTGCACCTGCTCGTAGCCGTTGACGATCCAGACCGGCATCATCGGATCGCGCCGCACCGGACCTTCCCTGCGCAGCGCGCGATAGAGCGGATACGGATTGGTGGCGAATCCCGGATGTCCGATGCTCTTGCGGATGAAAACCTTGTACGCCATCTGCAGCTTGCGCGTCGCCGGGCGAAGATACTTTTCAAAGGCGCGGCCAAGCGCTCTGGGAAGCCGCGCCGGCTGGGCGACCGCCGCCCGCCTCGCCATGCTGGCGCTTTGCCAGGCCCGCAAACCGCGCAACGCGGCTTCGTGGGTGATGCCCAGCCGATCCAGTGCGCGACCCGCCGCCCCGGCGGAGACACGCGTGAGGCTCAAGAGCAGATGCTCCGTTCCCACATGCCCGTGGCTCAACGTGCGCGATTCTTCCTCAGCCTGTTGAAGGACGCGAAGCGCGGCCGGCGAGAGCCGCCACGAGTGGCCATTCGCATTATCATTTGCCGTGAAGAGCTTTCGAATCTCATCCTGAAGCTGGCCGACGGACACGCCGCTATGATCGAGCACGAAAACGGCGGCGCTCTGCAAATCGCGCAGCGCGCCCAGCAGCAGATCGTCGGCATCGACTTCGGTTGAGCCGCGCTGGCGGGTTTCGTCGATCGCGCTAAAGACGACCTTGCGCAACCGCGGGGCGAATCGATTCCAGCTCATTTGCGGCATGGTGGGGATTATAGTTCGGTTGTTGTTTTCGCGCCGAGTGTGGCTCCCTCACCCGGTACTCCGGGGGAGGGCTGGGGAGGGGGGTTGTGTAGAAGGCGCGCCACTTACGCGAACCCCCTCCCTAGCCCTCCCCCGGAGTACCGAGGGAGGGAATAATACCGCGCGCTCGGCGAAGTGAGTGCTCGGGTCATATCGACGCCGCTGGACTTGCACAAAACCCACGTGATAATTCATTGCGTCAGTTCAGACGCATCTCCCGTGAGGGCTCGATCGATGGCCGAATTGAAGGGCAATCCATTGTCAGATGACAGCGCGCAGCGGATGACGGTTTTGCCGACCGAGGCGGGGCCTGCGCAAACGCCGGGAATTCTCTCCACTTCCGATCCTCAGACCATCGGTCCCTATCGCATCATCGAAAAGATCGGCGAAGGGGGAATGGGCATCGTTTACAAAGCCGAGCAACGCCATCCGGTGCGGCGGCTGGTGGCGCTCAAGGTCATCAAGCTGGGGATGGACACCCGTGAAGTCGTCGCGCGCTTCGACATCGAGCGGCAGGCGCTGGCGCTGATGTCGCATCCGAATGTGGCCAAAGTGCTCGACGCCGACATGACCGAATCGGGACGGCCTTACTTCGCGATGGAGTTTGTCGCGGGTGTTTCGCTGACGGAATATTGCGATCAGAACAAGCTTTCGACGCGGCAGCGGCTGGAGCTGTTCATCGCAGTCTGCCAAGCGCTGCATCATGCGCATCAGAAGGGGATCATTCATCGCGATCTGAAGCCGTCGAATGTGCTGGTGACGCTCTTTGATGGCAAGCCCGTTCCCAAGGTGATCGACTTCGGCATCGCCAAGGCGATCAACACCCAGCTCACTCAGAGCACGCTCTACACACAGACCGGATCGCTGGTCGGCACGCCCGAGTACATGTCGCCCGAGCAGGCGCAGACCAGCGGGCTGGATGTCGATACGCGCACGGATGTCTACTCGCTGGGCGTGATGCTGTATGAATTGCTGACCGGCGCGCTGCCTTTTGATCCGACAGAGCTTCGCAAGGCGGGCATGGAGGGAATGGCGCGGATGATCCGCGAAACCGAGCCGCCCAAGCCCAGCACATTGTTAACCATTGCGCGGCCGGCGACGCCGCAAACCGCCGCCCGCCACAACACCGATTTGCGCGGGTTGGCCCGCGAGCTGCGCGGGGATCTGGATTGGATCACCCTTCGCGCGATGGAGAAGGACCGCACGCGCCGCTACGACTCGGCCGCCGCTCTGGCGGATGATATTCGGCGCTATCTGAACGATGAGCCGGTGCTCGCCAGTCCTCCGGCGTTTACGTATCGGCTCAGCAAATTCGTCCGCAAGCATCGCGTCGGCGTGGGCGCGGCGGCGGCAGTGCTGATCGCGCTCCTGCTTGGTATCACGGCTGCGGCGCTGGCGATGTTCCACGCCCGCGCCGAGCGCGATCGCGCACGAATCGCCGAGGCGAAGGAAAGCCAGCAGCGCCAGGCCGCCGAGAATGCCAAGGCGCAGACGGACAACGCCAACACCTTTCTGCGTGATCTGCTCTTCTCCTTCGGCGGCGCACACGGAGCGCGGGTGCGGTTGGACACGTCGGTGGCGCGGCTCGATCAGGGTTGGCTGCGCGATCAGCCGGATACGCTCATCGCGTGCCGCATTGCGCTGGGATATTTCTATTTGTCGGCCAAGGATGCCGAAGCAGCACAGCGGCAGTTCAACGCCGCGCTGGTCACCTCACAGACAGCCGACGGCCACGTTTATCCGGCGGTTGCCGGCGCGGCCTACGAGGGGCTGGCCGCCATCGCAACCCAACAGCGCGATTACCCCGCTGCGGCGCGATATCATCAACTGGCGTTCGAGGGATATCGGCAGACGCCGGGAATGGAAGAGTCGGCCGCCGACGCACTGCGGTCGCTTGCGACTGACATGGAACGGTTGGGCGATGCCGACGGCGCCAAGACCCAGCGAATGGAAGCCGTCAGAGTGGAGCTCGCCGGAAAAGATCGCCAGCTGGCGGCGCATCCCGACGATCCATCGATCCTCAGCGACCGCGCGATTTTTCGCGCGCGGCTCGGACGATTTCCGGAAGCGATCGCCGACTTCGCCCGCGCTCGCGCACTCGACCCGGAAGGTCATTGGAATTATTACATCGGCGCGTGTCTGGAATTGAACGCCGGCGACGATGCCGCCTATCGCAAGACCGCCCAGCAGATGCTGGATCGATTCGCCGCCGGCTCGGCCCCAGTGGTCGGGGAGCGAACGGCGAAGGTTTGTCTGCTTTCCTCACCGCCGATCGGGGATGTCAATCACATGCTGGAGCTTACGCAACAAGCGGTTCAGAGAGGCAACAAATCGCTGCTTCCCTGGTTTCTTCTGACGCAATCCCTGGCCGACTATCGCGCCGGCCACTACGAGGCGGCCATCGCCGATTCATCCCGCGCCGGTTCGTTGGACAATGGACCGGGCAGGCTCACCGCGCAACTCATCGCCGCGATGTCCAACGCGAAGCTCGGGCACGATGAGGACGCAAAAAAACAACTCGATCAGGTCGTCAAGCAAATCAAGACTACCGTTCCGCAACCCGGCGTCGAGAATCTCGGCGATGTCGAGAATTACGCGGTATTTCAAATTCTCCGTCGCGAAGCCGAGGGATTGATCAATAAGTGACTGCGGTTGCTGGAATATTTGTCCACTGTCTTCGCACACCGTCATGCTGAGGTACTCCGAAGCATCTGGCTGCCTCGCGCGAGCCGGCCAGATGCTTCGGAGTACCTCAGCATGACGGTTGTCTCGAATTCTGTGTTGGAATTGCAGATGGCAACTTGAGTTAAACTGTTCAAGCAAAATGTTGCGAGTATCGGAGGAGGGGACAAGGCTCCTCGCCGAATTGTCACCCCCCCTTTCACATTTTTCATTCGCCCCCCGTGTTGACCCACTTCGATCACCTGCTAGGTTGCCCTCATGGACGAGCGCATCACCATTGAGTTTGACGGCGGCAGCCGTGGGAACCCGGGGCCGGCGGGAATCGGGGTTGTTTTGCGGGCCGAAGATGGAACGCCGATTTTCACGCTCGGCCGCTGCATCGGCCGCGCGACGAATAATGTGGCCGAATATCGCGCGCTGATCACCGGGCTGGAGAAAGCGAAAGAACTGGGCGCAAAATCAATCCTCATCCGCGGCGACAGCGAATTGATCATCAAACAAATGCGCGGCGAATATCGCGTCAAGCATCCGGATATGAGGGTGCTCTACGACGAGGCCCAGTTTCTCTATCATCAATTCGATCACGCAAAGATCGAGCACAATCTTCGCCATAAGAATGAGCTGGCCGACAAATTGGTGAACCTGGCGCTGGATCGCAAGGCCGATGTAACCGACGCGGAAGGCAACAGTTCTCCGCTGGATGCGCCGACGCCGGTCGCGCCGAAGGAAGGGGATCGCTTTGCTTGTCCGCGGTGTGGGTGTGTGATCGAGCTGCGCAAGCCATCATCGATTCGGCCGCATCAGTTGAAGCCGTTTGTGTGTCAGTGCGGGTCGAAGATGGGGGAGTTGGAAGGGGGGTTGCATTGACGGTCGCGGGCCAACAAAGGGCGGGATAATCCCGCCCCTAATTTTGTTGCGATGACTGTCATGCTGAGTGGTTACGTGCCATCGGCACTGCTGCAAAACATGAAAGGCGCGTCTTCTCCCTCTCCCCTGTACTCGGGGGAGAGGGCTGGGGTGAGGGGACAGCGGGGCGCGATACGGCGCGGTTCGCAAGTTGACGCGTTCGTCCCCTCACCCTGCCCTCTCCCCTGAGTACAGGGGAGAGGGTTCTGAGAGCGCATCCGTTCCCAGCTGTAACAACCGGTACGCCGGAGCGTGTAGCCGATTCGCGAAGGCTGGCCGGGACTCATCCCGCCGCTGAAGCTGCTTTTAGCGCATCCAGCATGCGCGCGGCAATCCTTGGCCAATCAAATTCCCTCTCGTACAGCGCTGCGGCGCCCTTACCGATTTGCTCGCGCAATTGTCCATCCTCGATCAACTCACTCACGAGCGACTTGTACTCCTCCAGCGAATTCACATCCGCCAGCATGATGGATCGTTGATGTTCGACGGCGAGCATGTCGTCGGTGGCCCAACCGCGTGTGCCGACTGTTGCCAGGCCATGTTGCAATCCGGCCATCATCGAACCTCGGCGTGTGGACACGCCGTCTCCTAAGGGGGAGAGAAATACGTCAATCGCCGCAAGGCGGCGGGAGACTTCGTCGCCGGGGAAGGGGCCATCCGCGATGATCGGATTTCCGCTTGCGACTGATCGCACAACCTGACCGTGCGCGCCAATGTAAAGCAGAACGACATCGCGCTGCGATTGCTTCGCCGCTTCGATTGCTGCTGTCAGCCATTGGGCATTGCGTCCGCCGTTTACCAATCCGAAAAGACCCAGAACGATTTGGCTGGGTTTGATCCCCAGTCGCTGCCGCGCCTCTTCGCGGGTGATTTGGACTTTTGGAATGTTTGAGCCCACGGGCAAATGCAAAACCGGCTTGCCGGGAAACCAGCCGCCGTACTTTTTCACCCATGGGTCGATGGAAAAGAAGACCAGGTGTGCGGCACGGCCCAGGGCCTTGAACTGCCAGCGTTGCCACTGCTGCATGATGGCGAACTTCCAGTTCGCCGGCCAGACAAAGTCCTCGTGAAACATTACCGCCAGTCGGCAGCCAGGATTCTTCCGCACGGCCTTTCGCAAAACCAGCGGCAGCCACGGGTTCAGCCCCCATCTGCCGTAGCTGAACTGATTGAATTGCAGCACGACCCAATCGGGCCGGTCGTCCGCAATAATCTGGCCGATCTTCCGCACACTGCGCCGATGCCGTGTATTGAAGGTGGGAACGATCCGAACTCCGTCGATCGGATCGCACCGCGCGGTGGTCGTCGTCAACACAGTGACTTGCACCGACGCAACCAATTCCCTGGCGATGTGCGCGCTGTAATCGCCGATCCCATCGAAGATCGGCGGAAGAGCGGGGGCCACCAAATGGATTTTCATCGGATGTCCCGGCCAGGCAGGGGAGTCATGCTTATCCTTGAACGATATGATCGCGCCGCCCGGTAACGACCCGCAGCGCGTTGCGCGAATCGATGATTAGCTGCGCATGATCCGCAATCAACTGCCAGTCGTAAGCCGCATGATCCGTTGCCACGACGACGCAATCATACTTCACCAGCATCGGCCCGCTGAGCGGCACGCTGTGCATCTTCAGATCGTAATTGCGCATCTTGTGGGTGGTCGGCACGTGCGGATCGTTGTAATCGACATGGGCCCCCAGATGCTCGAGCTTTTCGATCAGCTCGAAGCTGGGGCTCTCGCGCACGTCATCGACGTTAGGCTTGTACGCCAGGCCAAGCACCAGTGCACGGCAGCCTTTGATCGCCTTGCCGCGATCGTTCAGCGCGAGCACGACGCGCTGAATGACGTAGTCAGGCATCGAACGATTCACGTCGCCGGCCAGCTCGATAAACCGTGTGGCCAATCCCAATTCGCGCGCTTTCCATGTGAGGTAATACGGATCGATCGGAATGCAATGCCCGCCCAAGCCGGGGCCGGGATAGAAAGGCTGGAACCCGAACGGCTTGGTCGCCGCCGCCGCGATCACTTCCCATACGTCGATGTTCATCGCCTGCAAGACGACTTTCATCTCATTGACCAGCGCAATGTTCACAGCGCGGTAAACGTTCTCCAGGATCTTCGCCGCCTCGGCCACTTCCGCCGTGGAAACGGGAATCACCTGCTTGATCGCCTTGCGATAAAGCGCGGTCGCAAGGCGGCCGCTCTCGGCGTCGATGCCGCCCACCAACTTGGGGATCGTCTGCGTGCTGTGATCGCGCCGGCCCGGATCCTCGCGCTCCGGCGAATACGCCAGGAAAAAATCCTTGCCGCATTTGAGGCCCCGGGCCTCGAGCCGCGGCAGCATGATCTCGCGCGTGGTGCCGGGATAGGTGGTCGATTCCAGCGAAATCAATTGTCCCGGCCGCAGCGTTTTGGCGATGTCGGTCGCCGTCTGCTCGACGTAGGAAAGATCCGGCTCCAGATGTTTGCCGAGCGGCGTTGGAACGCAACTGATGATGGCGTCGCACTCGCCCAGCCGCGACAAGTCGCAAGTCGCTTCAAAGCGTCCGCCGCTCTTGAGCCGTGTCACCAGTTCCGGCCCCAGATGCGCCAGATAGCTCTGGCCCGCCATCAGCATGCGGATTTTATTGGGATCGACATCGAATCCAATGACGGGAAACCCGCTGGAATGAAACGCCGCCAACAGCGGGAGGCCGACATAGCCCAGCCCAATCACGCCGACGACGGCCTGGCGATTTTCGATTCGATCGATGAGGTTCATCCCATTCCCATCATAAGCAAAGTCGCCCGCGCGTGCACGGTTGCCGCGTTCGTACCGTTGCATCCCCGTGCCGTTTCGCGAGAATTCAAACGTCACCGCGAATTACGTTTCACTCATATGATCGAAGATCGAATCCCAAGAGTCATTCACTACTGCTGGTTTAGCGGCGAGGAGATGCCAACCTTTCTCACGAGGTGCGTGAACACGTGGAAAGAGGTCATGCCCGATTACAAACTGCGGCTCTGGGATGCCAACAGTTTCGATTTCGGGTCGGTCCCGTTCGTGAAGGAAGCATTTGCCGCAAAGAAGTGGGCGTTCGTCGCGGATTACGTCCGCTTGCATGCGCTGTACGTTGAGGGAGGCGTTTATCTCGATTCTGACGTGAGAATTTTCAACCGGTTCGACGAGTTCCTCAAATACAACCTATTCACGTCACACGAGATTCATCCGTACAATTTCACGGAAGCTGAGCGGGCCAAGCTCGATGCCCGCGGAGTGCCGCTCGATCCGAATGCCTACATCTATGGGCACAACATCCAGGCGGCGATCGTGGGCGCGGCACCTGGCTGCAAACTGCTGAAGGATTGCCTGGAATTCTACCACGACAAACACCTGCTCGATGCCAATGGCAATCCTTCCTGCGAGCAGTTTATTATCGGCCCGTTTATCTCAAAAATCGCCGAGAAGTACGGGTACCGGTACGACGCCGCCAGACAATTGCTTGATGATAATATGATCGTTTTGGAACCCGAGGTGCTCGTCGGAAACTCTGCGTTTCTCAACGACGGATCATATGCCATTCATCTTTGCAACGGCAGTTGGAAGGAAAAGACCGCGTACGAGGAGCTGAAGTACAAGGTTCGCAATGAGTATCCTCGTTTTGCTTCCGTTCTCCCGTTGATCGACAAGATCATGCGCAATGTGAACAAGCTGTTCAGGCAACCAGGCTGACCTCCGGCTCGACCGGAGCCGGCGCGGGCCTTCGATAGATGAAGGGCCGCTCACAAACGAGATAAAACGCGAAGGATGCCGCGACGACGATAGGAACCGTCACGAGCATCGTGAAGATGAATTCAGGAAGCGGCGAGAGGTGCAGCAGGTTGGTGAACGGCCGGACCTTCGCAAGAATTGGTGTGTGCATCAGGTAAATGCTGTAAGAAAAGGTGCCAAGCCACACGATCGGCTTCATCTCAAGAAGGGCGCGCGGAGCGGCGATGATGGACGAAGGCTGCACGCAAAGTGCGAGAAACGAAGCCGTCGCCATCCCGACCAAAATATCCTGAGGGGCCATGTATCTTCCCTCGTGGCCGAAATGCCAGATGAGCGGCGTCGCGACAGCTACCGCCGATGCGCCGCACAGCGCGGCAATCCATGGGATCAACTCGCCGCTCAAGGCCACTTCCGCCGCTATCATCCCCATCGCGAACAGTCCGATGAACCACGGACAAGATCGCCGCCAAAAATCAAGCGGGCCAAATGCCAAAGGGATCAAGCCCAAACCAATGGCAACGATCGCCAGCCCCGGTCGATTGAATCTGCGCAAGAGCGGCAGCAATAAGAGCGGAAACAGGAAATAAATCTGAAACTCGGTCGCGACGGTCCACATCGGGACGTCCAGCGAGAGCCACCACTGTGTGAAGTTGTGGTAGAGGAACAGATGTGAGAGCAAATCGCCGGTCGTCAGTTCACTTCCCCATCCCTGATGGACCGGCGCGCGGCCATGGAGCATCCGCCAGGTGTCGGATGATAGCGCCAGGCAAAGCAGCGAGAACGCGAGGGCGGCATAGTAAGGAGGGAGGATTCGCGTGGCCCGCCGTTTGATGAAGCGGCTAAATCCGTTGAGTTGCCGCGTTCCCGATCGAGCCAGCGGGAGCATCAGACAGAAACCGGAAAGGACGATGAAAACGTCAACGGCCAGATGGCCGTGTTCGGTCCAGGCGAGCCACGGACGCACTCGAGGCGGGAGATTGGGAATGTAGGAATGTGTAATGTGAAAAATAACGACATACATCGCCGCAATGCCCCGAAGCCCTTCGATGAAGGCGAGGCGCGCCGGGCGTGGGTTGATGTTCAAATTCGTTTCCATGGATGCCTTGCCGTCTGCGGCGTTGTCGGTCGTCGGTAACAGATGGTTGCGTTTCATGCCCGCCGTAGCGGCCGGGGTTCTGCGCGCCGCCGCGCATAGGCCCTCCAGCCGGCGGCGAGGTGCGCTGCCGAGTCGCGTCGGGCGCGAATCAAGCGCTTCACCACCTCGGCGGAGCACTTGGTCCAATTTCCCAGCGATGGCTGGTAGAGCAACGCATGCGCGAACATCGCGAATGCGCTGGAAGCCAGATCCATCTGCCGATCCATGAACGAGCGATTGTTCTCGTCCATGTGATGGATGACCCACGTCTGCTCCATTAACCGCATGCGATAGCCCAGCCAATACAGCCGGCTGCCAAACTCCAGATACGCCGCCCCGAACTTAAAATCCTCGGCAAATCTGTTTCCATCGGTAAAAACGGTGCGCGGATAGATGCTGGCGCCGTCGGAGATCGCCCAACTGTTCTGCCGATCCTCGACGGGCGAAGAAAATCCGCGGCCGTTGAGCTGCCCGGGCGAAACCATCGGGAGAACAACCGGCTGGCCCGGCCGGAATTCGCCGATGATCCAGATGGCATTCGGATCCATCGCCACGGCAGTCTCGCACTCCCGCCAATGCCCGGGCGGAAATTCATGATCATCATCCATCGAACGGATGTGCGTTCCGCGGCAGGCCAGAGCGACATGATTGCGATTCGCGTAAAGGCCGCGGCGCGGGCCGCGCACGTAGCGCGCCGAAAACTGCTCCGCGAGCGCCCACGTGGCGGCGGCCTGGTTTTCATCCGAATCATCCGACACGACCACCTCAAACGGCGCCGAGTCCTGCGCGCGCAATGACCTGAGCGTGCGCTCCAGGCTCGCCGGACGGTTGCGCGTCACCAGGGCGACGCTGATTTGAGGTGATGATTCGTTCATGGGTCAAAGTCTCGATCACATCCACAGGGCCATCGACCTCATGGTTGAGAAACGGGTCGGCGCGAGGCCGCCGGATGTCGGCCGCGGTTTGTGAGCATTGAGGATTTCTGTTGCCGGCGCGGCTGTCATGTTCTGCTCTAATTCTTCAATCGCTTCCAACCTGGCTTAGGGGCGTCATGAGATTTGTCTCGTGCGTGCGTCGCAACGTGCCCAGTTTCTGCTCAAATGCGTCGAGCATTTCCCGAGCGATGTCCTTCCAGCAGAATCCGGCGGCCGTCGTACGCGCGCATTGCGACAGATGGAGATAGTTATCCGGCGTTCGGCGCAATAGGTCCGTCAGACGATTCGCCGTGGCGGCAACATCGCCGGGCGTTACCAGCATGGGCTCATTCATTTGACGGAGCATGTCCCGCGTCCCCGGCACATCGTAGCCCACCGTTGGCAATCCAGCGGCGAGCATCTCGAGCACGCCCGAAGGAAATCCTTCGATGTAGCTGGGAAACAGCCCGATCGCCGCACTCCCCAGCAACGATGGAAGCTTCGCAGGGTCAAAGCTTGGCACGATCCGGATCGCTTGCCGATCTTCGGCGGCAAACTGCGGGAGAAGCTCATCGGGGCCATAGCCGGTCCCCAGGAGCAAGAAGTTCGCCCGCGGTAAAGTTTCGCGCACGCCCCGGACGATCTGTGGGAACTCCGCCGACCCTTTGCGCCGTCCCCACCCGCCGACAAACGCGACCGTCTGCTTCGCGAGCCGCGCGGCCGCGGGAACTGCGGCGGCCTCGAACTCCGCGAAGCGCGCTTCGCTCAGGCCGTTGGGCGCCAGGTGGGTCTTATGCCCCAGACCCAGCTTATTGTTCACGAACTCAAGCTCATCGGAATTGCTCAGGATGATCAGGTCGGCGGCGGCGAAGCTCCGGTTGACGTATGGCATGCCGCCGCCCGCGCGCGCCGCGATCCATCGCATCGCGTTACCCGCGATCGTTCCCCTGCGGACGCCGGCGCGGCGGTCCTCCTCCTGCATCTTGCGTTCATAGTCGTTATAGAAATGGGCCAGGCCGTTGGTGCGGGCAACGAGCAGCCCGCGGAAATTCAGCTTTCGCCTGGCGATCGGCAGATTCCCATGCTCCGCCTGGATGACGTCGTATTTGGCGCCGTGCCGGCGTACGTGCTCGATCGCCTTGCGGGCAAAAAGCGTTTCGTGGAAGTAGCCTGCGAGCTTTCCCTTTTGCGGCCCCAGCGCATCTTCGATGTCAAATTTATCGACGGCGTGCCCCAGCGCGCGGAACTCCTCGGCCAGCTCAAAGCTGACGCGCGGCGCGCCGATATGGCGCGCCCAGCGCATGTGCATGATGAACAGAATCTTAAAGGATTTGGACATCCAGCTATTTAAAAAAGGCCGCAGTTCCTAAAAGTATCGCTACGGTCCGATTCCAAGGACCGCGCGCGGGTCGGGTTCGATTGACCGATGCTCGACGGCGACCCGAAGAAGCGTCTGCTTTCGACGCAGGAACGGCCGTTCGAAGAACACATGGAAAATCATTGAGCCGCCGACGGCGATCGGTACGACGAATCCTATATTCAGCACAAAATCGCGCAACGGTGACAGATGAAGCCGGTCTGTAAAAATGCGCGCCTTCCAAATGATCGGCATGTGCATCAGGTAAATGCTGTACGAAAACGTGCCGAGCCACACCGGCAATTTCATCTCGAGCCAGCGCACGGGCATCTTTCGCCGGTTTTCTGACCGCGTGCTCCAAACGAGGCAACACGCGGTCGCAGCACCGATCAGCGTGTCCTCCGGAATTGTCCACCACCCCGCTTCTCCGTAGCGGCAGCCGAGCAGCACGGCCGCAGAAGCCGCTAGTATCGCCGCCGGGAGATAAAGGGACTCAAACGGCGCTTTCACAGAGAACCCGATGTCCGCTGCAACCATTCCCATCGCAAAAAGCCCGAGGTACCAGGGAGCCGCCGCGGCCTGCGAATTAAGCGAGAAGAGCCAAACGGGTAACAGACCCACCACCACACCCGCAAGAACACAAGCTGTCCTCCCAAATTTGCGCAAAACCGGAAGTAGCAGCAACGGAAAAAAGAAGTAGATCTGAAATTCGGTGGCGACGCTCCACATCGGCCCGTCCAGAGCGTTTGCCCACCGCGTGAAGTTGTGAACGAGCAAAACATGCGATATCAGGTTTCCCTTCGAGAACTCCGACGCCCACCCAGGATGGACGACGGGCATCCCACGAACCCAGCGCCACGCATCAGCCGACAGAACGAGTGCGAGCAATGAAAGTACCACCGCCGCGTAATAGGGAGGAAGGATGCGGACGGCACGTCGGGTCATATACCTGCCGAATCCTCCCTCCAACATAAGTGAACGTGATCGGGCCAAGGGAAGGGTCAGGCAAAATCCGGATAATACGATAAAGACATTTACCGCCCAATGCCCATGCGTCATCCACACGAACCCGGGCCGCATCCACCCCTGAAACTGTGCGTAATAGATTACAACGACGTGGAAGAAGACCACGTACATTGCCGCGAGGCCGCGCATGCCCTCGATGAATGCGAGCCGTTCCAGGCTGGATGAGGGCCCGGCCTTCGGGGGGCTATTCTTAGGCGCTTCGTCACTCACGTTCGGGTCTCCCAAGTTGAATCTCGCGCGTCGTCAAAACATCGGCTCTGCCGGTTGTGCCGCAGCAAAACTCAACCCCTCGTGAATGGCATCTTCATCGCCGGTTGGCACGACGTATCCATTCTCGCCTTCATGAACGAGCTCTTTCATTCCGGTGTCGTGCGTGACGATGACCGGCACGCCGCACGCAAGCGCCTCGGCGGGCGCATACGCCCACCCATCTTCGTAGGTAGGGTGGACGTACACGTCCGCCTGCCACAGGTGCGGCAGGGGGTCACCGGGCGCAAGGACGATGCGCGGATCGCGCGCCATCGCCTCTTTCAAAAATCGTTTCATTCCGCGGCTGCTGACGCCGCCGACGAGCGTCAACTTCGCCGATTCATTCTTCAATCGCGAAAAGGCGCGCACGAGCAGCGGCACGCCCTTGCCCACTGTCAGCCCCCCGACGTAAACCACGCGGAAGATTCCGTCGTCCGGGCGGGTCTGTGGCGGCACAAATCGCGCCGCCGTCTGCAAATGAAATCGCGCCAGCTTCGACTGCGGGAATCCCGCGTCCAGAAAACTTTGCCGCGTGTATTCCGATGCCACCCAGATCAGATCCGCCAGCTCGTATTCCTTGAGCGTCTTGGCGACCTGACCGCGGCCGATCCACGGCGAGTCGAACGGGTAATCCGCAAGAGCGCGGGCATGCTGCCGCATCACATTCCCGACGTGGCTGTTAGCTGCGTGCAACTCCAGCCGCCTGGCCCCCAGCTCGCGGGCGCGGCGGAAGCTGTGCAGACTCAGCCCTCCAAACCCCACAAATGTATCGATCGGCCCGCGCAGCGAACGGGCCACCGCGCGGTCAAACAGCTCGGCTCCCAGGTGCAGCGTCCGCGCCCAGCTAAACCGCAGCGGCGTATAGCCGGCCAGACCCAGCAGTGGGGAGCGGGGGATGACGCGGCCGGCCGCATCGCCCGGCGCAATCGCGCCGGCGTAATACGCCGACAGCCGCCCGGCGGCGCGCGCTTCTTCGACGACCTGCGCCAGGTGCTGTCCCAGCCCGCCGCCGCCGTAGCCCGTGCCGCAACTGATCGTCGCTTCACCCGGGCGAGGATGCGTAGTGTTTGGGGCCAATCGTCCTCAGCTCCTCTCCATCGGCGCTTCGGCCACGAAGCGCCGTCCCATCGGAAGTGAGACAATGTACGACTTCGCAAACTGCATCCACGTGTGCCGACGCAGGGGCCGGGCGGCGGCGGCGATCATGAAGTGCCGTCGGGCGGCGGGAAGGTCTCCCGCGCGGATCAATGCCCGCCCCCATGTCACATGCCACTCGGCGATCTCGTTGCGGATCGCGCGCGCCAGCGCAGGCGTCGGCCGCGCGGCAAGCAGCGTTTCCATGAGCGTCGCCTTCTGCTGGAGCATCAGCTCTCCCTTGGTCGCGCTCACCTGTTTGTTGTGGACGGACACCACAACGTCTTGGTCTGGGATAAACCGCACGCCGCCGTGATTGCCCAGAATGATTCGCGCGTTCAGTCCCACATCAAACACGAATCCATCGTTCTGCGCCGCGCGCCACGGACGAAGCATTCGCTCGCGGCGATACATCGTCGATGTAATAAACCAATCGGTGGTCAGCGCAGCGCCGAGGGCCGCAGCGCAATCGGCCGTGGCGATCGTCCAACCTTCCTGGGGCACCCATGGCGCGGCGTCGGTTCCGACATGCATCCGTTGATGCCGCCCGAAAACAGCCGCGAGCGCCGGGTCTTCTTGAAACGCCGCAACTCGATGCGCGACAAAATCCGGCAAAAGGAAATCGTCATCACCCAGGAACGCGATAAATTCGCCGCGCGCTTGGTGCAGACCCGCGTCCCAGCTCGCAGGCATGTTGGTGTTCTGCGACTGGCGGATGTATCTGAGGCGATTATCGCCTATCGTGCCGATGAGCGCTTCCGTATCGTCGGTGCTGCAATCGTCAATGACGACGACTTCCAAATCCTGATGGCTCTGATTGAGCGCGCTTTGCACCGCCCGCCGCGCTGTCTCGGCTCGGTTGAAAGTGGGAACGATAATGGTGACTGTCGTCATCATCTGTCGTGCGCGGGATCCACAGGATCATCCCGCGCCGTCACTCACTCAGGCTCATCACCGCGCAAATGCGCGGGCTGGGTCCGCGGCGAAGCCGCCCAAGCATGCCTCGGATGGCTGAACGCGCCCGCCGCCGCACACGGAACTGCAGAGACCTTCGCACAAGGACGGGCGGCGGTTTCAGATCGACTTCCCCGTTCTTGTCGAGCAACGGGCAACGCCCGAGAAGCTCAACCTCGTCAATTGACCAGCGATGCCACGTGCGCGCCCCGGGTGCATCACGGAGGTCCACGAAGCACAGAGCGCAATTTAGCTTAGCAGCCATCACCTGGAACGACCGGCGCGAAAACCACCATAGGTGGACCGGCGGCGCTTCGACTTCCCACGGCACGTTGTTAGCCCACGCTTCGCGATTTGGCGTCGACACGATCAATTCGCCCCCCGGCGCCAGAAGCCGGAGGCAAGTCGCCAGCCACGGCCCTGGATCGGAGACGTGCTCGATGACCTCAGTCAGTACGACGGCGTCGAACTTCCCGGCGTGCGAGTCAGCATATTGGCGGACGTCACTGCATACGTAGTGGTTGCCAAAGCGCTCGGTCGCGGCCTTAATGGCATTCTCGGAGATATCGAGTCCCGTGGCGTTATATCCGTGCCGATTCAGCGCGTAGGTCAAATAGCCAAGCCCGCATCCAACTTCGAGTATGCGCGCCCCAGCATCTCGCCCGCGCTTTCGAAGCCGCTCGCGGACCGCCCAATACGCCAGATCCTCGCCAGCCAGATAGTCGAGCGGGGAAGCGGAGCGGGCTGCTTCGGCCGCGAATTTTGCATACCGGTCGTAGCCGGGCACTCGGTCGGCGTGTCGATAAATGGCATCGTAAATGTGGGCTGTTCGCGGGCTACCAAGAACAAATGACGTTTTGCACCGGCTACACGCTGCTATGTCGAATGTGTCCGGCGGCTGGTAGCCGGGGTACGCCCTGGCCACAACGGTAGCGGCGGCATCACAAAGTGGACAAACGACGGGTTCGAAATTCATGCCGCCGACTCCGCGGCCAACCCGCGCACCGACCACCGATGGGGGAGGGCGAGGCAGCCGTGATTGCTAACGGAGGAGAATGCGCGGCCGCGCACCACGCCGGGCAATACATCGAAGTTGACGAGCGCGTCGATCCTGTCCTCGAGAACGCTCTCCACGTACAGCGACACATTTGCCGAATATGATCCGGGGGTGAGAAGTAATTCGTCGGTCGCCCAAACGATTTCGCAGCCGTCCGCGCTCTCGCGTTCGATGTTGTCGTCGCGCGATGTATTGGCCGGCGTGCAGTGCGCGATCATCTGGCCGTTGCCGTCGCAGATGATGAGATGGATTGTGACTCCAGGCTTCCACCCGCTTAAACGAAAGACAAATTCGGCGGGGCTCCCGGCGGTAAGTGGCGCCGACATCTCGCCGACGAACCCTCGGACCTCCACATCGGTGAACCGGATCGATCCGCGGCCGGAACGATCGGTGCGATCCGCGACCGGCTCCCGCGACGCCGCCGACAACGTTGACATGTAGTGGCCGGCGGCGTCGAGGGCGTTTCCGTCGAATTCGACGGACCCGCGGCCAAGCACAATCCCGCGCGTGCAGACGTTGCGGATGACGCCTATGTTGTGACTGACAAATAACACCGTACGGCCGCCGCGACTCACCTCGCCCATTTTTCGCAGGCACTTCTTTTGAAAATCAGCGTCGCCGACGGCGAGGACCTCGTCGACGATAAGAATCTCAGGTTCAAGGTACGCCGCGACGGCAAACGCCAGCCGCACGAACATCCCGCTGCTGTAGCGCTTGACGGGCGTGTCCAGGAACTTCTCAACTCCAGCAAAATCAACGATGGCGTCAAACCGCTTGCGGATCTCGGCTCTGCGCATGCCAAGAATCGCGCCGTTCAGAAAGATATTCTCGCGGCCGGTCAACTCGTAGTGAAACCCTGTGCCAACCTCCAGCAGGCTCCCGACGCGGCCATAAAGATCCGCCTCGCCAGCGGTCGGCTCAGTCACGCGGCTGAGCACCTTCAGCAAAGTGCTCTTTCCCGCGCCGTTGCGCCCAATGATCCCAACCGATTCACCCTTTTTGATCTCGAACGAAACGTTATTGAGCGCGTAGAACCTCTCGGACGCGGGCCGGCGAAACGGATGCCGCACGCGCGCAAGCATCGTCTCCGCAAGGGTGTTGTGATCATTGGCGCCCTTCCTAATCGTATAGGCTTTGGAAAGGCCCCGCACCGCGATGGCAACATCAGAAGACGACATGACAATCAGACCCTCAGCGCCTTACGCGTCGAAATCCAGTCGGTTCAATATCGGCAACTTTTATGGGATTTGCCGGTCAAATCGGTCAGCTGATCCCCGTGATTTCGTCCGGGCGACCAGCCCGTTGCCCTGACAGTGAATGCTAACCACATTATGCGCTGAGAAACAGATTCGTCAACCGCCGGATGACCGAAGCGGGTCGGCTGTGCGTGGTCGCGCCGCCCCCAACGATCACATACATTTGCAACGTTGTCACGACCGTTTCGCCAAAACGTAGACATTTGCTAGGGGCTTCGCGACATAGGCATTTATTCGCTCGGGCAGTACAATACCTCGCATGCCCGACGATTACGGCACGTATGTGGTCGCGGCAGTGGCAATCCTCGCTCTCATAGCCGTCCTTTGGTTTGCCTATCGCGACTGGTTGCGCGACCAGCAATGGCACCCTTGCGAAGGATGTGGTAACCTCCGGAGCGACCGATATCACGAGCACTGGCTCTGCCCCTCCTGCCAAGCGAAGAAGTTTCACGACGATGCGTGGTGATTCAAACCCCCCGCTCGGTCCACTTGGCCGGCCTCTAGGCAGACTGCTGCGGGTTGAAACTGCGGCAACTTGTCGATGATACTGAAGGTGCGCACATGAGCGAATTTGACGAGGTATGGAGAACAGTTTGCGGCCTCGAAGGATGGATGTCTCGCGGACAGGCGATGGAGCTATTTAATGCGGCTCGTCGCATCCCGGCAGCTACGAACATCGTTGAGATTGGCAGCCACCGGGGGCGATCGACGATTCTGCTGGCCAAAGCTGCGCCGGAGGGCACTCGTGTCTTTGCGATAGATCCGTTCATTGATCCACGGTGGGGCGGCGGAGCGTCTTCTGAGTCAATCTTTCGCGACAATCTAGCGCGCGCGGGAGTCGCTGACTCGGTGGAGGTCTTTCGGGGCACAAGCGAGCAGGCGCTTTCCCGAATTAATGTCGGCAGGATAGGCCTATGTTATATTGATGGCGCCCACGACCTGCCATCCGTCCTGATCGACATCGATGGATGGGAGCCGCTTGTGGCGACGGGCGGCGCTGTCTGCATTCACGACGGCTTCTCGTCTGTCGGCGTGACCAAAGCAATCTTGCGTCGCCACTTGCTCAACCGAAGATTCAGGTACACCACGAGCGTTCGGAGTCTCGTGGTCTTTACGCGCAAGGACCTCTCGATGATCGAGTCGGCCGCCAGCATGGGTCGCATGGCCGCAAGATTACCCTATTTTGCGAGGAACTTGCTGGTAAAGGTTTCCCGACGCAGGGGCTGGACGGGCATCCAGCGGGCTCTTGGGCATACGGACGCATGCGACCCGTATTGATTTTAAGGGCTTGGTACCATCTCTGAAACAGTTTCCATCGTCCACTCGGGTTCGAAATACGTCGCTCCCAAGTCCGACCGGGGTGCCTGGCCGGTTCCGTAGACGTCCGCCGCTTCGATCTCAAACCGGGGATAGCCGGCGAGCATATCGACACGTTCGTGTCCATCGGTGAGCCAGATGTCCAAATGGTACGATCCGGGAACCAGCCGCGGCCGACGAAGCACGCATTGCATCCTGGCTCGCGCTACCGGGCCATCGGCCCGCGCGCGTCCCGGGCCGGTCATCATCATGTTTACGCCACCGACGGACCCGTAGGTGAGGTGATTGACGACAAGGCCCATCACCGGGTTCTTTAGCGGAGCGCCGGGGCCGGTATCAAAAACCATCTCAACAGTCAGATCCGAATCAAGCGGGATATGGGAGGCCGTCTCTCCATTTTCGTCTATCAGCCGCACCGACCTGATGACCGGCCGCGCCCAGGAGGGGCGGAAGGAACTGACGTCACCATTTGTGCCGGCGGTCACACGCGCGGAAGCGTTGTAGTGGGCGATCGCCACGGAAGTTTCGGCGATCTTCGCGACGCGGCCGGAATCCAGAACCACGCCGACCGTGCACAAATTGCTGACGGCGGCCATGCTATGGCTGACAAAGAGAACGGTACGTCCGCCTCGCGCAACTTCAGACATCTTCCCGATGCACTTTTGTTGAAAGGCCGCGTCGCCGACGGCTAGCACTTCATCAACAATCAGAATGTCCGGAGTGAGGTGCGCGGCGACGGCAAAGGCCAGCCGCACATACATTCCGCTGCTATAACGCTTGACGGGCGTGTCGAGAAACTTCTCGACGCCGCTGAAGTCGACGATGGAGTCGAACTGGGCACGAATCTCGGATTTTCGCATGCCGAGCATCGCGCCGTTGATGAAGATATTTTCGCGGCCGGTCAACTCCGCATGAAAGCCGGTGCCGACCTCAAGCAGACTGCCGACGCGGCCATACAGATCAACCTCGCCGGCGGTCGGCTCGGTGATGCGGCTGAGGATCTTCAGCAGCGTGCTTTTCCCGGCGCCGTTGCGACCGATGATCCCTACCACGTCGCCGCGCTTCACATCGAACGACACATCCTTCAGAGCCCAGAATGTTTCGATTGAGGGGCGCTCGAACGGGTTCTTAAGTCGCGCGAGGGCCGCCTCGGCAAGGGTGTAGTGCTTCTGAGCGCCGTGGGCAATTCTGTAGGCCTTCGATATGCCTCGGATGGCGATAGCTACGTCGGAAGACGACATGACAATCAGACCCTTAGGGCCCTACGCGGCCAAAATGCGGTCGGTTCAATATCGACAGCTTACACCGGATTTGCCGGTTAAATCGGTCAGCCGATCCCCATCACTCGTCCGGCCAACCAGCCCGTTGCCCTCACGGCGCGATCCTCGCCGGATTATGACCTCTGAATTGGCTTCGTCAACCGGCACCAATTTATGACACTGCCGCCAATTGAGAGCCTGGAACTTCGAGCGGCAACGCTGGGCGTGCAGCCGGTCTGGACTGGAAACGCCGCTCGACCGTCTGATAAAGCATCCAGCCCGCCAGCAGGCCCACCGGCAGACCAACAACTATCTGAAGCACATACCCGACGAGTTGCGGCATGGCAGCCCTTTTCACCAGTATGTACACCAAATAGACGAACGGCAGATGGATCAGATAGAGGCTATATGACATGAGCGCAAGCCGCTCGATCAGGCGGTGCTCGAGGAAGCTTCGCAGGCGATTCGAGTGGTTCGCGGGCGCGGCCAGATAAAGAAGCAAACTTGTCGCAGAAACCCCGATCGCCACGTCAGGCAGCCAAGGCGAGCTCTTGAGTACGCGCCGCATCGGCTGCATCCAGTGCACGTGCTCCCAGCCAGCGCGGAGGAAAAAGTACATCCCCAGCGCGGCCGAAAGTGCCGCCAAAGCTGCCAGGCCCCAGGGAATCGGTCGCGACGACGCCCGGTCCGATCGCCTCTTCCCCTGTCCCGCCGCCGCGCACATCCCCAGCGCGAACAGCCCGATGTACCAAGGGCATGACCAGTCCCAATTCATCGAGCTGGCCAGAAGAAAATGCGGCAACAGCCCGACGGTAAATCCAAAAAGAATCGATGCCGCCGCTCCAAAACGCCGCCAGACTGGAAGCAGCAACAATGCAAACACAAAATAGATTTGCCACTCGACCGCCACGCTCCACATGGGCCCGTTGATGGCATGGTGCCACGGCCCGAGATTGTGGACCAACAGCAGATGCGACAGCAATTCGGCGCCGCTCGGTAATGTGCCGCTCGGCGGCGTGACGTAGTTGACGACGATGCTTACAAAAAGGGCGGCAAGGTAGGGTGGAACAATGCGGCGGAAGCGACGTTTGAAGAAACCCCAAAAGCCACCGCTCAGCGTGCCTTGCGGGCGAGCGGCGACCGGAAGCATCAGGCAATAGCCGGACAAAACGATGAACACATCCACCGCAAAGTGGCCGAATCCCAGGACTGCATAGTCGAGCGTTCCGGCGATTCGCATCAACAGTCCGTTCGCCGTCACCAACTGAAATGCGCATCCCTGGACATGGCTGATGAGGACGTAAAGTGCCGCAAGGCCACGGATACCGTCGAGATATCCGATGTGCGGGCGCGCGCGGGTCTGCGGCGGGACCAGATCGCAGACAGCGCTGTCAGAAGTTGACATGATACGCAGAATCCTCGGCAGCTCGTTTTGGAAAGCCCCTCGACTCAAGATCGGTAGTTTTTGCGAGATTTAGCGGCTACTGCTCTGACCGGCGCCCCAGACACGACCAGCCGGATCAACCCGCTCCGCCAAATGGCAGAATTCCACCAGGATTATGACCGCTAATTTGATTTCCGTCAACCGGGCGGCGTGCGCACGCGGCCGTTCTCATCGAGTTTGACCGTCGCGCCGGCCGCCATCGGGAAGGGTCCGTGCGACGCCATCTCGGACATCGCGAACTCGAACACCGGTAGTGTCATCGACATCATCCCCCACGATGTTGCGGTTTCCTCCGCCGGCAGCAGACTGCCACTTGCCATCCTTATACCCTTAAGCATGTAACTTGCCCTGTAGGCCGGGAAGACCAGATCCCCACCGCCCACAGCGACCGCCCCGAATATATAGGCAACGCGCACCTTCTCCGGTTGCGGCGACACAAACACGTCTATAAAGAGCCCGGCGGCAATGTCTCCGATGGCGTATTCAAGCCAAAGCCGCGTCGTCCACGTCTCGATGGCGTGATTTTCCGGTTCGGCGGGGGAATGCAGACTCGGGGGCGGTGGTGCGAAACGCCGCGCGATCGGCGAAACGTCAATCCTAACGCTCGTCCGTAGCCGCCAGCGCAGGCATACACACCGCGGCCCATAGATGGGTGTGCCAGACTTAAACTTGCCGCGGAAAATGCGGCTCAGCAGCGGCGGCGGATCTTTCCGGTCCATAAGCCTCCGAGGCGAATTCGCAGGCGGCCGCTGGCAATGGGCTCTATTTCCATAAGAGCTGCCTATTTAATTCGACGCCGGTGATTGGCGCCGAACGCTCTGCTCGGCCTCTATCCCCATCGCATTATGCGGCCGGCGCCGAGGCCGTCAATCAAGTCCGGTCGACGACGCGGCGCAAAGGGGTCGGCGGTGTTCGGATTGCGGCTGACACCAGATTATCGCAGAATCCGTTGAATGAACACCGGGCTCATGAAACTCCACATCATCGCGCCGGCACTACCGCCGACGGTGGACGGCATTGGGAGTTACAGCGCGCTCCTCGCGGCAGAAATCGGGCAGTCCGCTACCGTGACCGTGCTAACCGCGACAGGCGCCGATTATGACCCAATTCCGAGTGTGAGAGTTGTTCAGGCGTTTGACCCGCGCCGCCGGCGTAGCGTGAAGGCAATCGAGAGAATCGTTACCGCGGATTCACCTGATTGGATTGTCCTGCAATTCAATCAGTTCAGCTACGGACGATGGGGGCTAAACCCTTATCTCCCATCGACGCTCCTGCGAGTGCTGCGGAATAACCCTAGCTGCCGGCTGGCGGTCATGTTCCATGAGGACTTTGTCCCTCCGATTAGCTGGAAGTTCAAGATAATGCGCCAGTGGCAGCGCCGGCAATTCAAGCTGCTCGGCCGTGCGGCTAACGTTGTTTTCTTCTCTATCGAGCCGTGGGTACGGAAGTATGCGGGATGGTTCCCCGGCAAGCAGGTGCTCCACCTTCCAGTGGGGTCAAATATCACGAGGGTCCCGGTCAATCGCGAGGAGATGCGGCGGTCGCTCAATATCTTTCCACAGGAGCTGATGCTCGGCGTATTCGGGTCTGTTTCCGCCGCTCGTAACGGGCCTTGGATCAATGCGGCGACTGGCGCGCTACGGCATATCCCGGGCAAGAAGACGCTGCTTTACATTGGAGCGGATGGTGCCGCCTTGGCATCCGCTATGGGACTCAATCTAATGGCTGGTGTCGCGGAAAGGAATATGGGGTGCCTACCGAGCGACCAGGTTTCGCGTCACCTCCAAGTAGTCGACGTATTTCTGTCCCCGTTTAGCGACGGCGTTTCAACGCGGCGCGGCTCCATGATGGCGGCGCTGCAGCATGGGCTGCCAACCGTTGCAACACGGGGGTGGGCCACCGACGATGTTCTCGCTACGGAACATGGCCGATCGATCATGCTGGCGGACGCGAATTCACTGGACGAGTACGGGTCGCTGGTGACGCGGTTGGTTTCTGACAAGGAATTGCGTTCCCGGATCGGCAACGGCGCATCGGCGTTTTACAAACGAGAGTTTGCCTGGCCTCGAATAGCCGAGCGAATGATGGCGGCGCTCGCCGAGCACCGAGCGACGCGCCGAACGCTAAGCCGATAGAGGCCTAATCCGGCGCGCGACAGACGACGATGAAGAAGGCGGGGTCCCGGTAGCGCCCCGACCAAGGTCTCACGCCGCGCGTCCCGATGTGGCCGATGGGGTAGCGCGACAGCTTTATTCGGTGCAGAGCCCTCCGTACTGCTCGGGACCCCTCGATCAGCCTGACCGGTGTCCAAAGCGGGTGGAGCAGGCCCTGGCCGTATAAGCCCTCGATTTTGAACATGCTGCCGAGGATGGGGAGCAACTCCTCTCGCGTGAACTCACGAACATGGTGCGGATTTGGGACGGGGTCGTTCGGACCGCAGCCCGGCGATTCGCGGAGGCGATTTGGCGTGCTTACGAGATAGACGCCACCGGGGCTAAGAACACGCCGGACCTCGCGCAGATAGCTCAGGTAGTCCGGGACGTGCTCAACTGTCTCGAACGAGACGACCGCACCGAACGATCGCGGGCTAAACGGGAGCTTTTGGGCATCTCCATGCATGAACACTAGCTGCGGTTTCCCGTATCGGTCGGTCGCGTGCGCGACAGCAGCCTGACTAATGTCTAATCCAACCGTTCGCAACGCGCCTGCACGGTGGAGTATGTCTGAGCCGTAGCCTTCGCCGCAAGCAACATCTAGCACAACCTGATCGTCGACGTACCGGGCGGCGAAGCGGTATCGTTCCAAGTGCAGGCGGATCTGATAACGGTCGGTGCCCTCGATAGCGATACGCTCGGCGTAATGGCCCACACGACCTTCAACGGCCGCTTCGGCTCTTTTAGACATTGTTATTCGCCCCTTCGACATAGGCTCCATTGATCTGCTTAACGCAGTCAGCGTCGCATACCACGGCGACGCCCCTAATCTTGCGGCGAGCCGCCCACATTTCGGGCACCTTGGCCACTGCGTAAAAAAATCCCTTAATGCGGCACATGTCGCGCCTGATGGCCGCCGCCGCGAGGCGTAACGGAAGATTGCCTATGTGTGCGAGCGCAAATCGGGCGGAATCGAGGTTCTTCCAGTGAAAGAGGAACTCGTTGCGCAACTTGATAGCGGTCATACGCCGGGACTGCTCAATTGAACCGTGGCCAGCGTGGTAGACAACCGAGCGAGGCTCGTAGATACACGCCCAGCCGCGCTTCCACGCGCGCCAACAAATATCAACGTCCTCGTGATAGCCCGGAAGATATAATTCATCAAACCCACCAAGCTCAAGGAACCGATCACGCCTGCACGCCATCGCGCCGCCGAGGCAGAACCGCGTTAGCGCGGGCCCGTTGGCGGTGAAGGGCCTCCCCCGCAGCATGCCCCTTGTCCATAATAACGATTCCGCCTCCATTTCGACTTGGGAGTCGGGTGCGACCGGGAAGGAGAGGACCTTCGGGGCAACCGCAAAGACTTCGCGCGGCCCCCGGAAGTGGTCCAATAGTGGGAGCAGGAAGTTGCGATCGACAACTATATCATTGTTGAGGAAGACCAAGATATCGCTTGCCGAAACAGCGGCCGCTTCGTTGTAAGAGGCGAGAAACCGATTCTCGTGGCGGCTAAATGCAACAGACGGAAACTTCGCCCGGCAGAGGTTCTCGCTCTCATCCGAGCTGCCGTTGTCGACAATCATTACGGCCGCTTGCACCGAACGAGCGGCCTCGGTGACGGACGGCAGGCACCTTTGGAGCCATTTCTCGCCGTTCCAGTTCAGCACCATTATCGTGCAGGTCAGCATAGTCGTATCATGCGCGGGTTCATCGGGCTCGCCGGGGAATCCCCGACGGCTACCGTTATTGTGGTTCTCCCGCGTGATTATGCGTCGTAGACAGCCTCCGTCAACCGGCGACGTGAGAGCTCGCGTGACCAGGTTTATAGGTTACGAAGGTCGCAATCGCTGGGTTTGATGGATCGCGGTTGATCCAAACCTCGAATCCCGCCGCCGCCAACAGATGCTCAATATCACTCCCAAATTCTGAGAATACGAGGTAGTCCGACGCGTTTGCCGTTGGGTCGCCGTGGAAACTCGGGGGCGAGAGATGAACGAGCCCGCCGTTATCGAACTTCGCGCGAATCTTCGTAGCGGGTCGCTCCCATACGACGGGCACCGTGAATAAATGGCATCCGCCGGGCCGTAGAACACGGTAAATCTCACTCAGGGCCCTTGGAACGTCAGGCACATGTTCGAGCGTTTCGCTCGTGAAAACTAGATCGAAGGCGTTGTCCGCGTAACTCAGGGCGCCCAAATCTTCATGCGGAACCTGCGGATCTTTGCTGCCATACTCGGATCGGGTCAGACCTTTCAAACGCGCAAGGTAGGGGTGCATCTGGCCAATGGAGTTGATCTCGGCCACCGTGAGATGTTGGACGACTGGTGAGCGTGTCAACTCGTCCATGCAGCATGCGTGAAGTCCACACTTGCGGTTGATCTCCGCGACTGCTGTCGCGGCAAAATGCTGCACGCGCCGGGCGCAACCGCACCGGAGACACGAGTGGCGTTCACGCGCCGTAAACCATTCCGCCCATTGATCCGACAACCCCCAGGCCTCTTTGAGGGCGGGCGGAAAGCCACCCTGACGATAGAGAAACGACTTGTGACCGCAAACCGCGCAGAACTCGCCAAGCACTGCTCCAAAAATACGATTGGCCGCACGGAGCGTAGCAAGGCGCGATTTTACGAGGAGGTTTTTTACGACACGCCCCGACGTGATTGCGTTAGCCATGCTTCGGCGTCCTAGCGTGGGCCGTCTCCCAGCGCATGTGCATGATGACGAGGATTTTCAAGGGCGTTGTCATGCTCATGAGACCAAGAGGGCTCCATCAGAAACTGCATAGCGAACTTCCGGGCGACTTCTAAAGCGGGCTGCCAACTCGATGCTCGGCCGCTCGAAAACGAGGTAGAATACATGGGCGACGCCGATCGAAAGGGCTAGGCCGACGCAGGCTGCGCAGATCGCAAGAAGCGGGCGCGTCGCCGCTGTCTTTGACAGCGCGCCAAGCAGCATATCGAGGACTACCACATGTACTAGGTACATGCTGTACGAGATCCGACCCAGATACTGCAGTGGAGCCGACGAACCCCATATTGAGAGACGTCCCATGCGCCCCGCGCCGTAGAGGCTGATGAGTGTGACGAGGCCAACGATCATGCTGGACGGAAATCTGTAATATGCCAGCGCGAGCGCGAAGCCGGCGACGGCGAGCCACAATGGCGCGGGTCGGGTGCGCTGGGTGACGGTCCAGTAGCAAAGGACGCCACACCCGAAATAGCACCAATAGCTCGTCATCGAGACGCCTAGAAACGCCGCTGGATTCATCGCGAGTGAACCAACCGCCGTAAGCACTAGTAGCGTCACAGAGCGGCGGCTCGGACCGCGGCGACTCGATCGGTGCTCGCCGACCGCGAGTAATAGAATGAAGAACAAATAAAACTGAACTTCGATGCAGAGCGTCCAAGCGACAGGCACGATTCGTGGGTGTCCGAGTATCCGGTTTATGTACATCGCTGACAGGAACAAGTTCGTCGCACTCGGTAACGGCGTAGCTGTGGCAGGGCGAAAATGGTTGTGCGCGGCTGCCGCAACGACTGTCAACCCGATCGCGGCCCAGTACGGAGGATCCAGGCGCAATTGTCTGCGCAGGATGAAGCGGCCGACGCCTTTCGGACCGAGCGTTACGTTGCGAAGCGAATGTGCGATGACGAATCCACTTATCACGAAGAAGATGATGACACCATCTGCTCCCTTGAGCATCATGGCGAGCAATCCCTCGGGCAAGGCACGATGGAGCCCCGCGGAAACAGGGCTGTCGACTGCGTGACAAAACATGACGGAAACGGCGGCGATCCCGCGCAGTGCGTCGATCGTGACGTATCGGCCGGCTCGCTCGCCGCTGTCTGCCTTCAGCGGACTATGCGGCTGTTCGGCGCCGATCATCGCACACCCACTGCGGCTGCGCCCTCTGTTGGTTTGCGGCGGTCGCAAACATACATCAGCCTTAAGAGGCGCGCGGCCGCTGGTGCCGGCGCAAAATGCGCGCGGGCCTCTTCCGAGGCGCGGGCCCGCAAGCCGGGTGTTTCGGTCACATCGTTGATGAGCCGCCGCACGCACGCCTCAAACGCGGCCATGTCGCCGGCGGGAAATACGCGGCAGCAGTCGCCGGCGATTGGCTCGGCCGATCCGACTTCATCGCTGGCGACGACGCATACGCCGTGGCTCAGCGCCTCTCCGACCACCAGCCCGCCCGGCTCATACATGCTCGGGACCAGCAGGATGTCGGCATCATCGTAAACGGCCGGCATGTCCGGATGCGGTATCGATCCCCGGAACCGCGCCGTCCGCGGATTGAGCTCCTTCAAATGTGCCGTGTAATCTGACCATTGTGTCCGATCACCCACAACATCAATCTGAATTTTGCCGGCCAGGTCGTCGAGCGAATGGCTCAGTTGAACCAGTTGTTCAATGCCTTTACGTACGCTGATGCGGCCGACAAAAAGCAGCTTGATCGGCGAACCGGGCTGGCGGCGATTCTCAACGATGGACGTCTCGCCCGCCTCGCGAATCGGATGATAGAGCAGCGCCATGCGCTGCGGCGATAGGCCGTAATCCTGAACCAGCAGCTCATTGAAGCGGCGGCTCAGCCCAATGATCAGCGCGGGCTTGCGCATTTCCCGGCGCTGCATGAAGCTGCGAAAACGCAGAATGCAGCGAATGGCATAATGCATTAACGCCGGCTCTGATTTCAGCGCATAGGCGCTTTCACGGCGATGCCAGCGCAGCTCTCCCGCGGCGTGCACCCCCGGATACACAATCACCGGCGGCAGCTCCGCAAGATGGCGGCCAAGTTTGAACAGCTCCGAGTATGACCACTGAAACACGCAGTCGTACGGTTGGCGGCGGTGGCGATCGAGCAGTATTGTGGCGAGGCGATTATGCCCCTGCGCCCTGGCGAGGGCCCCGGAGATAAAGGCCGCCATTTGTCGGCGGCTATACCACCTTCCCCATTGCCACCACCCGCTTACGGTCACGACCGATAGGTTCGCAAATCCATCAAGCGATGCCGGAAGCTTGCCTTCACCGGTGAAATAATCGACCGCGACGCCTTGGCGCAAGACGCTTTCGAGCAGAAGCAGGCCCAGGCTGGGGCCGCCACCTACTTCACCGATAGGTCCGAGCCAGGCGATTCTCATGGCCGCTCCCGGACGACTTGATGAGTTGCGGCACGTCGCGCCCGCCGCCTGCTGGGACGGCCAATTTGGCCCGTCTGCGGTACGAGCCGGGCGATCCCGTTTTCGAGGGCGGCGCGATTGAGACACCCGAAGCAAAAGAAAACCAGGGCGCAGCAAGCGTACTCTCCGCCGTAGAGCCAGCGCGTGATATTGGCGGCCATGAATGAGATGACGACGAGGAACATGGGTCGGCGGGTGTGCTGCCAGAGGCGGTAACCCGTTCGGATGATACTGCCCATGAACAGCAAATAGATGACACCACCGACCAGGCCCATTGAGAGAAACGCATCGCTGAAATCGACTTCAGTGTCTGCGACATCGCCGCCCAACCTCGCGCCGGCCATGTTGGTCGAGCCCAGGCCGTGGCCCCAGGGGGTGGTGAGGCCCCACCAGATGCCGCCGAAGATCGCCTTGACGTGGCCGATGCCCGATGACTTGTGCTCATCTTCCATGTGGCCGACGCCGTCAATCTGATGCTGAATGAGACTGGTAAGCTGCGGCGACGAAGAGATATCGGCCGGATCAAGATGGTTGAGCGTCCAGATCATCCCGCCGAAGATGACCACGCCGGAAACGACCATGCGGACGGCGCTGGTTTTCAAGCTTCGGCCCAGGACGGCCCAGAGCACCATCAATGTCATTGCGGCACCGACAAGCGGGCCGCGAATACCGGCAAAAAAGATCGCCACGAAAAGCACGGGGACGACCACGAGCGATGCCCGTGGGCGGCGGGCCAGAATCGCGGCGACAGGAGCCATCATCGCGGTGGCAACGTAGCGCGTGTATTCGGAAGACGATGAAAAGAATCCCATCGGCCGCCACGTGGATCCGCTGATCCGGACGTTGTAAACAAGCATGCGCGCGAACCACGCGCGTTCGAACGGGAGATAATCGTAGACCGCCTGGTAGATCCCCAGGATTGCCGCCATTAGCGCCACCGGAACGACGACGCGGAAAATGACAGTTTCGAGCAGGGCCTGGGAGCCCCATGCGTGCCCGATCCAGAACCAGAGCACCGGCACCACGTAAAAGAGCATTCCGCCGATGCCCACGATAATTCCGCCCTGGAGCGGGTTGAAGATCTGCACGAACATGACGGCCATCAGCGCGACCAGCAGCTTTGCGGTGCGCGTGCGGCGATCAACCAGTCCGCCGAGATAGGCGCGGGTGGCCAGCACAAATGCGATCAGCGGCCCGACCAGCAGCATGGGATCAAACGACGCGCTCATGCTGACGGTGACCAGCCGGCGGCTATCGCCCAGGACCGCCAGGTAGACAAAGCTGGCCATGATCGCCACCGGGGGATTCACGGTGGCCAGCAGCACTAGCAAAAAAGACACGTAAAGCGCGGCCAGGAGCTGGTTGGTGCCGCCGGCGAGCAGCGCGGCAAACCCGATACCCCCGAACAACGCCAGAAAAACAGCGGGCAGCGAGATGCCGCTCGAATGGTCAACCGGGTCACCCAACGGCGCTATGCGCCGGCCCGGCCGCCGTTGCGCTGGGGTGCGAACGCGGGGCCCGTGGACGTTACCTGTTGCTCTGGTCGTATCGGTTGACATGGGCTGCACGACATATTGGACGGACGGCTCGGCAATTATGCCCCGTAGATCGAGTTCGTCAAACGTGATTGTCGCGGTCCGGTGGCGTCTTCATGGCAAACTCTTACGTAACCAAAGCGCCTGTAGTTCACGGAGCCGAACTTTACGCAGTGTACGCCATATTTCGAGGCACCGCACTTTACATCCCCGACCAGAGAATCGACCAGTTTTTCCTCCGCAGGTGGATTTAGAGATTTTTCCCGGCATTCATAACCCATTATTTTACGGAACTTCGCCCGAAGTGGCATTCGCACACGCCTGTAAGTCTCGGCGTGCTCGTCATCTAGAGCCAGGCGCGATAATCGGTAGCCGATGCCTCCCGCAGAAAAAAGAAAAGCCTTGCAAGGTGCCAAATCTATTGTTAGTGTTATGTTAGCCTTCAGCTCGTCGCTGTTGGAACGACGTGATTGATCTACCTCATTTTTGGAGCATCCATATGGAGCAACTTATCTCGCAGGCGTCCGCAATCCTACGCAAGCGTCGCCTCGACGCGGCAGCTCGGCTCGACAGGGCCCAAAGCGCATATGCGCGCTGTTTTTCTTCGGCAACCTTACCCAACGCTTCTCGACTTGTTGAACTTATGGACGAGCTCGGGATAGGAATAGACGATCTTCGGCAGGATGCGGAGGCGATGGCGGCTATGCGGCGAAATGAGCGCGAGTTGACCGACCTCCGCAACGCGGGGCTTGTCGCGGTCGAAGCGGTGCGCGCCGCCGAGGCAAAGCTACACGAAGCCCAAAACACGATGCGACCGCCGGTGATAGAACAAGCGCACGCCGCCGTAATCGCGGCGGAGGAGCGCAGGCTGGAGTTGGACAAGCGCGCGGCCGCCTTACGGACCGAGCATCTGCTGCTCAGGCACAAAGCTGCCCGAGCGCTTGATGGCCGCGAGTGGGCTGGCGATGATGCCGCCTTGGGGTCGGTGCCATTGGCGTCGCCCTCGTCCATTGCAAATAGCCGTCGCGAGGAGTTTTAAGCTAACAGTGGGCACTGAGGATGCGATCAACAACTACGGGCGGACCCGGGATATGCTTGGCGGGTGCGCGGGGTGGGCTTATTGCTCCGTTCCTATTCTACACCGACGACATGAGCCACCCCGTGCGGATCGGGCTGTTAATCGCGTGCTACTCAACCGGACGCCTCCTGCGACAGTTGGCCTTTAGGTCGCCGGAGGGCGGAAGCACCTCAATCCATGCCGTCGCTTGTTTGGCGGGTGCCGCGGCGTATTTAACCATGACAGTCGCGGCCGGCAAAAGCCCAACCGCTGCCCTTGTTGCGCTTCAGCTTCCGCTAGTCGTGCTCGGGTTCATTGACCTCACGGCGGCGCCTACGGAGTTGGCCGACGCGGCCTCTGCCCGGAATGGCGCCCGAGCCCAAGGGTTCGGGTTCGGAGTCGGATGCCTTGTTGCAGCGGCCTTGGCCCGGAACACAATTAGTTCGAGGCCTCTAGGCGCGCTAGGATTATGTGCGCCGATTTCCGCGCTACTTCTAATAACGTGTGCGTTAATAGTGCCCGCAGCACCGTTGCGACGCGAACGGGGAGAACGACCGACAGGCGGCGTCAGGGGCCGTGTCAACGTCGTCGAGCTGTTTATGGAGCTCGTCCTCGCGATGTCATATACCGTGGCCGGATTGGTGGCGCGCGAATGTGCGAAGATGTCACCAGCCATGTTTAGCGCGGCGCTGGGCAGTGCCGTAATGCCCGCGGCACTCGTCGGCGGGTGTCGGGTTGCGCGCGTGCGCGCCACCGTCTGCGGCGGGGCCCTCGTCGCGGTCGGCACGGGCAGCCTGGTAGGAGTGTATTCGACTTCTTCGCGCATTTTGTGCTTCACGGCGATAGCCGTGGCCGCCGTCGGATGGTCGCTGTACAGCGCGGGTAGATTCGGATCGCCGACCCGCCCGCTCGAATCGTCGTTAGTCAGCTTGGTTTGGATCGCCGGTCCAGTCGCCTCTTCGTCCCTGTATTATGATCATCTGCGCACCTCCGTTCTTCTGCCCAGTCTGATTGCGGTGGCCTTAATCGGAGCAACACTTATGCGGAGCCGCCACGGCCCGTCGACGCGCTCGCCGCCCGATCCCACCTAGCCGCCCGCCCGGTTATAAAAAAAATTTTCGCGCGCCGCCGATCGTCTGCGGCGACGCGCAAATCCTCGCCGCCGCAGGGGTTATTCCGATCCTCACGCACCCCTTCTTTTCTTGCCCCAAAAATCTTTGGATTTTTCTTTTTAGGCGATCAATTTTGGCTTAATTCTTGATCCATAACTATCTATTTTACAGCTATTTGCGCGAAAGACCGCTAGCGCAAATCCGTAACTCCTGATGGTGCAGTCACTTAACCGAACAAAAACATGACGCCGTGCTATATAATAGAGGGATACACTTTTGAACACAGACCTGCTTACCGAAAAACAACGCCGCGCCATGTTCATGCGATACACGTATCGCTGGCCGATGCAGCGCATCGCGCTGAAGATGGGGACTACGCGCCAATCCATCTGCGAGATCCTTCAGCGCGCTCACCTTCGCCTGGGATTCCCGCGGCTTGCCCGCACGACCGTCCGCCGAACAAAGCCGCGCAAGAGAAAGACGGTGCAATTGTCGCTCGTGCCCGAGGAGATGATCCGCGGGTAGCGCAACAATCGAAGATGTTGCGCCAAACGTTGCGCGATGGTGCGCGGCAGGAATTCGCTATGGCGATTCAAAAATGGCGCGGGTTCGTCGAATGATGACTTACGTTAGACGACTGCCGGCGCGCGACTGATCGAAAAACGCGCCAGGAGTAAGTCACCTGATGTATCGAATTGCCAATGAAACATGCAACGGGAGTAAATGCAACGAAATGATTACGAAAACGTT
>DATBDZ010000247.1:0-6905 GCA_036276235.1 Humisphaera sp. | reverse complement strand
AAACGCGACACAACCTGGAAAACTCCTGCTCCCACATAGTCAACCCACCGCGAAATAGGAGTCGCAACCGAATACTCCCAGTTTGATTCCGAAGCGCCCGCCAGCTTTGCTCTTCTTTGCGCTCTTTGTCTCTTTGCGTCTTTGCGCAATTCAATCGCGCTGAGATGCAAAGAAAACCAGTGGCAGTTTAAAACATACTCAATCGGCGGGTCCTGGGAGCCAACTGGCTTCCAGTTTAATTCAAGGGGCGGACCGGTCGCTTTCTGGCGCCATTGCTTCCTTTCTGTTTTCACGCAGTCCGAATTGCGCAAAGACGCAAAGAGACAAAGAGCGCAAAGAAAGTGCTAAAATGGATCTGAATCGATGACACGCCTGATTCCGTCTTTCAGCAGCACGACATCGAAGTTGATCAGGAGTCCGAGCGCCTCGTGGATGACCCGCATGTATGATCGTGCTTGAAGACGATGCTTCGCAATGAGTGCGTCGACCGTCTTGATCTCGACGACGAGCCGGCCACCGACGAGCAGGTCGATCTTTCCTCTTCCGACCACGACATTCTTATAGACGATCTCGATTGGCTTTTGCCGTTCGAATGGAATTCCGCGCAGTGACAGTTCGACGTCCATTGCGCGTTCGTAGACTTCTTCCGGCAGGCCCGGGCCTAAGTGCCGGTGAACTTCAATCGCCGCGCCGATCACCGCGTGCGACAGAAGATTCAGCTCTTCGGACACATCCATTAAGTTTCCATGGGGCGGAATTTCATCTTCATAAGGCATGTTTTTCTCCATTGGGTTCCCATCGGTCCACGATCGAATGCGCAAAGACGCAAAGAGACAAAGAACGCAAAGAAAACAAAACGCGATACAAAGTGGAAATTCTTGCTCCCACGCAGTCAACAGACTCATAAAGGGGAGTTGCACTCCTAACAACTCCAAATTTGATTCAGAGATGCCCTGACCATTGCTCTTCTTTGCGCTCTTTGTCTCTTTGCGTCTTTGCGCAGTTCGATCGCGCAAAGGCGCGAAGAGACCATGAGGCGCAAGGAAAAGCAAAGTAAGCGGGATTTATCCCGCCGCTATCGCCTCATCGCGCACGACGTTCCCGTCTTCCATCGTGATCATGCGTTGAGCTTTTTGAGCCAGCGACAGGTCATGCGTGACCATGACGATCGCCTGCCCGCCGGCGGCGATCTCCTGGAAGATTTCGGCGACGAGGTCGCCGTTGCGGCGATCGAGGTTGCCGGTGGGTTCGTCCGCCAGCAGGACCGCTGGTTCATTGGCTAACGCGCGGGCGATGGCGACGCGCTGTTGCTCGCCGCCGCTCAGGCGGTTGGCGCGGCGGCGGAGCTTTTCGCCCAGGCCAAATCGCTTCAAGAGCGTAGCGCCGCGATCCATTGCCTGCGTGCGCGAGAGCTTGCCGAGCTTGAACATCGGCAGGCAGACGTTTTCCTGCGCGGTGAATTCCTTCAGGAGATAATGGAACTGGAAGACGAAGCCGATCTTCTCGTTGCGCAGCGACGCCAGCGGTGCATCTCGCATCGCGAATGTGTCATGCCCATCAATGAAAACGCGGCTCGGTGGATTGAATTCTTTGCCGTCAAAATTTTGCGTCGGGCGATCCAAGCCGCCTAGTAGATAAAGCAGCGTGCTCTTGCCGGAGCCGCTGGCGCCAACGATCGAGATGTATTCGTTATGGCCGATCTCGAGCGAAACGCCTTTGAGGATATGGTTCACATTGTCGGCGGTGCCGAGCACGCGATGGACATTTTGAGCGCGGAGCAGCGCGCCGGTTGTGTCATTTCCATTTGAGGCAAGACGCGGAGCCACCGGCATGCGCGGACGGGGAGTAACCTCAATCTCCGCGTCCCCGCGTCCCCGCGTCTTCGCGTCATCACCGACGAGCAGATCGGCATCCACATCAATGCGCCCCACGGATCACCTCCACCGGATCGTACCGGGCGGCTCGGCGGGCGGGGTATACCGCCGCGATCAGGACGACGATGATCGATGCGAAAAACGCCGTGTAATAGTGCCGTGCATGGTCGCTCATCAGCAGGCCTTCGGCTTTGATCAATCCTTCGACTTGCACTGGTATTCTGCGCAGTACCGCGATGGCGACTTTGCCCATGATCAGGCCCATGGTGGACCCAATCAGGCCGATCACCAGACCCTGGAAAATGTAGATCACGGTGATGTCGCCGCGGGAGAGGCCGAAGCTCTTGAGGATGGCGATGTCGTTCACGCGCTCCAGCACCGCCATGATGAGGATGTTAAGGACGCCAAACGCCGCCACGAGCAAGAGAGAACCGGTGATGACGTAGGTGATCATGTCCTGGATTTTGAAAATCTTCAGGAAGTTGGCATTGGATTCCTGCCAGCTTTCCGTGCGATAGCCGGAGATCGATTCGATCTGGGTGGCGTAGCCCTCCGCCTGCATGTAATCATCCGTTCGGATGACGATCTCGTTGATGATGTTCTTCTTGTCCAGCAGAGTCTGCGCGTTGTTGATCAGCATGTAAGCGCGGCCATAATCGACGGGCGTCACGCCGGTTTTGAAGATGCCGACGACGCGCGAGGTCGTGCGGCCGCCGGTCGGGCTGGCCAGGGTTATCGAATCATCGAGCTTGATGCCCAGCACGTCGGCAACGCCGCGCCCGATGATGACGCCTTGGGCGCTGGTTCGCAGGCGGGCGAAGGAGCCGTCGATCATGTCGTCGCCGATCGTCGTCACGCGCGTCTGCTGCTCCGGCTCGACGCCCAGCACCGTCACGTTCATCGTTTTGGTGCCGAAGGTGACGATCACATTTCCCGAGACAACGGGTGCGACGCCCAGAATCCCGGGCATGCGTTTGAGCTTGCCGATCAGACCCCAGGGATTGTTGATCTTCTTCACCTGCTCGCGCGGCTTTGCGCGGCGAATGTCGAGCAAAGCATTGGGATCCTTGTACGCCTGCTCCAAAATCGGCGTGTGCGTCTCGCGCGGCTCATCCTTTACGGTGATATGACCGGACGATTCAACCGTCTCGATGATGAACTTGTCCTTGAACCCATCCATCATCGCCGACATCGAAATGAACATCATCACGCTGATGACAACGCCGGCAATGCACACCAGCGATTGCCGCTTGTGCGAGAGAAAGTAGCGGATGGAGATGAACCAGCGCAATCAGTTAAATCCTCGAAACACCTGAACCTCTTTCGGCTTGTTCAGATGGGCGGCGACAATCGGGTCCATCCAGGTTGTTCGCACGCGCTGGCCTTCGGCCAGGCCGGCGGTTGGGCTGATGACGATTTTGTCGCCAGCCGTCAGGCCCGAGAGCAATTCGATTCGTTCTACGCTCTTGAGGCCGATCTTGGCGTCGGCTTTTGCGAGCTTGCCGTCGCGGATGGTGAAAACCGTATCGGATTGAAGCGCTTGAGATGGCGCAACCAGCGAACGGTCCTTCTCGGCAACCACAAACGCCAACTCACCGGTCATGCCGGCTGCAAGCTTCGGGTCAGCCGGCTCGAGCGTTACGTCCATCTCAAAAGTCCGCCGATCTGGCTCGGCTTTGTCGTAGATCTTGCGGACGCTGCCGATGAAGGTGCGGCCGGGGAACGCGTAGAGTGTCATCACGACCTTCTGGCCAACGTTGACCTCGGCGACGTTTTCCTCATCGACGGCAGCGCGCATCACGAGGTTTTCGGGGCGTACGTCGGCCACCTGCATGACGTGATCGTTGATGGCCAGCCGCGAGTTGCGCGGCGTGGGGCGGTCGAGCACGACGCCATCAATCGGGCTGACGAGCGTCTGCCGATCGAAATCCATCTGTGCCGCGGCCAGCGCGGCTTGCGCAGTCTTTAACTCGGTATCGAGCCGCAACTGCATCGCCGCCTTTTGGGCTTTGAGCGATTCGAGCTCGCTCCAATGTTCCTTGACGCGATCGGTAGCGCGATCGCGATCGGTGAATGAAGCCGCCCCGCGATTGACGACATCCGTCAATCGCTGCTCGTCGCGCTGCGCGTTTTCCAGCATCGATTGGCTCGCCTGCATTTTGGAATCGAACTCGGCAAGGACGGGTGATGTTTTCGCGTCCGCCCGCTTCTGTTTCTCTTCCAGATCAGCTTTGGCCTTGTCCAGCGCCAGTTGCAATTGCGGATCACTGACAATGGCCAGCACCTGGCCCTTGGTGACGCGATCTCCCTTATCGACTTTCAGATCGATGAGCAGGCCGGCCGTGCTGTTGCGGATCGGATACTCGGTGACCGGCGAGACAGTGCCGGTGGCATAGAACGATTCGACAACCGGACCTTCGACAACTTCAGTAATCGTCACGAGTGGCTGAGAATAGTGAACAACCGCGCCCGCCCCCGCGGCCAAAGCTAAAACCGCCGCGCAGATCATAACCCAACGAACCGCAACCGTGCCACGGCGGTATTTCATTTGGTGGATTATAGGCGAATTCGGAATGGTGCCAGTAGTCAGGGAAGATTTGAAAGGAGCCGTGCGGAAGGAGTCAGGAGCCAGTAGTTAGAAGCGAGAAGGTGAAGTAGTATGAACTTGATTTCTCCTGGCTCCTGTCTCCTGGCTCCTGACTCCTTTTCGATTGCTCCTGACTCCTCCGGCCTTTCGCTCCTTTCCCTCATCACCCATGCATGCTTACAATCGAGCAGCAGGAGGCTTGTCGATGTCGGTCCAGATGGAACTTGCAAAAATTATTATCAGTGAAATGCAAGCTGAGCAGATCATCGTCCTCCGCGAGGTGGATGGGGAGCGGACATTTCCAATCGTGATCGGCACCGATCAAGCCGCCGCGATCGATCGGCGGCTCAAGGGGCACACGCCGCCCCGCCCGATGACGCACGATCTGCTGGCGGATGTGATCGAGAACATGGGCGGCAGCCTCGAGCGGATCGAGATCAACGACCTTCAGGAACACACCTTTTTTGCCCGCCTGCACATTCGGCAAAATAGTCACACGTTGAAAATCGACAGTCGTCCAAGCGATGCGATCGCGCTGGGGATTGCGCAAAATGTTCCGATTTTTGTCGCCGAGCATGTATTGGCCGATGTTTGCCGGGAATAGGGCGTTGGCCCTATTGCGGCGCTGCTCGGCCTGCTGGTTCTCGTGCGAGCATTGCATCGAGCTCCAATTGAACTTTCTCTGCCCACAACTTCCCGTGGGCTTGTAATCCCTTTGCATTGAAATGTACGCCGGCGCGGAGATCGCCGACCAGTGCGTCGGTGTCGGGGCCAGGCAGAGCGACGCCGGAATCCCACAGCGACTTCTGTGCCGCGCGAAATTCCGGATCGGAGGGATCATCCGCGCTGTGATACGTTGCCTGCGCGACAAACCATGGAAAATCCCAGCCGGCATCTTTGCGCGAATCGGCGATCAGCTCTTCCATCAGCTTCCGATATTGCTCGGCGGAAATCTGCCGATCCCCGAATCCCGCCCGCGCCTGGCCGGCGTCGGATTCTCCCTGATGCCACAACAGCGCGCGGAATCCGCGCGGGCCCAGCGCCTGAATTCGGTGAATCAAGCCGTCATAGAGTTGGCCGGTCGATTCCCATTGGTTTGGCCCGATTTCCTTGATGTAGGAATTGGTCGTCGGGTGAACGTCGATTTTGTGTCCCTTGGGAAGCCACTGACGGACACTGGTCGAACCTGCGCCCGCGCTGGCGACACCGATCGGCACTTTATATTTTGCGTACATCGCATCGCCAAAGGCCGGCAAAAAGCTGCCGCCACGGCTGCGGTCCTGCACGCCCAGTTGAGGATCGTCGGCAATTCGCCACGTTCGGCCATCGAACGAAGCGACGTGATCGCTGCTCACCTTCTGCGGCTCTGGTCCGTAGTTGGTCGAATTGGATTGGCCGGCGATAACGAAGACCTCGCCGACGCCGAATCGATCGACGCTCGCCTGCGTGACGGTTCGATCACCTTCACGGAGGCGCACGTCAAGCGTATACCAGCCGCCCGCCGGTATCGTCGCAGTCGTTTTGAAATCGTGTGAATTCGGCGCAAAAGGGATCGATTTCCAAGCGCCTGGAGCTGAGCCTTCAGCCCCGTTTTCGATGAAACGAAATTCCAGGACGGCCGACGAGGTGCCCTCAACATGCCCGGCGATCGTAATTACCCCTTGGCCGCGGCTTTGGCGCTGGAAGATTTGGTACGGCAATGGTGAATCGATCTTCAGCGATGGATCGGCGGCCGAACAGATCGACGGCGCGAATATGCAAAGAGCCAAGGCGATGCGAGCAATCATGTGTAGAGCAAGCGCGGACGCCCGCGTATGATTAAGGTGGGAACCGGCTGCCCGGCGGCCGACAGACATATTCATTGAGGAGACGCTCATGCAAATGATCGAGGCCGTTATTAAACCGCACAAACTGGACGCCGTGAAGGGCGCGCTGGCGAAGATTGGGATCCTTGGCGTGACCGCCGTCGAGTGCAAAGGGTTTGGCCGCCAGATGGGGCACACCGAGCGCTATCGCGGCGCGAAGATGGATGTCGGCTTTGTGCCGAAGGTGCTGCTGAAGCTGTGCGTGAAATCGGAAGAAGCGGATAACGCGGTGAACGCCATCATCGAAGCCGCGCGCAGCGGCGAGGTGGGCGATGGGAAGGTGTTTGTGTATCCGGTGCAGAAGGTCGTGCGAATTCGCACGGGAGAGACGAACGAGCAGGCGCTTTGAAGGGCAGCCGCTGGTTGTACCAATTCGACTCCAGCGATTCGTCGTGCTGAGGTACTCCGAAGCATCTGGCCTTTCTCGCGAATCGGCCAGATGCTTCGGAGTACCTGCTCTGAAAATGTCGCGGATCCCTGTAGGGTGGGTGTACTCGCCCACCATGTTCCGGCCATGGTGGGCGAGTACACCCACCCTACAGAATACTTTTCATGCTTCGCGGGTGCGGCGCAGCCGCA
>DATBDZ010000246.1:0-12863 GCA_036276235.1 Humisphaera sp. | reverse complement strand
GGCATGGGCTCGCGACAGCGTGCCCGCGGGGTCGGTCGGGATTAAGGCATCGCTCTACAATTCGTGGAAGCGCCAGTAAGAGCTGGCGACCTGATAATTAGGCATCAAGTCATCCGGATCATAAGTCGCATAATCAATCGCCGCGCGCAGCTCATCCTCTTTGAGTGCGGGAATTTGTTCGCGCACTTTTCCCACTGATCGACGTTCGCGAAACGCGGCGACAACCTCATCCATTCGGATACCCGCCTCGCCTACCAGCAGCGTGCCATCAGCGGCACGATGAAGATGGATCTCATTGTTGTGCATAGCGGCCTCAATCAGAGATACCGCAATTGAGGTGCCAGGTCCCTGCCGCTCGCACGACGCATTTCGACGAATTACGATGACCACGCGATGAAACGCCGCAAACCAAAACGCCGCCCTGCCGACGAAGGCCGCTACACCTGCCCCACCTGCGGCGAGAGCATCGTCGTCCCCCTCGACCCATCCGGCGGAACGGATCAGGAGTACGTCGAGGATTGCCCCATCTGCTGCAACCCAAACCTGATTCACGTCGAATTCTTCCCCGATGGCCAGACACCGCGCGTTTGGGCGGAAGCGGAATGAATCCCGATAAGAAGTAGCGCTAGCTGGGTCCTGGTTTTCCGATCGCGTGTGGTCGGACCGAAGGTCCATCCCCTCCGCTCACGGGGTGTAACTTTTATTTGTGGCGATCTTCGTGGGGGAAGGCGTTTATAGTAGGTCAGAATAACTGTCATGCTGAGGTACTCCGAAGCATCTGGCCACTCGCGAGAACAGGCCAGATGCTTCGGAGTACCTCAGCATGACGGGGTGCGCGTCGGGCGGAAAATCAAATTCCATTCGATCTTCCTCATCAATGCTATTCGCCACACTCGAGCGCCACACCGCTCACAAATCAACCCGCGCCATCTCTGGTCATGGACGCATTCCGATGCGACAATCCCGCCATGGCCCTCAGCGCACGAAACCAATTCCCCGGCAAGGTAGTCTCCATCAAAGGCGGCGCGGTGATGAGCGAAGTCGTCATCGACATCGGCGGCGGACACAAAATCGTCTCGCTGATCAGCAGCTCATCGGTCAAACGATTGAAGCTCAAAAAAGGCGGCGACGCCATCGCTGTCATCAAGGCGACGGAAGTCATCGTCTCGACCGGCGGCCCGGAAGAGGCGTAGCCGATGGCACGACGATCTAAAACGCCCAAGCCCAGCGCGCGATCCTTGCGCGGGCAGGTCTGGGTGGAAACTGATGGCCGCGCTGCCATCACCGAGCATGGCGCTGATCTTCTGGAGCAGATCGAAGCTTGCGGCTCACTCTCCGAAGCAGCGCGGCGGCTGCGATTCAGCTATCGCCGCGCCTGGATGCTCTTGGACGCGATGAATCATCGCTGGCCGACGCCGCTTGTGATCACCGCGACCGGCGGGAAAAAAGGCGGCGGCGCGAAGCTCACCGAAGCCGGCCGTCACGTCCTTCGCGCCTATCGCGATCTGCAGCTTCAGTTGGAGCATCTGCTCGATTCGGCGGGAGATCCGTTCTGGCCGCTGCCGCGGTGATGACGTTGCGCGATTTCGTAGGGTCCGCCTTGGCGGACGTGTTTTCCGCGGGGCCGCCGAATCACGTCCGCCAAGGCGGACCCTACGAAGCTCCGAAGCATCTGGCCGTTTCGCCCAATCCAGCCGGAGCTTGCGAGTACTTGCTCTGAAAATGTTGGCGGTCGTATACGAACACCACGGGCATGCTATCGCAAGCCCATGCCACACCGTTCGAGTCCTACCGCAAAATCGGGTGGCATGGGCTCGCGACAGCGTGCGCGTGGCGTTTTCATGCCCCGCGGGTGCGCCCAAGGCACGTGACCACTCAGCATGACCGGGGCGCGCGGGGCGGAAAACTCAAACTCATCTTGATCCGTCCCATTGACGCAGTTCACATTCTCCTTGACCCGCTATATATCCGCCGATACAACGGTTGGCTTGCGAGATCGAAATCGGCCCCATCACGGTTTTACCCTCGTCGAATTGCTGGTCGCGATCGGCGTCATCGCTGTTCTGTTGGGTTTATTGATCCCCGTCGTCGGCAAAGCGCGGCAGGCCGCAAACTTCGCAACCTGCACCGCCAACCTGCGGCAATGGGCATTGGCGATGCATGAGTATGTGTTGTCGAACGATAATTGCCTGCCGCGGCGAGGTCAGGGCGTGGAGGCGGCTACGCAGCTCGATCGCGATGCCGACTGGTTTAACGCGCTGCCGCCGATGATCGAGATGACGCCGTATCGGCAAAGCGCGGCACTCGGCCACGATCCCGATTCGGGCATCTGGGTGTGCCCCGAGGCCAAGGCAGTCTCGACGCCGCATCGATTCAACTATGCGATGAACATGTGGATCAGCCCCACGCAGGCGACGTCGCCCGATCGGTTCGATTCGCTGGGCGATGCCTCGTCGATGGCGTTCATGGCCGATGGGCCGCCGGGCCATTGCTCCACAGTGCCCGGCAAGCCGCAATACAGCCCGGACGCGCGGCATTGCGGGCGCGCCAACATCTGCTTTCTCGATGGACATGTCGCCGCCTACAGCGGCGCTGAGCTCGGCTGCGGCACGGTCGATCCTCAGCGGCCGGATGTCCGTTGGTTTGTCGTAAACAGCGCATGGCCGGGGCCCAAGTAGCCACTCGCGGTTTGGGGAGAAGAAATGCAGTTGCGAAATCTGTTAGGAATTACGGGAATTCTGATTTGTCTGGCGCAATTCAACGGCGCGGCAATCGCGGGCGTTGTGACGATCGGCGCTGCGAAGGACGCGACGATTTACAAGAACAATCCAAACAACAGCAACGGCGCCGGGCCGGCGATGTTTGCTGGTACCGACGGCTCGGGCTTGCCATTGCGGTCGCTCCTTCAGTTTGACATTGGCGGCCATGTTCCAGCCGGATCGACGATCACGTCGGTCCAGTTGACGCTCTACCTGGGAATGGTTGCCGGCGGCGGCGGGGGACAGGCCGATTCAACGCCACGATCAATTGAGCTGCACGCCCTGAGCGATTCCTGGGGAGAGGGAACGACCGAATCTGGAGTGACTTCGATCAGCCTCACCGGCAACGGCGCGGCGGCCAACCCTGGCGATGCGACGTGGAATGACGGGTTCTTCGCATCGGCCTCGCCAGTCGGCTGGACAACGCCCGGCGGCGATTTCGCCGCCGCCGCCAGCGCGACAACAGTCGTGAACCAGACTCTGAACTCCGCCTTCACGTGGGGCTCAACCGCGGCGATGGTTGCCGATGTTCAAGGCTGGCTCGATAGCCAATCGAGCAACAATGGCTGGGCCCTGATCAACGCCAGCGAGAGCACGGCACGCACCTACCGAGCCTTCTGGACGCGTGAAGCCAGCGGCGCGAACGCGGGATTTGTGCCGCAATTACAGATTACGTTCACGCCGGAACCGGCGGTGGTGATGCCGGCTACATTGGTGATGCTGGGATTGCTGGGGCGAAAGCAAAGGCGATTTGATAATCCATCGCAAGCTAGGGTCAGCTTGCAATCCCCCACCCTATCCACTACCCTCTTCCCACCCGTTTAGCCGCGTGCGCGGCACGGCTTCCATTATTGACCGGCTCGCTGGCCTTGGCTGGCGGCCTGGTGTCTGGGAGTGATTTACCGATGTCGATGTCAGCAGAGCAGAAGACTCAGATCGTTAGCAGCTACAAAGTTCACGAGAAGGATTCAGGATCGCCCGAAGTACAGATCGCGCTGATTACCCAGCGGATCAACGACTTGCGCAGCCACTTCGATGCGCACAAGAAGGACCATTCATCGCGGCGCGGCTTGCTGAAGCTGGTCAGCCGCCGAAATCAGTTGCTGAAGTATCTGACGCGCGTCGATCGCACGCGATATCAGCAGTTGATCGCTCGACTGGGTCTGCGAAAATAAATTTGGATTTAATGAAAGTGCCGGGCTGTGCTCGGCACTTTTTTGTTTTGCGGTACTTGTTTCAAGGGGCCGCCTGCTCCGCATAGCCAAACAGGCCTCCGGCTGTCCACGGACGCTGCCCCTATTTTCAATCCCGCCCGCAAGGCCAGAAGAAAGGAAAAAGTAAAAAGGAATGAGCAGGGAATAAGTTGTCATTTGCCAGTGAATGCAGAAATAAGTTGCCAGTTGTCAGTTGCCAGTGAATGCGTCTGCGTTCCTGCATTTTACTGACAACTGGCAACTGACAACTGACAACTTATTTCTCCCCTGCCCTTTCCTTTTTACTTTTTCCACCGTTTTTTCTTCTGACAGGCCGCTGGTTTGGGATGTGGGTTTATTTTGGAGGCCGCAGAGGATTGTGATTCATGCAAGCCATCCGAGTTGAGCGCCAGATAGGCGGACGGACTCTATCACTTGAGACCGGGAGCTTGGCGAAGCTGGCCGACGGGGCCGTTGTGGTTCAGTATGGGGATACGGTTGTATTTGGCGCGGTAGTACGCGCCAACCCGCGCGAGGGGATCGATTTCTTCCCGCTGCAGGTCGATTACCGCGAGCGCCGCGCCGCCGCCGGCAAGTTTCCCGGCGGTTTCATGAAGCGCGAGGGAAGGCCCACCAACAAGGAAATTCTCACCGCACGGTTGGTCGATCGCCCGCTGCGGCCGCTGTTTCCCAAGGGATTCATGGATGAGGTGCAGATTCACCTCAACGTGCTGTCGTTCGATCATGAAAACGATCCGGATATCTTCTCCGGCATCGCCGCCAGCGCGGCTCTTGCGATTAGCGATATCCCCTTCACCTCCGCCACCGCCCACGCCCGCGTCGGCCGCGTCGATGGGAAGCTGGTACTCAATCCCACCGTCGAGCAGCTTGAATACAGCGATATGGATGTGGTGGTCGCCGGCACGCGCAACGCCGTCAACATGATTGAAGTCGGTGCCCGCGAGGTGAAGGAAGACGACATCGCCGACGCGATCGAATTCGGCCATAAGGCGATCGTCGAAATCGTCGGCATGATCGAAGAGCTGGTGAAAAAAGCCGGCAAGGAAAAGGTCGGCCACATCAAGGCGATGGACACGGGATTGCTCGACGCAGTCCGTGCGCGAGTCGAGAGCAAGATTCGGGAAGTAAAAGGCCGCCCCGGCAAGCAGGATCGGGCCGACGCCGTCGTTGATATTCAGGACGCATTGCTGAAGGAGATGGCTCCTGCCGTCACCGATCCGCATGCGCCTTATCTGGCCATCGTCACGCAAAAGGACGAGGCCAAGAAGCTTCGGGCGGCGTTCAGCGAAATCGAAGAGCAGGTCACACGCGAGGCGATTCTCGCCGGCGTGCGGCCCGATGGCCGCAGCTTTACCGATATCCGCCCGATCTCCTGCGAAGTCGGCGTGCTGCCGCGCGTGCATGGGTCGGCGGTCTTCAGCCGCGGCGAAACGCAGGCGATGTGCACCGTTACGCTCGGCACCAGCTCCGATGAGCAGATGGTCGATGGCCTCATCGAAGAGTACAGCCAGAAGTTCATGCTGCACTACAACTTCCCCAGCTACAGCGTGGGCGAAGTGCGGCCAATTCGCGGCCCCGGCCGGCGCGAGATCGGCCATGGCGCGCTCGCCGAGCGATCGCTCGTCGCGGTGCTGCCGACCGTCGACAAATTCCCCTACACCGTTCGCATTATCAGCGACATCCTCGAATCCAACGGCTCCAGCTCGATGGCGTCAAGCTGCGGCGGATGCCTGGCATTGATGGACGCAGGCGTGCCAATCACCAAGCCCGTTGCCGGCATTTCCGTCGGACTCGTGAAAGAGGGCAACAAAGCCGTCCTGCTCACCGACATCCTCGGCGAGGAAGATCATTTCGGCGATATGGATTTCAAAGTCTGCGGCACACGCGATGGCGTCACCGCCGTCCAGCTTGATATCAAGATCGAAGGGATCGATCACAAGATTGTCCGCGACACGCTCCATCGGGCGCGCGACGCCCGGATGATCATCCTCGACAAGATGGCGGCCGTCCTCCCCGGCCCGCGGCCAGAGATCAGCAAGTGGGCGCCGCGGCTTCTCACCGTCAAGATCGATCCGGAAAAGATCGGCAAGCTCATTGGCCCCGGCGGCAAGAACATCAAGGGCATCCAGGCCGAAACCGGCGCGCAGGTGGATATCGAGGACGACGGCACCGTCTTCATCTCCTCGACAGACGCCGCCGCCGCCGAGAAGTGCCGCGACATCATCGAGGCGATGACCGCCGAGGTGAAGGTCGGGAAGATCTACAATGGCCGCGTCGTGAGCATCAAGGATTTCGGCGCGTTCGTCGAGATCGCGCCCGAGACCGATGGCCTCTGCCATGTCAGCGAGCTGTCCGACAAGTACGTGCAGAACGTGCTCGATGTCGTGAACGTCGGCGATGAGATTCCGGTGAAGGTGATCCTGGTGGACGACCAGGGCCGCATCAAGCTCTCCCGCAAGGCGGCAATGAAAGAGCTGGGCCAATCTGATCCGGAGCCGGTCGGCGCGCCAGCCGGTGAAGGCGACGATCGCGGCGGACATCACGAAGGCGGCCACGGTGGTGGGGGCGGCGGCGAATTCCGCGGCCCACGCGATGACCGCGGAGGCGATCGCGGCCCACGCGGCGGCGGCGGCGGTGATCGAGGCCGCGGCGGCGACCGAGGCCCACGCGGTGGTGGAGGCGGTGGCGGCGGTGGTGGCCGTGGCCACGGCGGGCCACGACGCGATTGAGCCTGCAAAAACTGCTTCGGCTACCAATCAAAATTGCATCCCAAGCGAGGACGGCCACCATCGGCCGTCCTCGCTGGCTTTTGATGAACCCAGAAATCCGCCGCCCCTGTGCCGATCGGCACATTCTCTTTTGTCAATTCCTGCTTACTATGCATCAACTGCAAATCCGGCCTCATCGGAAAATCCGGCAGGATTTGTTGGCAGACGCGACCGCCTGATGGATATGATTGTCCTGGCACGGCGATTGACGCCTGCAATACAACAGGGTTTCGCACCCCACACTCGGAGGTTCGCGATGCTTCGGTTTACCTCATTGCGTGCAGCAGCTTTGACCGGCGCGGTTTGCGCTGTCTTCTCCTACGGATCAATCAGCCGGGCCGACGACGCCAAGCCGGCGCCTGATTCCAGGCCGATGTCGCCCAACTCCCGCGAGGAGCGTGCCCCCAACAGCAACGCCAATGATTACCCCAGCGCCGAAACGCGCGAGTGGGCGAACGCCGCCACCATGTCCGTGCATGCCCGCACCATGTACCGCCGGGCGCAGAGCGAGTTGGATTACGGCATCCATCGCATCGTCGCGCGGTTCGAGCATTCGCATGATTTCCAGGACGCGAGAGCCGATGAGCAGCGCGCTTATGCTGACTACGCCGCCGCGCGTGAGAAGGTGATGGCGTCGCTCGCCGACAATGCCCGCTATCGCGAGATACTTCGCCTGCGCGATGAGATGGGCAGTCAGCTCGAAACGCGCCGGGCCAATCACAGCGCCACCCGCGATGAACTGACGGCGATGGCCCAGTTGAAAATGCAATATGCCTCCGATGCGCGGGCGATCGAAGTGCAGGCCACCGAAAACAGCGCCGACCTGAAAGCCGCCCGCGCCAGGATGGTCGCCGCGGGCCGCAAGGTGAACGACATGCGCAGCTCCTTCGATGATTCACTGCACGACAACGCCGAGGTGGCACAGCTCCGCAAGAACGTGGCGGACGCAAACGTAGCGATGATCACCTCCGACGCATACGCCTGGACGAGCGCCCTGGTTGCCGACGCGTCGATCTACTATTCGCAGTATCTGCACCGCATGGACCAAGGCTACTACGCCCCCTACGGCCCCGCCGCCACGAGCGGGTATTATTCGCCGTATTGGGGACATTGATTGACGACGCGAAAAAGAGGCATGCCCACGCAAGCGGTACGCTTGCGTGAGCATGCCTCCGCGTGAGTGATGGCAGGCGGAACAAACCTGCGCGACCTTCCTGTCAAAGTTCAATGAGTTTCCCGCGTTTGTAGTACAGGCAATCGGTACGATTGCCCCGAACATTGAGCTTTGATTTGTTGATGGGACATCCCCCGCAGGATCGCATCCAGCACCTCATCCAAACGTTTCCCCACATCGTCGCACAGGAATCTGAGCACGAGATAGCCATTCTCCTGCAAAAGCAGATCTTTCCGTCGATCGCGGCGATAGGCGTCCGCATCGCCCAGATGCTGACCGCCATCCAGCTCAATCGCGAGTCGGCTGAGGGCGCAAAGCAGATCGACCTCCATCTTGCCCCAGCCGTCAAACGGAATTGGCAACTCCGCGTTCAGGCGGAACTTGCCGGCGGTCTGCCCTAATGTTTCAAGTCGGCGGAACAGGAACGCCTCGCTCGCGCTTCGCGCACGCGTCGCGCCTTCCGCAGTCAAATCTGGTGCCCTGGCGACATGCACGAAAAGATTCGCCAGCGGCGGATCGACGCCGTCGCGCACGAGCCGCCGCACGCTGGCGGCGTAGTTACTCTTCCATTGCGGGTCGACCGGCAGCGGGACTTCCGCCGGCCAACCCGGGACGGCACTGCCGGGAAGTTGGATCGTGTATCCGACGGCTTCATATCCCTTGCAGCGCCGATCGAACATCCGCGAGAGCATCGGCACATTGAGGTCTGCGTAGTCATACACGCGCACTTCGCGCTTGCCGTCATAAAGCCGATGAAGGCGCCCGACGTATTGGGCGATCGTTCCGTGCCACGAAACTGGGAGGGTCAGGAACAGCGTATCCAGTCGGGCATCGTCAAAACCTTCGCCGATAAAGCGGCCCGTCGCCAGTAGCACACGCGGCTCGGATTTGGGAACGGCGGCCAGCCTTGCCGTAGTCGCCGCGAGCGCTTTTCTTGTCATCCCGCCGCGAAGCACGATTACGTTTGCCATTTGAGATGACAACAGCGATGCAAGGAGATCCAGATGATCATTTCGCTCGGTGAGCACGATCGGCGATCGACCGTCGCTGACGGCCTGCGCTACATCCTGGCGAATCAGTTGATTGCGATCGTCGTCGCCGATCAACTCGGCATACAGATCCTGAAATTGCATTCTCGCATCGGCATTGGCAGGACGGAGCGGCCGGAAATCCGTCGGTCGCACCACCGCGCAATGTTCAAACGGACGCGCAGCGGCCTGCGCCCTGGCATTCACCCAATGCCGCACCGGGCCGCATTGCATGAAGATGATCGGATGGTGGCCATCCTTGCGCGTCGCCGTCGCCGAGAGACCCAGGATGAACTTCGCCTTCGCGCGGCGCGCAACCTGCTCAAAACTTTGAGCGGAGAGATGGTGGCATTCATCAATGATGACGTGCCCGTAATTCTGCACGAGGTCATCCACTACGCCCTTGCGGACCAGGCTCTGAATAACCGCGACATCGATGGTGCCCGCAGGCTTCTTTCTTCCCCCACCGATGCGGCCGATCGCGCGCGCCGGCAATCCCAGAAACGCCGACAGACGATCGACCCACTGCTCCTGCAATTGCCGGCGATGCACCAGCACCAGCGTATTGACGCCGCGCTTGGCAATGAGCCACGCCGCGACGACTGTCTTACCGAAAGCGGTCGTGGCGGAAAGCACGCCGATATCATGAGCCAGCATCGCCTCCGCGGCGGCGACCTGCTCGGGCCGCAACTCGCCCTGAAAGGCGACGCTCAGCGGCTGTCCGGCATTTCGCTCGTCGCGAATCGTCGATTTAATTTTCAGATCGCCCAAGAGTGCGAGAAGATCGTCCAGACAGCCGCGCGGCAAGCCAATGTGCTGAGGATGATCCTCTGCGCACGCCACGACGCGCGGCTTATCGTACGTCGGAAGCCGCATCGCCTGCGCTTTGTAGAACTCCGGGTTTTGGAATGCCGCGAGTCGGATCATCCGGTTGCGCAGCGCGGGCGGCAGGTCATCCTTCGGAATGTAAATCTCGTTTCCCAGAACAATTTCAATTACTTCCGGCAGCGGACCGGAAATCACCGGCGTCTTGCGATGACGCGATGGAGGCTGCATCCACGGCGCGGATTGATTGACTTCATCATCTTCCGGCGCGAAGCGAATACCGACGACGTGCCCTTTCGCTTCCGCAGCGCGGACGACATCTTCAACTTCGTGCCGATCAATTTTCCGGACGGTCGATAAAAACTCCCATTGGTCCGGATACGGCTTGAGCACCTCATCGACGAAGAGGCTATTTCCCAGATCACGAGCCCGCTTTTGAAGCGGCAGTGCAATCAGGTTTCCAAAGCCGCCATGCGGCAGCGTGTCCTGATTGGGAAAAAAGCGATCGTACGAATCCAGTCCCATCTCCGGGCGGCGTTCCATCGTTTGCGTCAGCAGATGCGCGCCGAGCTTTCGCGCGAGCGCTGCCGTAATGGCCTCGCCAAAAAACATCCAGATGTGAGCGCCATTTCCGGAACGAGATCGCTCGACAGCGGCAGGTAAATTCAGGCTGCGACATGTTTCGACAAACGCTCTCGAATCGTCCTGCCAGCACGATTTGTCAAAATCCGCCGCCAGGAAGAGACATGTTTCATCCAGCATCATCGGATAGACGCCCGCAACGAAACTGCGGCCACGATCGTCCTTGCCTGAAAGATGCCACCGAATCACTTCTTCGGTCATCGAGAGGAACTTGCGATTCGGACACTCCGCACACCTGATGCGCGGCTTCTCGCAAACGCCGGCAACCCATTCGTTCGCACAAACGGGTGAGTACCCAGATTTGCCTGTACGGCGATTCTCAAATCGACGCGGATAAACATCCTCGCGCCCACGAAACAGGGTTCGAAACAACGCGATTTTTTCTTGTGGCGGAGAGAAGTGAGTGACGGTGTGCATGAGCTACGTGCAGCCGTCATGCTGAGTGGCCATGCGGCTGCGCTGCACCCGCGAAGCATGAAAGCCGAGTTGTAGGGTGGGTGTACTCGCCCACCATGAGCGACGTGGTGGGCGAGTACACCCATCTATGTGAATTCGCGACATGTTCAGAGCAGGTACTCGCAAGCTCTTGGCCCCTTCGCGCGAGTCAGCCAGATGCTTCGGAGTACCTCAGCATGACGAGTCTCTGCGTGGCCGAATTATCCGAGGCTCACCCACCGATTCGGCTGAAGCGCCGGTCGTGCGTATCTCAAATCGGTTCGCGGCCCACTCGAGCCGCGCTACTTCACCGCCATCGCATTCTGCAGCAGGATGACCGGGAAGCCTGCCACGGTTTGGCCTTCGCGGGCGAAGCGGTAGACCGCCGCCTGGAAGATGACTTGCAGTGCGGAGTTGATCAGGGCGAGCGTGAGCAGGTAGAGGATGCCGAGCAGCACGAGGCCGACGGCCAGTGTCCAGGAATGCATGGCGGCGCCGCCGGCGATGCCGCCGAAGATCAGGGCGAAGCCGGGGATTGAGAGCAGGCCGAAGATCAGGCCAAAGCCAAAGCTGCTGATCAGTTGCTCGCCCCAGGTCTTCTTGAGCAATCGCCCCGATTCCTTTAGCGCGGCGATCGGCCCCAATCCCTCGGCGACCATCACCGGCACCGCCAGATAGCTCACCAATGTCCACGCGCTGCCCAGCAAACCGGCCACCAGCGAGCCGATGAAATTCGATCGCTCTTCGATGAGGCGCAGGATCATTCCGACGGTGGCAGACACCAGCGACCAGCCGGCGATCGCCGGCAGCTTGCTGGCGGCGGCGCCAAACCCGAAGCCGACGGTCGGCTCCCCGCCGCTCATGCGTTCCAATGCGCAGGCGACCATCGCCACGTTGAAGAACGTGATCACGAAGTAGTTGCAGAAATAAAACACGAACAGGACGATGTAATGGATCGCCTGCAAATGCAGCGCGCCGCCGTTCTGGCGGGAAGCCTGCACCGCGCCGCTAAACCAGATCGGCAGCGCAAAGGACGCCAGCACGATCAAGCAACTGATCCCCGAAAGCAGCGGAAACAGCAGCAGGGATTTGTCTTTCTTAAGAACATCCCACGATGCTTTCATCAGATCCCACGTGTAGCCGATTTTCGTAAACATGCTGCCTCCCGAGAACAAGAATTTGTCGCACCAGAATTGAAACGGGAACGAAGTGGAAGACAGTCTACCCTTTCCAAGTCCCGCGGCAAATCCCGTAGGGGCGAACCTCGTGTTCGCCCGGGCGTCGGTGACCCCTCACGCGAGGGCGAACACAAGGTTCGCCCCTACTGAATCGGCGCATAAAAGAAGCCCCGGTGGGGTAGACCGGGGCTTGAGGGCTTCTCCCGGACATAGGGAGGGCTTGAGGAGTCCGGGAGGAATGACACTGTACCCAGGCTGCGGACCCCACGCAGATTTTGCAGAGACGAAGAGGGGTGAAGCCGGAGTCGCTGACCGTGCGTTGGGATTTGTAAATGTAGCGCTTTGTAGCGCAATGTAGCGCTTTTCGAGCCTTTTTTGTCATAATCTTGCTATTTGCTCCGCAAGTCCCGCATTCGTATGAGATTAAGAGGAAACGAAAATGTAGCGCGCCTTGTAGCCCTACATTCCGCTCGTTATGACCACATCGTTTTTGCGATTCACCACACATCAGCAAACCGCGATGTATAAAGAAGTTAAGAAACGGCCGCCCTTCGCGCGGTGAGGGCTGCTGTCCGATGTAGCGTGCCGGCAAGGTGCGCTACATTTGGACCGCCGCCCGAATAAAAGGCGCGGTTCGCAGACGGGCGCTCTTGGCTTGGATAAAGTATCGCAATGGGCCTCAAGCAAAAAGGCAGCCGCTTGATTCGAGTTGGTGGCGTCGCATACCGATGGACCGTCTCTCGTTCTATTCAGGCCGAAACCGGGAAGCTATCGATCATCATTGAAGCGGTCGAGCAGCCGGGCCGGCGCATCGCCGTGCGAGTGCCTCACCGAGATTTC
>DATBDZ010000245.1:0-33297 GCA_036276235.1 Humisphaera sp. | reverse complement strand
TGGAGAATCCGTGCCCTCGCCTCAGGCTCGTACACGGCGTGGTGAACGGTTCTGGTTTTACGAACGATTCTCGCCGGACGAAAAATGTCACCACGCCGTGTACGAGCCTAAGGCGAGGGCACGGATTCTCCAAGCGCGCATTTTTTCACTTATCAAATTTGTCAACCACCGTCGCGAACGGACGTTGATGACCCATGCAAATCCACTTTCAACACACCACATCCATCTGGAAAGACAAAGTGCTTCCCCCTAGTCTCACCGCGTTAGAGCGGAATTCGGCGGGATGAATCCCGCCCTACACACCGCCCTAGCGTAGGGCGCGATTATTCCGCCGCTTCTTTCTCGTAGGCACGTCCTCCTTGCCTTGCAGCACGCCCCGCGCCTATCGTTGCCGTCGGCCCACCCGCTGTTCTCTCTCGGAAGGAGTATCTCTGATGTCCACTCAAACGATGCCTGCCCCGTCTAATTCGATGCGCTCGATTTCCGCCAGGGCTTATGCCGCGCAATCCGCGACTTCCCCGCTCGCGCCGCATGCGATTCAGCGGCGGCTGCCTACCGCCGATGACGTCGCGATCAACATCCTCTACTGCGGCGTTTGTCATACGGATTTGCACATGGCCCGCAACGAATGGCAGAACACGGTTTACCCGTGCGTGCCGGGGCACGAAATCGTCGGACGTGTCGTGCAGGCGGGGAAGAACGTGAAGAAGTTCAAGGAGGGCGATCTTGTAGCCGTGGGGTGCATGGTCGATTCTTGCCGCGAGTGCGACAACTGCAAGCGCGGGCTCGAGCAATATTGCCAGAAGGGTTTCACGCTCACCTACAACAGCCCCGACAAACATCTGGGCGGGATGACGTTTGGCGGCTACGCGCAGAGCATCGTCGTCGATCAGGCATATGTCCTGCGCGTGCCGCCCAAGCTCGATCCGGCGGCGACCGCCCCGCTGCTTTGTGCCGGCATCACCACCTATTCGCCGATGCGGCATTGGAAAGTCGGCCCCGGCCAGAAGGTCGGCGTCGTCGGCCTGGGCGGGCTTGGCCACATGGCAGTGAAATTCGCACACGCGCTGGGAGCGCATACCGTCGTCTTCACCACATCGCCCGGCAAGACCGCCGACGCGAAGCGGCTGGGCGCCGATGAAGTCGTGATCTCCAAGGACCCGTCGCAAATGCAGAAGCACGCCTCCAGCTTCGATTTCATTCTCGACGCAGTTTCCGCCGAGCATGACATCAATGCATACCTGGCCCTGCTGAAGCTCGATGGCACGTTGACGCTGGTGGGCGCGCCGGAGAAGCCGCTGCCGGTGGCCGTTTTCAATCTATTGCTGCCCCGCCGGCAATTCGCCGGCTCCGCGATCGGCGGCATCGCCGAAACCCAGGAAATGCTCGACTTCTGCGCTGAGCGCGGCATCGTCAGCGATATCGAAATGATCAAAATCGATCAGGTCAATCAGGCCTACGATCGGCTGCTCAAGGGCGATGTGAAGTATCGATTCGTGATCGACATGGCATCGCTGAAGTCGTAATGCGGCCTGCATGATTCTGCAAAACACGTCATGCTGAGTCGTCACATGCCGACGACACATCAGCGATCCACAAACGCGGCGGGCAGTGCCGGCAGTCCCGCCCTTCGCCGATCCCCACGCCGCGGCAGAGTCGGCGCCTGCGGGCGTTGTTTTACCAAGCGATCCCCACGCCGCGCCGCCGCGGATCCCGGAGCGCGCGGAGGATCCGTGCCCTCGCCTAAAGGTCGTTCACGGCTTGGCGGAAGGTGGAAAAGCCCTGCACATAGGCACGAAGGGACGGATGCACGAAGGCACGGAGGGGAAAACAATGCAGCTTGTTCCCACCCTTCGTGCCTTCGTGCCTATGTGCCTCTCCGCCCGCCCCCCATTCCCCTTCCCCGATCGCGCCAGTAAGATTCCCCCCTTTCGATAAAACCATGGCAAAATCAGACGAACCCAACAAAGTCATTTACTCGATGATCGGCGTCTCCAAGCGGTACGATCAGAAGGTCATCCTCAAGGACATTTACCTCTCCTATTTCTACGGCGCGAAGATCGGCGTCCTGGGATTGAACGGGGCGGGGAAAAGCTCGCTGCTGAAAATCCTGGCCGGCGTCGATACGAATTTCGATGGGAAGATCTCGCTGCAGCCGGGGTATACCGTCGGCTATCTGGAGCAGGAGCCCAAGCTTGATCCTAAGCTCACCGTCAAGCAGGTTGTGGAGCAAGGGGTGCAGGGGACGATGGATTTGCTTAAGGAGTTTGAGCACATCAGCGAGCAGTTTGCCGAGCCGATGGATGATGCCAAGATGAACAAGCTGCTGGAGCGGCAAGGCGAAGTGCAGGAGAAGCTGGATCAGCTTGGGGCGTGGGAGATCGATCAGAAGCTTGCGATGGCGATGGACGCGCTGCGGCTGCCGCCGGAGGGGGCGGAGGTGGGCAAACTGTCGGGCGGCGAGAAGCGGCGGGTGGCGCTGTGCCGACTGCTGTTGCAGAAGCCGGATGTTTTGATTCTCGATGAGCCGACGAATCATCTGGACGCGGAGTCGGTCGAGTGGCTGGAGCATCATCTGAAGCGATATGAGGGGACGATCATCGCGGTGACGCACGATCGGTATTTTCTGGATAACGTCGCCGGCTGGATTCTGGAATTGGATCGCGGGCAGGGAATTCCGTGGAAAGGGAATTACTCCTCGTGGCTCGAGCAAAAAGGCGCGCGGCTGGCCGTTGAGGAAAAGACCGAAAGCGCCCGTCAGAAGGCGTTGGCGCGCGAGCTGGAATGGGTGCGGGCGTCGCCCAAGGCCCGCCAGGCCAAGAGCAAGGCTCGTTTGCAGCGCTACGAGACGATGCTGGCGCAGGACCAGCGCGAGAAGGAAAAAGAGATCGAGATGTTTGTCCCGCCGGGGCCGCGGCTGGGCGATCGCGTCGTCGTCGCCGATAAGATCAGCAAGGCGTTTGGCGATAATCTGCTGTTTACCAATGTCAGCTTTTCGCTGCCGCCGGGTGGCATCGTCGGCGTCATCGGGCCGAACGGCGCGGGCAAGACGACGCTCTTCCGCATGATCATCGGCCAGGAAAAACCTGACGCCGGCACACTGCGCGTCGGCGATTCGGTGAAGCTTGGCTACGTCGAGCAATCGCGCGAGACGCTGCAGGATGATCAATCCGTCTGGCAGGCAATTTCCGATGGCCAGGAAATCCTCAAGCTCGGGCCCGTCTCCATCAACTCGCGCGGATTCGTCACCCGCTTCGGCTTCACCGGCACCGATCAGCAGCGCAAAGTCGGCACCCTTTCCGGCGGCGAACGTAATCGCGTTCATCTGGCCCGCATGCTTAAGCAGGGCGCGAATGTCCTGCTGCTCGACGAGCCGACCAATGATCTGGATGTGAACACGATCCGCGCGCTGGAAGAAGGCCTGGAAAACTTCGCCGGCTGCGCCGTAATCATCAGCCACGACCGCTGGTTTTTAGATCGAATCGCCACGCATATCCTTGCATTTGAAGGCGACAGCACCGTCCGCTGGTACGAAGGCAATTACACAGCCTATGAAGCCGACCGCAAAGCGCGGCTGGGAATTGATGCGGAGCAGCCGCATCGGATCAAGTATCGCAAGCTGACGAATACGTGACCGTGGGGAAGTAGTGATCCAAATGCAGATGTCACGCGAAGAGACGAAGATGCGAAGGAATGGAATACCCTTCGTCTCTTCGCTTCTTCGCGTGACATCGGATGTTCATGACTCGGAGCGGCGATGACGCTCCCCCGCCGGCTGCGGTTATATCTGGCAAATCTTTCCGCCGGCCGGCTGATTCTCTGGTGCTACTTCATCTGGTATCTCCTCGTGCTGGTTCGGTATTTCGATCCGCGCTGGCGGATTTGGGCGACATCGTTTGGATTGAGCCTGATTATCGGTGCGGCATTGTTGATCAACACGACCCTCTCAGGAAAAGTTCGCCTGAAACTTGAGCACTGGCCAACGTTTCGCCTGTTCGTTACGCCCTTTTGCGTATCGAGCTTCGCGGCTCTGGTCAAAGAGCAACACTTCATCCTGATCTTCTCCCCCAATCGCCACGAATCATTCGCCGGCGCGGGACTGATCGCAGCCTTCTGCGCGATCGTGTGGATCGCCAAACGATCCATACTCAGGCCACCAACAACCCACCACCCACAACCAACAACCCACCAATAGCTTCTTTCATTTTTTTCGAAACCTTTGCAAAGAATTCGCGTTGGCGTTTGTGGTTTCTATAATCCGCCGGCCTTGGCTGGAGACGGAGTTCATATGACTAGCGCATTGGCGAGCCTGACGGATTGCGTTGCCGCACCTCTGCAACAGGTGGAGCAGATGTTCCACAAGGAGCTGGGCAGCTCGCTGTCGTGCGTCAATGTCCTCGTGAAGCACGTGAGCCGATTCCGCGGCAAGATGCTGCGGCCATGCCTCGTGCTGCTCAGCGGCAAAGCCTGCGGAAAGCTGGAGCCGTCGCATACGGTGATCGCAACCGTCGTCGAGATGGTTCACATGGCGACGCTCGTGCACGATGACGTGTTGGACGATGCGGAGCTTCGCCGCAAGGGCGCGACGATCAATCATCTGCGCGGCAACGAAGCCGCCGTGCTGCTGGGCGATTACCTCATCAGCCATAGTTATCACCTCTGCTCGAGCCTCGATTCGCAGTACGCCTCCCGCTTGATCGGCAAGACGACCAACGAAGTCTGCGAGGGGGAATTGCTGCAGATCGATAACCGCAACAATTTCGATCTGAGCGAAGAGACGTATCTGCAGATCATCCGCCGCAAGACGGCAGTGCTGTGTGCCGCCTGCTGTGCGCTGGGCGCCAAGCTGGCCGGCGGTGATGAGCAATGCATCACGCAGATGGAAACGTACGGCATGTCGCTCGGGACGGCGTTCCAGATTCAAGACGACATTCTCGATCTGGTCGGAGACGTCAACACCGTCGGCAAGACATTGGGCAGCGATATCGAAAAGGGAAAGATGACGCTGCCGATGATCCACTTCCTGCGCACCGCACCGGCGGAGCACCAGGCGTTATTGCGATCGCTGCTGGTGAGCCGCGAGGCGGACAAAATCGACCGCATCCGCAATCTGATTCTGCCGAGCAATTCGATCAAGTACGCGACCGACCGCGCGCGGCAACTCGTCGATCGCGCACGATCCTGCCTGGCGGATCTCGCGCCTTCCGACGCGCGCAAATCGCTCGACACGATGGCCGAGTTTGTGATCGCACGGCCAATGTAACTGGCTCGTTCTTGCAATCCAGCCAGATGCTTCGGGGTACCTCAGCATGACAGTTCTTTGCGGTAATGTCGCGAGATCGTCGCCGGTCGTTTTAAGAATCGTCGCTGGCAGTCAGCGAGATTGGCCGCCGCCCTGATTCCCCACCAACTCCAGACAATCCGGCGACGGCTCGGCGGTGATCGCGGTCAGGCCGTTTTCAAATGTGTGGTGCGAGATTTCCGTGATGTCCACTTCCGTTCCGCCATAAGGGCCGTCGAGCATTGTCGCGAGTGGATGGATCAGATCGTGCCAGTAGAACGAGGTGGGGCTGGTGTGAAACGCCACCAGCCTGGTGATGCGAAGGCGCGCGCCCGGAGGCAGGGATGCAATTGGTTTATCGTCGGGGCGCTCATTGGGGATCGAATCGGCGCAGGCTGGCCGGGTGAGATAATATCGCGCGCCAGTTTGCCAATGGTCGGCGGCAGCGACGATCAGGCTTGCGTTGTCGGTCAGCCGATAGGTTTGGCCCGCCTGATATCCGCCGGCATATCGGGCATCGCTGGTGACATCTCTGGATGTCGAGCTGCATCCCGATAGAAACCCGAGAGCCACGAGCAAGGCGGCGATTCCTCCTGATCGCGACGTTTGGTCTAAAGGCATGATCGATTCCGACGCGATTGCTCAGTGCTGATTCACTTTCCGATCGAGACGATAACCCGCACACATCGGCCGCCTCAAACGCCTTTCGTTAGTAGATACAGTAGCGCATCAGGTGGCAACGTTCAGAATTATCGGATTGTCGGTCCGAAAGTCACCAATGCTCTCGTCATGTGCCAGTGCGGCAAGTATTATTGGATGACTCATGGCGCCGACGCGCACTTCGGAAAAATCACGCCAGGCGGATAGAGATTCGAGGGATATTGCGCGGGAAGAACGGGTGACGCCGCAAACGCCAGCTGACGTCCGGATGAAATGGACTGTGGGGGCATTGTTGACTGGCGGCATCGCGCTCGCGAGTGCGGTGGTTCTCCACGATTCAGGGTGGAGCGATCCGGCGGTACGCCGGCAGTTTGCCCTGCGGGTGATTCTCCTCGCGCTCGCGGTGGCACTGGCGACTGCGACGCCGATCCGGCGGATTCTGCTGCGCGTATTCGATCGATTGCGAAATGTGACGCCCGCAAGGCGGGCATGGATCGCGCTGCTGGTTTGGGTGATCGCGTCGGCCTATCTGGGTAGCACAGCATACTCTCATGGCCATGATCTTTACCCGCGGTTGCATGATGAATGCAGCTACATGATCGGGGCACATATTCTGGCGAAGGGGAAGCTCTGGCTGCCGCAGCATGAGCTGGCGGATTTTTTTGAATCGTTCCACATCCTGACGCGCCCGGCATATACGTCGATCTATTTTCCCGGGACGGCGCTGCTCAATGCGCCGGGTGTTTGGCTAAAGCTGCCGACTTGGACCATCCCAGTAGTATTGGCAGGACTTGCGACGGCGCTGGCTTATCGAATCGCGGCGGAGCTGATTGATGGTTTGGCGGGGTTGCTGGTGGCGCTGATGATCCTCGCCACGCCGCAGTTTCGGATTGCATCGACCGATGTACTTTCGGAAGTGCCGGCGATGGTGCTGGGGCTGGCGACGATCTGGGCGTGGCTGCATTGGCACAGGCAAATGAATCGTGGGTGGGCAATAATGATCGGCGCGTTCGCGGGTTGGGCAGCGATCACGCGTCCGGTGGACGCGATGGTCTTTGCACTACCGGTTGGCGTTGCGATGGTGCTGCGGTTGATCCGACGAGAAGGCCCGCACGCTCCCTCCTCCTCCGGTACTCCGGGGGAGGGCTGGGGTGGGGGTTGTGTAGAGGGATTATCGCCTGCGCGAACAGCCCCCTCCCTAACCCTCCCCCGGAATACCGGGGGAGGGAATCAAGGCCGTGCGCCGGGGGTTAGTTGGTTGATTACTGGCGTGATGGTGCTCATCGGCGCAGCTCCCTTTCTCGCGATTCAATTGATCTTCAACCTTGGCGTAACCGGCAAGCCTCTGGTTTCTCCTTACGTGCTTTATTTGCGCGAGAGCCAGCCCGGTTCGACTTTTGGAACCGGCGCCGTGCAGGGGAATGCGACGCCGCAATCGACGCTGCCGCAAAAGCAGGTCTACTATCGTTGGCTATTGACGATGGATCAGGCACAGCGCGAGCGCGGACGACTTGGAACGATCATCGAGCGGCTGGATCGAACGGCGCGATTTACCCTGCCGAACCTGCTGCTGCTGATATTGCTCCCGATCGGCATTGTGTTTTGGCGATCCAAAGGCGCTTGGGCGGCGCTGGCGGTATTACCGCTGTTTATTGCGCTCTATGCGCTGAATCCGTTTTTCCTGCCGCGCTATGTGATCCCACTCACCGGGATTGTTGCAATCTATGTAGCGATGGGCGGCCGTGCGCTGGGCGCGGCATTTCCGGGACGCGATGGGTTCGCGATCGTTTCGGTTACGTTGTCGATCTTCTTTCTATCCGTAGCCGCGCTGCCCGAGGTGGCTCCAGATGCGCATGATAGCGCGCCGCAGACGCCGATTCTGGATGATGTGCAGAAGTTGCTTGCCGGCATTCATGAGCCGGCGGTGGTGCTGTTTCGATTTTCGCCCGACAGTTACGTTCACGAAGAGCCGGTGTACAACTGGAATGTGGCGTGGCCGGATGATGCGCCGATTGTTCGAGCGCATGATCTGGGGGCGCGCGATGGAGAGATCCTTGCGTATTACGCAAAGCGACAGCCGCAGCGCGCGTTCTATCTGTTCGACCGGGCCGATGGAAAACTGACGCGCTTGGGAAGCGCCGCCGAGGCCGCACAACGACTGAAGGTTACGATCCCGTGAAGGCTGAGAAACGGAAAAATCCGCCGCCCCCCTCACAGAGTTCCGCATTGCGCGTGGCCGCCCTATGCGGCGCGCTCATTGTGAGCTTCGTGGTCATCGCCTGGATTGGCATTCGTGACAAGTCGGCGACTTACGATGAGCCGCTCGATTCGATCGAGGGATGGATCGTCACGCGCTACGACGACTATCGCATCGCCCCGACGGATCCTCCGCTGGCCTATGCGTGGTCCGCTTTATTGCAGCCGCGCGATGCGCTTCGGGCGGATTTTAATTCCACCGTCTGGCGCGAGGCGGCACACGCCGCGGGGAACGAGCACGAATTCAGTTGCGATACGCTCTACCGCACTCCCGGAAATGACGCCGACCGGTTTCTCAATCGCTCGCGGGCGATGATGCTGATCCTGGGCGCCGTGGCGGCAGCGGTCGTCGCGGCCTGGGGCTATCGCCTGGGCGGCGCGATGTGCGCGGCGGCGGCGTGTGCCTTGTTCTGCCTCGATCCCAATCTGGTCGCGCATGCGCCATTGGTAAAGAATGATGTCAGCGTTTCGTTGTTTGCGGTGAGCATCATGGGAATGGTCTGGGCGGTCGGACGGCGCGCCACGCTCGCGCGCATCGGGGCGCTGAGCGTGCCTTGCGGCTTGATCGTCTGCGTGAAATTCAGCGGGCCGGTCTTTGGGCCCGTGGTTGCATTGGCGCTGATGGGTCGGGCGATCCTGCCGCAGCCGTGGCAAGTGCTCGGGCGGACGTTCAGCCGCCGGTCGAGCAAATTGCTCGCGGTGGGCGCGATCTGCGTTGCGTGCCTGTTGGTGTCGTACGTCGTCATCTGGAGCGCCTATCGCTTTCGTTTCAATCCATCGAGCGATCCATCGTATCACCTGGAATCGCGCTTTGTCGCGCAACGCCACGCGGCACTGGAGATGGCGATGGACCATCCCGCGGCGCATTACACGATCGAGCAACTGCGAAACGCTCCGATCGAGACGGTGCCGCGACTGGCGCTCTTTCTGGAAGAGCATCGCGTACTTCCCGAGGCGTTTACCAATGGCCTGATTCGTAATCATGAGGCCAACTCGCATCGCTCCGGCTTTCTAGCCGGTCGCTACAGCATCGACGGATGGTGGTACTATTTTCCATTGGCGTATGTCTTTAAAACGCCGATCGCCACGCTGCTGGCGATCTGCGTGGCGATCTGGGTCGCAATCAAACTTCGCAAAACCCAGGGCGATCTGTGGACGATGATCTGCCTGGCAGTTCCGGTTCTCATTTACGGCGGAATCGCGGTCGGCGGGCATCTGAATCTGGGCGTGCGGCATCTGTTTCCAATTTACCCGTTCATTTTTCTATCGGTTGGCCTCGCATTCGCCCGGTTTTGGCAGTGGAAGCAGCGGCCGGCGATGATCGTGAGTACGGTGCTTGCAGTTGGGCTTGCCGCCGAAACTCTGGCGGCGATGCCGGATTACATTCCGTTTTTCAACGTCGCCGTCGGCGGCTCGCGCGGCGGGCTTTCACTGCTCACCGACTCCAATCTCGATTGGGGACAGGACCTCAAGCTCCTTGCCCGCTGGCAGCAAAAACATCCGAATGCGCATCTGTATGTCTGTTACTTTGGCCGCGCCGATCCCAAATATTACGGCATCAAATATGTCAACCTTCCGGGCGGCGAAGGAGATCGCAATGCGCTGGACAAGTTTCCGCCTCTGACGGATCAGGATGTCTGGGCGATCAGCGCCACGAATCTTCAAGGAACGTATTTCATTCCGACGCTCCGCGATGCGTACGGCATGTTGCGCCAGAAGGCGGAACCCTTCGCGGTGGTGGGCGGCTCGATCTATCTATACGGCACCGACCCGGATGCGCCCCGAGCGGGCAGGTGATTGTCCCCGGCAATGCGATTCATCGGCCGCCAATTTTCGCGGGCATCGCTTTCGTGTCTCACGGTCTGTGCCGCGATGTTGGTGCTGTTTGTGACCACCGCCTGGTTCGCGGTGCGCGATCGATGCGCGACTTACGATGAGCCTAATGACTCGATCCAAGCCTGGACGATGACGCGGCTGGACGACTATCGCATCTCTCCTTGGGACCCTCCCCTGCCTTATTACTGGGCGGGCCTTATCCAGACGAGGGATTCACTGCATGCGGATTTCAACTCGCCGGAATGGCGGCAGGCGGCACACGACGTCGGCGACGAGCTCACCTTTTCAGCCAATACGCTCTACCGCACGCCCGGAAATGACGCCGACGCATTTCTAAATCGCTCGCGGGTAATGATGCTGGCGCTGGGCGCCCTGACGGCAATTATCATGGCGGCTTGGGGCTGGCGCATCGGCGGCGGCGCGTGCGCCGCGGCGGCAATGGTGCTCTTCTGTCTCGATCCGAATCTGATCGCGCATTCGCCACTCGTGAAAAATGACGTGGCGATGGCGCTGGCGGCAGTCGCGCTATTTGCGGCAGTGTGGGCTGTCGGCCGGCGAGCTTCAGCCCTGCGTATCATCGCACTGGGGCTGATGTGCGGCGCGACGCTCTGCACTAAATTCACCGGGCCGGTGTTTGGGCCGATGGTGGCGGTGGCGCTGATCTGCCGCGCGCTGTTGCCCGAGGCGTGGGTTGTTCTTGGCCGGCCAATTGCGTCGCGCGGGCGCAAGCTCGTGGCGACAGTTGGCATCGGCGTCGTCTGTCTGCTGCTCTCTTACGGATTCATCTGGGGCTGCTACCGTTTTCGTTTCAATCCCTCGCCCGATCCGTCATTTCATCTGGAATCGCACTACGTCGTTCATCGGCATGTTGAGCTGCAACTGATGCTGAAGGATACGAGCCACACGCATATGCCGACGCCGCAGGAAGTGGATGCGACGACCCCTGATCTTGTGCCGCGCCTCGCGCTGTTTCTGGAGGATCATCACATTCTCCCGGAGCCGTTCACCAATGGAATCGTCCGCAACTATGAAACGGGAACGCGCCGCAGCAGTTTTCTGATCGGCCAGTACGGCGCTTACGGCTGGTGGTATTACTTCCCACTCGCGTTCATTTTCAAAACGCCGCTCGCGACCCTGGCGGCGATCACTCTTGCCTGCGCGGTTTCATTCCGATGGCGCCGGCCGACGCATGGTGCCTGGACGGCGATTTGCATCGCGGTGCCGATCGCGCTCTATAGCCTTTCGCTGATGGCCGGCAGCATCAATCTGGGGATTCGGCATCTGTTTCCGATTTACCCGTTCGTGTTCATCGGCGTCGGCTTGGCGTTCGTGCCTTACGTCAAGACAAATCAAAAGCGCGCCATGGGAATCGCCCTGGCCCTTGGAGTGGGATTGGCAGTGGAAACGCTGACGGCGTTTGGGGATTTTATCCCATTCTTCAACGTCGCGTGCGGCGGAGAGCGCGGCGGGCTGGCGCTCTTGAGCGATTCCAACCTCGATTGGGGCCAGGATCTGAAACTGCTTGCCGACTGGCAGAAGAAGCATCCGGATACGCCGATGTATCTCTGGTATTTCGGAACGGCCGATCCGCATTATTACGGTTTGCACTACATCAATATGCCCGGCAGCACCGCGCCGCCGGACCCGTCAGGCAAGCCGCCGCGAACGATCGCCGAGATGTCGCCGCGCGGGGTGATTGCGATCAGCGCGACGATGCTGCAATGGACTTACTACCAGCAGCGACCGGAGCCGCAGTTGCAATACTGGGGCCACGCGTGCCGCACGCTCCGCGAGCATAAGAGCGAAGCGATCACCGTGCTCGGCGGGTCGATTTACATTTATAGTTTGGACCGCGATTCGCCCACGGAATGAGCGCTCTGCGGAGTAGACTGTGCCAGATCGGCAACGCGCCCAAGCGACTTGAGCGTGAAGTCTCCCCGGTCAAAAATGTAGACGTGCCGGTCGGGTTGCTTCGCTGCGTAATAACGGAACAACTCGATGTTTTGATCGCCCAGATCATGCGCGCGGATAATCTGCGCCTGATCCGGCCATGCCACGTCCCAGTTGTAAACGGGTTCTTCGTGAAAAGCCCCCAGGTTGGGGGTGTCAAAGCGAAAGAGCACGATCGCCGGCAATTCGACCTCCGTGGGGATCGAATGATAGTTCATCTCCATCGTCGCCCTATTGCGCGTCGAATATTCGATACGTCCACTGATGCCCGGCAACCCGAGGATCGCCAGCCCGGCAATTGCCAGCGGCACGGCAATTCTCAGTTGGGGAATCGATTTGAAGCCGGTGACAATCACCTCGGCGCCAAGCAACATTAAGACAATGATCCCCGCCACCATCGTAGCGCAATAGTGGTCAAGAAATATGAAGTAGAAAACCATTGCCAGCATGAACAGCGGTGCGATCGCGCAAAAGGCGGCCCGGGCGCGGGTGCGAAGTCCGAGTACGCCGGCGGCCAACAGCGGTAGAAGGAAGGAAGATGCAATCATCGCATTGACGGCCGTCGGCAGCCGATCGCGAAAGAACTCTGTAAATGCGTCGGCCGGCGTATAGATGGCCATCATCGGGTACAGAAAGTAGCGATAGATCAATTGGAACTGCGGCAAAGCCACGGGGGGACGGAAATTCGGATCGGGTTTGTGAAAACCAAGGCCCTCATTCTGAAAATACTTGTGGTCATATTCACCCAGCGGCGAGTGAAGCACGTGACCGGTGACGCCGTAATCGAGAGCAAGTTGTATCGCGATAAACGGCGCGGCGGCGAGCGACGCCATCACTAGGGCTGTTGCGACCCCTCTGGCTCCCTGCCGCTTGATCAGATCGAAACCCCATCCTAGCGAAAGGGGCAAGACAATGCAGGCGGCATCGACGGGACGCGTGATGGCGGCCCACCCCGCGACCGCCCCCGCAAGCCAAATCCATCGCGCCTTTGGATTCTCGCGCCATGCCAGCCACAGCCAGAAAAAAAGCAGCTCCCACATCAGCATCGCGGCATGGGACATCTCCATCAGCGAAAGCATGCGAAATATGCGTACCGAAACCAGTACAAGGACCGCCAGGATTCCGCTGACGCCATCGAGCAATTTCGTGACAACCAGATAAAGCAGCGCCGCGGTTGCGCCGGCGATGCAGAGCGGGATCGCAAAATAAGGCAGGCCCATCCAAACGCCGGGCACGTGCAGCATCGCGGTGCCGGGAAAATAGTTGGGCGTGTAGACCGGCGTGGTGAACAGATAAAACGACTCGAAGAACTTCGCCAGCGGATGCGCGGGCATCCATAAATGCCCCTCGGCCAGGATCTGCGTCTGCACGCGATGCATCATCTCATCGTGCCAGAAGGGCAGCATCGTTCGCTGTTGGAAGACCGCGTTGCAATAGCAATAGAACGCCGCTGCGCCGCCGAGCATTGCAGCCGTCACGGCCCGCGCCGCCTTCGATGGACGTCGCGCCCGATCGAATGCGCGCTGCAAGAGTCGATGTGAAAATGGCATCCAGGCCAAAAGACCGGCAATCACCACGACCCCGCACTGTGCCCCCAGGTCAGACCAAAGCGCCGACTGTATGCCGCTGCGCGGCCGCGGCATCAGGCGTGGCAATGTCAGATACCACAGCGCGCATAGCATCGCGCCACAAACCAGCGCCACCACAATCAACCAACGCGGGCGCGGCGCTGGTTCATCGTGGCGGGCAGGATTCACAAGCATCGTCGAGGATGCTTCAGCCATGACCAGGATCTCCAGAACCGATTGTAACATCGCGATCAACGCAGACGAATGCGGCCTTGATCAATTCGCCCGCCCGATCCGATACGCGCGATGGAAGGGGGTCGGGAGTACTTCCCGGGCGAAGGAAGGGGGTCGGGAGTACTTCCAGTCACGTGTCAGGGAGAATTCTATCGGTGAACGATTACCTGATGGGCATGGCTAAGATTCGTCCCCATCGTGCACCGCAACGGCCGATATTCATGGTGAGCGCAGACATTTGATATGGACCGCGCTGCCACCGGCGGCGACAATGCAATGGTCAAACGTGAGGCGATCTTGTTGAGATGTATGGTTTTGATCGCATGCCTGGTTATAGGCGCATCGCCGCGCGTGACGGCGCTGGCGGAGGCGCCGCCGCAGAACTTGCTCTCATCACAGATTCTTCAGTTGGACGACCCGGACCCGGCGGTGCGCGAGCAAGCGACGCGCGAGCTTTGGATCGCCGGCGCGGCGGCCGAGCCGCTGCTTCGCCAGGCGAGCAAAGACCAAAGCCCCGAGGTTGCTCGCCGCGCCTCGGCGATTCTTCACAACATTACTTATGGCCTGCTTCCGGATACGCCGCCGGAAGTCATCGAGCTTCTGGGCCAGTATCAGACCGGTGATGAAGCACAGCGCAGCGTCGCGGTTGCGCGGCTCTCTGACTTGGGGCTGCGCGGTATTCGAGTGCTCCTTGCGGTCCGCAAAAGTGAAAAGGATCCCACGCGCCAACAGGCGATTCTCGATGCACTGGTGCCGCACGCGCATGAAGGCGCACAGTCGCTGATCGCCGACGGCGACATCCCGCGCGCCCAGGCATTGTTGACCGCTGCCGCACCGATTATCGAGGCGGCAGCCCGCGACTATGCGGCGCTTCTATTGGTGCGTGGCGAGCTGGCGCCAAAGCTCGCCGAGCTGAAGGCGACGCTCTCGCCGGCATCCGATCGGGGCGCACTGCGTGAGCTGGTGTTTCTGGCGCGCGCCGCCGGCGATTTAAAAACCGCGCGCTGGGCCGCCGAGCAGATTGGCGATCCGCCCTTGCTCGATCACATGCTCATCGAGCTGGAGGACTGGAAAACGCTGGCCGCCCGGTATCAATCGCGCATCGGCGACAGCGCGTCGATCGAGGCACTGGGTTTCGCGGCGGCATTTGAGCGACTGGCCGGCGACAGCGACGGGCATGTTCGTGCCGCCATCGCGATCAAGGCGCATGCCGCGCAACATCCGGACGACTATCCCAAATGCGCCGAGATTCTGTTTCTGGAAGATCGCGCGGAGGATGGGATCGATATTCTCATCCGTCATAAGGATTATTTGCGGGCGTTCGATTACCTGCTTCCGCGGATGGAGTATCAGCGGGCGTTGAACCTGGTGGCGACGGCGGATGCCGAGCATTTCCCGCAGCTTCCGCGATTGCAGGCGCGATCCGCCTTGGCGCTGCGGTTTGCCGGCCGGCTTGATGAAGCCCACAAGAAACTCGACGACCTGGAAAGCGGCCGGCGGCCAGATATCGGCACGTGGGGCGACATCATCGACGCCCGCCGCGAAATAGACGGTGCCGCGAAAGCGGAAGAAGTGCTGATTCGCGCCCTTTCTCTTGCGCGGGGTGAGGCGGCGGCAGAATTACTCGCCCACGGCGGATTTGCCGAATCATTTCCGGCCAGCTTCTGGCTGGAAACGCTCCGCCGCCAGCAGCCGAATGCGCAAACGGCGGATCTATTTAAGACGCTGAAGACGATGGCGGGCGGACAAATGCCGCCGGCGCAATTGCGCGAAATTGCCGAGGCGGCGCGCGAAGAGGCGAGCCGGCTGGCCGTTCCCTCCGTGGCGCGAGACGATGCCCTCTCGAATATCGGCCAGACCTTGCTCGCATTCGGCCAGGCCGATCTGGCGGAAGAATGCTTCCGCACATTGGCGCAGGCGTCATCGATTCCCGACCCAATGATCCGCGTCGGCGATTGTCAGGCGGCGCGAAAGGAGTGGTCGGGAGCGGCAACGTCATATCACCTGGCTTGGGAGCGCGACCGCTCGCGGCCAGGGCCGCTTGCATCCCAAGCCGCCGCGCTCAGCCAGCTTGGTCAATCAAAGCGCGCCCGAGAGCTGCTTGATCTGGCCCATCTGTTGCCGCTGTCGAATGACGTCGCGCGAGTTGATCTTGCGGACATCATGTCGCGCGGCGGGCTTGCCGACGACGCCCGCCGCGAGCATGAAACGATCCTGCCGACCGCGCCATTTCTGTCGTGGGGATTGTGCCACGTCATTCGACTTCGTGGTGACGATGCGCTGGCAAAGAATGATCCGGCGACGGCGGTGCGATTGTGGGAACGCGCGTTTCTGCAGAATCTCAAATACAACGTGAGCTTTGCTGATGCCTGGGCAAACTCGGCGGTGCCGGCACTGATCCATCGAACGCGCGCCGAGGCACTGATCAAGGCGGGCGATTGGGCCGGCGCGTTGGCTGAAGCGCAGCGCTGCCGCGCCACATCGCCGGGCGACGCTGATGCGATGATTCAGCTCGTGAATGATTTTCAGCAGCACAGTCGGCCAAAAGAAGCCGACGATTTGTTCGACACCGCGATGACCGCCTACGCAAAGCTCGCGAAGATTTATCCAAATAGCGGCCCGCTGGAAAACCTGCAGGCCTGGCTCGCCGGCAAATGCCGCCGCAATCTGGACGACGCGCTCAAGCAAGCCTTGCACGCAACGGCGTTGGAGCCGGCCAACACCGCGAGCCTCGATACGCTCGCCGAAGTCTATTTCCAGCGCGGACAGATTGCCGAGGCGATCACCGCGATGAACCGCTGTATCGAGCTGGAGCCGAACGTCGAACATCACAAGAAGCAGCTTGAGCGGTTCAAGGCGGCGCAGAAGAGTGGTTCGTAGCTGTCTGGCATGGGCGGCTTGCGGGGTGCGGCGCTCGAATGTGGCGTACGGCATTGATGGGCCAGATCGAGTTGGATTCAAGCTTTTCGCCGCACGCGCACCCCGTCATGCTGAGGTACTCCGAAGCATCTGGCCTGTTCTCACGAGCGGCCAGATGCTTCGGTGTACCTCAGTCTCAGTATGACAGTTATTCTGACTTGGACGCCTTCTCCCACGAATATCGCCACAAATAAAAGTTACACGCGGCTTGCGCGAGACGCGCGTGTCACGCCTACGCGGCCCACTGAGCTCCCACTTCGCGAATCACCACGCGATCAGCGTCGCGACCCGCCGTAGCGAGCAGACGCTCCATCGGCTCGCCGCGCGGCTCGTGGCTTAGGCGAAATGTGCTGTGGTGCATCGGCAAAATGAAATCAGCCTTTACATGATCGGCCATCTTCCACGCCTGCTCGGGGGAGGCGTGCATTGCGATGTACGGGTCGTAGGCGCCGATCCCGAGAATCGCCAGATCGACCCGCCCCACTTCGGCGAAGCCTTCATGATAGGCGGTGTCGCCGCCATAAAGAACGCGGCGGCGGCCGGCTTCTATTAGGTATGAGTTGAAGCCGCGATGCTGATCGTAAATAGTCCGTGCGCCCCAGTGCCGCACGGCGTGAGCGCTGATGCGGACATCGTTACCGATATTGAGATCCTCGCCCCACCGCAACTCACTGACATTTCGGAAACCCAGATCATCGATCAGATCGCGCGTATGGGCGGCGGTGATCACGCGCGTGCGCTTCGGCAGCCGCGCTAGGGTCGGGCGATCCAGGTGATCGAAGTGGGCATGCGAAATCAGGATCAGATCGATTGGCGGAAGCTGGGCGAGCGAGAGGGCCGGCGCGACCTGACGCCGCGGGCCTACTGTGAACAGGCCCATTCCCAGCCCGACGCGATTGGAGAGAACAGGATCGGTCAGCACCGTCATCCCGCCGACGCGAAGCAGAATCGTGGCGTGGCCGATCCAGGCGGCGGCAAGCTCATGCTCGAGCCAGCGCGACAGATCAATCCGCAATCGCGGGCGCGGCGGGGGATTCAATCGATCCAGCAAATGCAGCCGACCACGACTGCGGCCCAGCCGATCGGCCACGCGCATCATAATCGGACGCTTCTTTGCAAAATCGGTAACGGTTCGCCAATGGCTCACTGAGTCACTTCTCCTCTGTGCGCACGAAATCCAGACGATCGCGGCGGGCAATGCCCGCCCTACGAGAGCAGTCTTCCCGTAGGGCGGGCACCGCCCGCCGGGGACTGTTCAGCACCCGCGCGACGTTTGATTCTATGCAACCCGACCATTATGGGACCACGCGCCGCGCGATTGCGGATTGGTTTGGCGGAACGCAAAACGTAACGTAATCTCCATGTGGGAGAGTGGGTTATGCGCCGACCGCTATTTGGTGAGCTGCTCAGCCAGGTCGTGAAGCTGAGCGATTACGACATCTCGGAAATCCTCGAAGAACAATTCATTACGCCGCGCCGCTTCGGTCAGATCGCGCTGGCGTTTGGGCTTTGCAAACCTCAGGACATTTGGAAAGCGTGGTGGGAACAGATTTCGGATCCGCCGTTGCGGGTTGATCTGGCCGTGATCGGAATCGATTCGCAATCGCTCGGCGCCATCCCACGTGACATAGCCCGCCACTTCGGCGTCATCCCGCTGCGCAGCCTCGGCGGGCAACTGGTCATCGCTGCAAGCGATGAAGCGATCGCCGCCGCCAAACGGGAGTTGCCGGCTCGGTTGAAGTATCAACTAAAGTTCGTCCTGGCCGACGCGCGACAAATCGCGCAGATGATCGAACTCATCTACCCTGTCATGATTCCCCCCGCCGCCGCGTGATTTGGGCTGGCCGCGATGCTCCAAACTCATTCACTTCAAAGAACCGCATAGACCGTCATGCTGAGGTACTCCGAAGCATCTGGCCGACCCGTGCGAAAGGGCCAGATGCTTCGGAGTACCTGCTTTGAAAACGCGGCGGGCCGTGCCCGCCCTACGCGCCGCGTCATCGTAGGGCGGGCATTGCCCGCCGTTTTCATGCTTCGCGGGTGCGCCGACGGCACGTGACAACTCAGCGTGACAGGTGTCGAGACTCGCGGCGATACTGTCATTCCCGCGCCATCCTCCATCCTCGACTTCCCTCCTCCATTTCCTCTACACGCTGACCCTCCTCAAATTCGACGCCGGCCCGCGCCACCGATAGAATGCCGCCGGGAACTAAAATCGGATCGCCGAGAACGCAGAGTTTGCTCATGGCATCGGTTGTTTTTTATTTTCAGATCCATCAGCCTTTCCGTCTGCGCCGTTACAGCGTCTTTGACAGCGATCGGCATTACTTCGACGACTACAAAAACGCCGACATCGTCCGCAAGGTCGCGCAGAAATGTTATCTGCCGGCCAACAAAATGCTGCTGGAAACCATCCAGGCGCACGGCGGCAAGTTTCGCATCGCTTATTCGATCACCGGCCTGGCGCTGGAGCAGTTTCGAGCCTATGCGCCCGATGTGATGGACAGCTTTGCGGAACTGAACAAGAGTGGCTGCGTCGAGTTTCTGGATGAGACGTATTATCACTCACTTTCATTTTTGTATTCGCGAGAAGAATTCCGCTCACAGGTTGATGCGCATCGCAAGCTGATCAAAGAGTTGTTTGGCCAGGAGCCTCGCGTCTTTCGCAATACGGAGCTGATCTACAACAACGATCTGGCACATTTCATCAGCCACATGGGGTATGACGGGATTTTGGCCGAGGGGGCGGATCATATCCTGGGCTTCCGCAGCCCGAATTTTGTCTATCGCCCGCCGCACGCGAAGATCAAGCTGCTGCTGAAGAATTACCGGCTGAGCGATGACATCGCGTTTCGTTTTTCCAATCGCGCCTGGGAGCAGTGGCCGCTCACCGCCGAGAAATTCGCGCAGTGGGTCAATCAGATCAACGGCAACGGATTTCTCTGCAATCTCTTCTTCGACTACGAAACGTTCGGCGAACATCACTGGGCCGACACCGGCATCTTCGATTTCATGCGGCATCTGCCGGGCGAAGTGCTCAAGACGCGCGAGAACGACTTTCTCACACCTTCACAGGCGATTGATCGTTATGAGCCAGCGGGCGAGCTGGATGTGCCGCACATGATCTCCTGGGCCGACACCGAGCGCGATCTCTCAGCATGGCTCGGCAACGCGATGCAGTCCAACGCGCTGCACGAAATGTACAAGCTCGAAGGCGCGCTGCGGGAAAAAGGGGACGCACAGCTTTTAACCGATTGGCGACGCCTCACCACCAGCGATCATTTCTACTACATGTGCACCAAGCACTGGGCCGACGGCGCGGTGCATCGTTATTTCAGCCCGTACGAAAGCCCGTATGACAGCTACATCAATTTCATGAATGTGCTGGATAACGTGCAGGCGCGGCTTAGGGAATGATGGCGATTGGGCGATGATCGACGCCGCGAAATCCGAATCCCCGAATCAAACCCGAATGACGAATGCCCGAACCTAGGTCAAAGAGCTATATGTCGGTCAAATCACACGATCCCGGCAAGCAGTTAACCGGCCGGATGATCGACGGAATGTCGCCGGCACAGAAGCAAAAAATTATCGATGCCATCGAGCGGTCGACGTTTCAGGAGCGCGACGCTAAATTCACCGCCCCAATCACGCGATCTGATCGCGCCAGGCTGAATCGGCTTGCCGGACGTTGCGCAAACGGACAGTGAGACGCGCGGGGTATAAGTCATCTTCCTTCGTCTCTTCGTGGCTCCGGTGAAACCAATTCCGACATTCGTCATTGAGGCTTCGGATTTGATTCGGATTTCGGGGATTCGGAATTCGGATTTCCGGCGCACGCCAGACAATACTTGCATCCGCCCGCACCCGGGCTTTTACTAAGCGTATGAACGGCGACCTCTGCATCTACGGCGGTACCGCGGCCGGTGTCATCGCGGCTGTTACTGCGGCAAAACTGGGCCGGACTGTCTTGCTGGTCGAACCCAGCCGGCATCTGGGCGGCATGACCACGGGCGGGCTGGGGTTTACTGATATCGGCAACAAGCTTGCCATCGGCGGGTTGTCGCGCGAGTTTTATCGGCGCGTGGGGAAGGTGTATGGCAAGGAAGAATCGTGGGTGTTTGAGCCGAGCGTGGCGGAGAAGGTGCTGCATGAACTGATCGCCGAGGCCAACGCCGGCGGCGAGAAGATCAAAGTCCTGCTTAATCATCGCATCGAGGAAGTCGATGCGCGCGATGCATTGATTCGGCGAATCATGCTCGCTCGGGCGTCGAACGCTGATGCGACGATTGTCGAAGAACACATTCCCGCCGAGGCGGCATCCTTCATCGATTGCACTTACGAAGGCGATCTCATGGCGCTGGCGAAGGTGCAGTTTACCTTCGGCCGCGAGGCGGTAGCGCAATACGATGAGCCGCTCAACGGCATTCGGCCCAATACGCCCAAGCACCAGTTTCTAGTGCCGGTCGATCCGTACGTGAAGAGCGGCGATCGATCGAGCGGCCTGCTGCCGCTCATTCAGGAGGGAGACGGCGGCACACCCGGCGCGGGCGACCAGCGCGTGCAGACTTACAACCTGCGGCTCTGTCTCTCCAAAGATAAATCAAACCAAAACCCGATTACGCCGCCGGAGGGTTACGATCCGGCCACCTATGAAATCCTCGCGCGGCATCTGGAGGGTCTGGTCGATGCGAAGAAGCCGATCAACCTCGGCATGCTCCTCAAGATCGATCTGATGCCCAACAACAAGACCGACATCAATAACAATGGCGCCGTCTCCACCGATTACATCGGACATAGCTGGACATATCCCAGCGCGGATTTCGCGACTCGCCATCGCATCTGGCAGGAGCATGTTGCCTACACGCACGGGTTGTTACATTTCCTTGCGACCAGCCCGCGTGTGCCGGCGAGCGTGCGAAAGGAGATGGCGGTCTGGGGGCTGACGAAGGATGAATTCCAGGAAACCGGCGGATGGCCGCACCAGCTTTACGTCCGCGAAGCGCGGCGGATGATCGGCCGCTACGTTGTCACGCAGCACGACTGCGAACACAAAACCAGCGTCGATGATTCAATCGGACTGGCCGCGTACAACATGGATTCCCACAACTGCCAGCGCATCGTGCAAAATGGCGTCGTGCGAAATGAAGGCGACGTGCAAGTCGCGCCGGCGGCCCCCTACTCGATCAGCTATCGCGCCATCACGCCCAAGGCGGAAGTGTGCCGCAACCTGCTGGTCCCCGTCTGCCTCTCCGCAAGCCACATCGCGTATGGCTCGATCCGAATGGAACCAGTCTTCATGCTCCTCGGCCAAAGCGCGGCCATGGCCGCGCATATGTCGCTCGAAAAGCGGGCGAATGTGCAGGACGTCGATATCCCGGCGCTCCAGGCACGGTTGCTCACGGATGGACAGATTCTCAAGTGGACAGCGCCGGTGAAGAAGTGACATCGTCAGATCGATGTGGATCGGGAATCACTTCACTGGCTGGGTCGCCGCGCGGACTTCTGCATCCGTGAATACGTGGTATCCGAGGGTCTTCCCCGATCTGATGTCCTTGAACTCCAGATATCGTCCGAAGGTGTCATTCCCCCAGATTGTCAGGACCTCGTCGTTCATAGCCTCGAGGTTCAACAATACGATCCCCGGCATCATGATCTCCCTCGGCTTGGCGGCCTCGATCTTTTCTCGCCAGAGCTCGGCCCCCTTCTTCAGATCAAATGCAATGATCGTTCCACCCTCTCCGAGCCTCGGAGTTTCCGCGTAATAGAGGACGGCCGACCGGACAATGAATACGGAGTGTCGGAATCCGGACCAGCGAATGAGTTGTTTGCCGCCAAGGCTGACCGCGAATTCCATTTCGGCTGGCACATCACGTCCGCTCCGGACGGTGTATGTGAAGTCGCGTTGGCTCATCCAAATGCTTTGAATTGGGTCAGCGTGGTCGAGCCGCCAACCCCAGCGTGCGCCATCGGCGGTCTTTTGATAGTCGATCGCGCCTTGGTCTGCCGCCGGCGCGATTACAGCCAGGCCCGCGAGTAGGATGATCGCCAGCATCGACGCTTTGCGATGAAGGAATATCACTCGGCGGCCTCTCTATTTACACTTGCCAAGAATCAACAACGCGAGGCCGACTCCCAATGCCAGCAGCCGAATGATTTCCGCGGCGCCTGGCCATCGGACATCGCTGACGCTCGAATGGGAAATGCGGTTCATATTACTTCTACGCCTGAGAAGGGATTTCATTTGGGCAACAGCCCAAGCACCGCCGAACTTGGCCGCGGGATGACGTGGGAGGCGATCAACTTTCCCAGTCCTTCGACCTTGGCTTTTCCCGCATCGATGGCGGCGCGGACGGCGGCTACGTCGCCTTTGATGAGGACTGTTACGTATCCGCCGCCGAGTTTTTCCTTGCCGATGACTTCTACGGAGGCGGCTTTGCAGGCGGTGTCGATGGCCTCGATGACGGCGGTGAAGCCCTGGGTTTCGATCATGCCGATGGCATAGGGCGCTTGCTCACTCACGTTGTGCTCCTGTTGATTCGGATAATGAATGACATCCTGCTCGATGAGGGGATTGAATTCCGCCGGCGCCAGCCACACCCGTCGCGCGGCGTCGTCGGGCGCGGGGATGACATCGCTAACACATTGCACGCGCATGCGCTGCGCCATCTCGACGCCCGCCGCCACTGCCGCTTTGACGGCCGCGGTGTCGCCGGCCAGCTTGATGACGACGCCGTAAAAATCGTTGAGCTCCGCCTGCACCACAGTGACCGGCGCAGCCTTGGCGGCAGCGTCGGTCGCCGCCATCGCGGCGGACCAACTGGAGATTTCGAGGATGCCGAGGGCGGGGGTCATGGTGCGATTATCGCGGGCGGTGAATGGTGACGAATGAAAAGTGAAAAATGTAAAATGTAAAATGACGGGCAAATTGCATGAAGAGTGATGAGTGAAACCTGACCGTCATGGTTCACTTTTCAGTCTTCATGTTTTCAGGCTTCACTCATCACTCTTCACGATATCCCTCTCTCCCGCAATTCGCGCATGACGGCTTCCGTGACTTGCAGCACCTTATCCCGCCCGATGTTTCCCGTTCGTGGGACGCAACCTTCGAGCGGCGCGTCTACGACGCCGAAATCGGACATGATGCAGCGGAGGACGCGCTGCAATGCGACGCGGTCGATTTGTTGGCTTTCAGTGAGGGGTTGGCGGCCGCGACCGAACTCGAAGCCGCGCAGATCGACGGCGGCGCGGAAGCCTTCGGGGAAATCGGCGCTGGTGAGCATCACATCAAACAGCTCGATGAGGCGTAGCTGGAGTTTCATCGCATCGTCGATCTGGCCGGCGGTGGTGAGATCGAAGATTTGGCGCGTGAGCTCGGGCACGACGCCGCTGGTGGCGTGGGTGCCGCCGTCCGCGCCGACGACGAGCATCGGCACCATCGCGGCTTCCCAGCCGGTGAGGAAGGAAAAATCGGGGCGGACCGGTCTCACCGCGCTGATCATGCGGCACATGAACGTGACATCGCCGCTGGAATCCTTGATGCCAATGATGCGCTCAAATTCCGCGAGGCGACGGATCGTGGGAACGTCGATCGGGCTGGCGAACATCGGGATGTTGTAGAGCGTGACGTCGATCGGCGAGTGCCGCGCGATCTCGCGGAAGTAGGCAAAGACGCTCTCGGGGCCGAGCTTGTAATAATAAGGTGAGACGATCGCGACTGCCCGCGCGCCATAATCGCTATAAACCTCGCAGGCTGCCAGCGTCTCTTTGACATTCGCCTCGGCGGCCCCAGCGAGCACAGGCACGCGGCCATCGCACTGCTCGCAGGTGATCTTCACAATGCGTCGGCGTTCTTCGACGGTAAAACGGGTAAATTCGCCGGTGGAGCCGTTGGGATACAGCCCATGAACGCCGCGCTCGATCAGCCAATCGATATAGCGGCGAAACTCCTCTTCATTAATATTGCCGCTCGAATCGAGCGGGACGAGGTTGGGGGTAAAAACGCCCTGAAGTTTTGTGCCCATAGTGCTCCGAAGGTTCACATCATATCGATCGGCATTCGGATGACGAGTCCGGCGGAATTGAATTTGCTAGGTTTGGATAAGGAAAGAATTTTTTGGCGCATGCGGGCGGGATTTGTCGCTCAATCATCTGTGGGTGAAGGCGCTCGACTCGGGCGCAGTTCGTGGCGGAGCTTTTGCGCGGTAGCAATTTTTTTCTTTTATCGAAGCTTGCTTGAAGGTAAAATCGCGCGCGTGGGTGTGTACCCCTGTCTCTAGCCGCTGCGGCGGCGCTATTTGGTTTCGGTCAACAAATCCTGGAGGTTGGTCATGACTATGCGTTCACAGCGCTCATCGTCTCGCTCTCGTCTCGTGCGTCCCGCTCGCCGTGCTGTTGCCACGATGATCGAGGGGCTGGAACGCCGCGTGTTGCTGAACGGCGTGGTCCCCAACACCACTCCACTGCACACCGGACTGGATACGCTGGTCAAAAACGCGGTGGCTGTCGTGACTGAGGTGGACTCGATTCACGACAAGATCTTTAACACGCTAGATAACCTCCCGCTGGTCGGCTCGGCGCTGAAGGACGCCAGCGGCGGCGCGAATGACGCCTTCGACGCGGTGAGCGCGAAGATCAAGGCTGGCCTGAACGCGATGAGCGGTGCGATCACCGGCGTCACGATCCAGAACGCGATCTTCGCGGCTCTCGGTCCCGCCGGACTCAAGATTCTTCCCAATTCCGTCGCTAGCGCATCGGACGTTCCGATTACTCTTGAGGATACTGACAGCGACAGCAGCAACGCCGAACAGGTGGACCTCAATCTTGATATCCAAGGCAATCTTTTCACTGCGACGCTCAATCCTGACTTCAAACTTGGCTTACCGGGCCTGGGCCTCAAGGTGGATGGAAAGATCCAGGCGCAGGTCAGCTACGACATTAAGCTGAACATCGCCGCCAATACGAGCGATGGCCTGTATCTCGATTTGAGCCCCGATCCCGAGGCAAGCCTCAAGCTTGCGATCACAGCGCCCGGCCTTTCGGCGCAGGGCAATCTCGGGTTCCTTCAGATCAACGCGACCGACGGGACGCCATCCGCGAGCCCGACTCAATTCACCCAACTGGTCGGCACGATCTCGGCGGATTTGAGCGTCAGCGGCAACAAGCTCAAGCCCAGCAACGTCGGCAGTCTCCTCTCCAACAGTTCACTCTCCGCCGACGCCGAGGCGGACGTTCACCTTCACAATGTATTGAGCTTCGGCGGCTCGGCTAATTTCCCGTCTCTGCTGGCCGATCTGGATCTGACCTGGAAGCTGGCCAGCGCCTCGCTGAACAGCGGCGGCGTGAACGACACACACTTTGGCTCCGAGCCGGACGTTGCATTCAATAATATTCAGCTGGATCTGGGCTCGTTTTTCAGCAAGTTCGTTTCACCGATCGTTGATGAGGTGAAATCGGTCCTCAAACCGTTTCAGCCGATCGTCGATCTGCTGAACACGCGGATGCCGATCTTCTCCGATCTGGGCCCTCTGCGGGATGGCTTTGGTCCGATTCCAGCCTTCGATGCGGATCATAATGGCACGGTCACGCTGCTTGAGCTGATCAAAGTGATCGAGCCGGGCTCGGGGACGACCTTCCTGAGCACCGTTGTCGGAATTGATAATTTCGTCAACAGCATTCCGAACATCAGCGGCACAACCTTGCTCCCGCTGGGCAGCTTTGATCTCGGTGGCGCAACGAACGCCAATGGTGCGGATGTCCGCGGCCTGATGGATCTGACGGGCATCAATCTCACATCGTTCACGGCCAACGATATCTCTTCGGAACTGACCAGCATTGGCAACACCATCGGCGGCGACGTCGGCGGGAAGATCGGCAGCTTCCTCGGTGAAATCGCCGACCAGAATACATTCGGCGGCGGCGGTGGTGACAACGGCGGCGGGCTCAAGTTCCCCATCCTGGATAATCCTTCCTCAGCCTTCGGGCTGCTGCTCGGCAAGGATGTCGATCTGTTTACTTTTGACACGCCGACGCTCGATTTGAACGCGAAGCTGGATGTCTTCTTCCCGATTCTTGGCCCGCTGGGCGTCGAGTTGCGCGGAACTCTTGGCGATAGCAAGTTTGTTGAAGTCAAAGCCCACGCCAAGCTCGGATACGACACCTACGGACTTCGCGAATTTGCCACCACCGACAGCTTCAACCTCTCAAAAATTACCGACATCTTCGACGGCTTCTTCATCGACGACGCCACCACCTCGGCCACCGCGTCATTTGGCCTTGAGGCATTGGCGGCGCTGGATGTCGTCGTGTTCTCGGCGGGCGTGGGCGGCGGCATCAACGGGACCGTCACCCTCACCGCCAACGATCCGGACGACGACGGAAATGGTGTGGACGGAAAACTCCGGCCGAAGGAGATCATCGAAGACTTCAAGATGGGTCCACTGTGCCTGATCGACGCCGAAGGCAGCATCAGCGCGAGTCTCAACGCATTTATCAGAGTTGGGTTTGATACTCCGTTCGGATTTGTCGGATGGGAGCATGATTTCACTCTCGCTTCGACCACCCTTCTGGACTTCACCGCCGGCTGCGCCTCGATGCCCGTCGATCCGCCGGTGCTGGCAACCGTGCTCGGCGACGGCACCCTGCGCCTCAACATGGGCACGTACGCCGCCGACCGACTCAATGGGGATATCACCGACGACGACGAAAGCTTCATTGTCACACACGTCTCGGGGAGCGCCGGCAACGAAACCGTTGACGTGCAGGCATTCAATTACGTCCAGGAATACACTGGAGTGAAGAAGATCTATGGCGAGGGAGGCCTGGGCAACGACACAATCACCATCGCATCGGGCGTCGTTTCTCCCTCTGAGCTTTGGGGCGATTTCAATCCGTCCAACGCAGACAACGGCGGAGCTACTGCCAACGGCAATGACTCACTTACCGGCGGCGATGGCCCCTCAACGATGCACGGCGGCGACGGCGATGATCAGCTCGCAGCAGGCAGCGGAGCCGGAACAATGTTCGGCGACGCCGGCAAAGACCTGCTGATTGGCGGCATCGCCGCGGATTATCTCGACGGCGGCGAGGGCGACGACAACATCAACGGCAACGGCGGAAACGACTCGCTCTATGGCGACGCCGGAAATGATTACCTCGAGGGCGGCGACGGCAATGACACGATGGACGGGGGCGCCGACAATGACAACATGATCGGTGACGACGGCAACGACACGATGACCGGCGATGCCGGAAGCGATGTCCTCATCGGCGGCAACGGCGCTGACTCAATGGACGGCGGCGCGGGCGACGATCTGCTCGCCGGCGATGTGGCTGATATCGCCTCCGGCCGGCCCCCGGGAACGCCCGACGACACCAAGACCGACAACCCGTACTCGCTGGTTCTCCAACCCACCGGCGACAATGACACCATGGCCGGCGGCGACGGCAACGACATCATGTACGGCCAGGGCGGCAACGATTCCATGACCGGCGGAAACAACGACGACTACATGGAAGGCAACGCCGGCAACGACAACATGGACGGCGGCGCGGGCAGCGACTCGATGATCGGCGGCCAGGGCGCTGACTCCATGACCGGCGGCGACAATAACGACGTCATGCTCGGCGACGATGGCGCCATCTCATCGCTGGGCGTCGCAACCACCGCCGACTCCGCGACCGACGGCAATGACACGATGCTCGGCAACGCCGGCAACGACAAGATCTTTGGCCAGGGCGGCAATGATTCGATCATCGCCGGCGCGGGCGATGACAACGCTGACGGCGGCGCGGGCAACGACAAGATCGTCGGCGATGACAGCGTCAACGGGCCGGCGGGCAATGACAGCCTCACCGGCGGATCGGGCGATGACATCATCATCGGCGACAACGGAATCATCGACAGCGTCACCCTCCTGGGTGGCAGCGGAAACGACACGATCGGCGGTGGATCGGGCAATGATCTGCTCTACGGCCAGGGCGGAAACGACATCATCACCGGCGATGCCGACAACGATTCGATCATCGGCGGCCAGGGCAACGACAACCTCGACGGCGGCACCGGCAACGACATCATGCTGGGCGATGATGGAACGATCGTCGCTGGCGTGGTAACGCTCGCCAATTCCGCGACCGACGGCAACGACACGATGCTCGGCGGCACCGGCAATGACACCATGTTCGGCCAGGGCGGCGACGATGACATGATCGGCAACGCCGGCGATGACAGCATGTCCGGCGGCGACGGGCAGGATGTGATGCTCGGCGATGATGGAACGATCGCTCCCGCATCGCCCGCGAAGATTCAGCCCGAGACCTCATCGGTTCTGCGGATCGCAACGCCCGCCAGTCTCACTGATGGCGGCAACGACAATATGGATGGTGGCGCCGGGAACGACTTCATGTACGGCCAGGGCGGCAGCGACACCATGCACGGCGGCTCCGGCGATGATTACATGGAAGGCAACGCCGGCGCGGATAATATGTCCGGCGATGCAGGTGATGATGACATGATCGGCGGAAGCTCGGTCGCCGGCACACCCGACGGCGGCGACACGATGGATGGCGGCGCTGATAACGATGTCATGCTCGGCGATAACGGGCAGATCACCCGTCAGGTTGATCCCGCCACCAACACCTACGTCCGCTACAGCGCGGTCAACAAGCTCGGTCTGCAGGACGGAGCCGTCATTCGCAATGTCACGCTGTTTGCCGACCAGGACACCGTCGGCGGCAACGACACGATGCTCGGAGGCGCCGGCGACGACATCATGTACGGCGAAGTCGGCGATGACGTCATGTCCGGCGGCGACAACAACGACCAGATGTACGGCGGCCTGGGAAATGATTCCATGGACGGCGGCACCGGCAACGATGGAATGGTCGGCGACAAGGGAATCATCAATCCCTCGATCTTTAACGGCTCGCTGCAGACCTTGCTCGTCTCGCAAGGTAAGAAGATCTCCGTCCTGATCGACGTCAATGGAACCATCAACTGGTCGGTCACGCTGATCGATCCCACGCTCGGCGGCAACGACTCGATGAAGGGCGGCCTGGGCGACGACGCCATGCACGGCGGAGCCGGGGCCGATTTGATGTACGGCGACGATTCGGCAAACCCCGCCGCCGGCGGAAACGACTCGATGTTCGGCGATTTGGGCAACGACAGCATGTACGGTCTGGCCGGCAGTGATCATATCTGGGGCGGCTCGGGCGATGACTACCTCGACGGTGGTATTGGCAACGACATCATCTACGGCGGTGATGGTGAAGATTCGCTCGTGGCTGACAACGCCAACGATTATCTGATCGACTGGTTCGGCAACTTTAACGCGTTCTTCGTGCCGGGCCCCGGCTTCGGATCGCCGACGATCATCCGCTCGCCCGATCCGAACATGCAGAACTTCCTGCTGACGCTCGCCAACGCCGACGGCGCAACGGACGCCAACGGCGAAATCGCGGTTGTCATTCCTCCGTCACCGTCCAATGCCGGGCCCGGAGGCACCGGGTCGCACTGATCGCCAGCATTGACGGTCGAAACTTCTTGAGAAACAAACGCGCCCCGGAGAAATCCGGGGCGCGTTTAGTTTGATGTGTGGTTAGTCCTCGCCATCATGCATCAACCCATCGGGGCGAAGTCCCGGTAGCAGTAGGCCCACCTGATCTCGGAAGCCGGTCGGGTTCTCGAGATGCCCCGGCTCGCGGGTGTTCTTGCCTTTATCTCCGGTTCGCGAATCGCCTAAATCTTCGCGGGCGCGTTGGGCAATCGCCTCAAGGCGTCTGACCACATCCGGATTCGGTGAAGCGACATCATGCGTCTCACCCGGGTCGGCTTCCAGGTCATAGAGTGCGAATGTCATTTTGAGGGTCGCGTATTTTCCGGGCGCGCCGCCGTGGCCTGCGGGGTCGGGGTGGACGTAGTCGTGGGGGATGTGCATCTTCCATTTGCCGGCACGGACCGCCTGCAGTTCGCGGCCCCAGTAATAGTAGTAAGCATCGTGCGGCGTCGTCGCGCCGGCGGTCCCCTGCATGAGCGGCCAGATGTCTTTGCCATCAATGATGCGATCGGTGGGAGCCTCCATGCCGGCGAGCTTCGCGACGGTCGGCAGGATATCCATCGACCAAGCCATCTCGCGGCAGACCCTTCCTTGCGGAATCTTGCCGGGGAAGCGCATGATGCAGCACTCGCGCACGCCGCCGTCAAAGGTGGTGGCTTTGCCTTCGCGAAGCGGGCCGGCCGAGCCGGCATGGTCGCCGTACAGCAGCCACGGGCCGTTGTCGGAGGTGAAGATCACCAGCGTGTTGTCTTCCAGGCCGTTGGATTTGATCGCGTCGAGAATCTGGCCGACCGACCAATCGATTTCTTCCAGCACGTCGCCGTAAAGTCCGCGCGCCGTTTTTCCTTTGAATTTATCCGACACATGCAGCGGGACGTGCGGCATGTTGTGCGCCACTTCCAAAAAGAATGGCTCGCTCTTGTGCCGCGAGATGAATGAGACCGCGTGTTGGGTATACCACGTCGTCAGCTGCGCCTGGTCCGGCATGCGCTGCAGAACGTGATCGTTCTCCACCAGCGGCAGCGGCGGATAGTTCGGCTGCGCGGGCTTGGGGAGCATGTCGTTAGAATACGGAAGGCCGAAATATTCGTCAAAGCCATGATGCGTCGGCAGAAATGGCGTTGAATCACCCAGATGCCATTTTCCGTAAAGCGCGGTGGCGTAGCCGCGCTTCTTGAGCAATTGCGGCAGGAGGATTTCGTGATCGCTCATGCCAGTCTTTGATTCCGGCGAGAGCGCGCCAAGGATGCCGACGCGCACCGGATAGCAGCCAGTAAGAAGAGCCGCCCGCGAGGCGCTGCAGACGGCCTGGCCGACATAGAAGTCGGTGAACTTCATTCCCCCCGCCGCCATCGCATCAATGTGCGGCGTCTGATATCCCTGCGCGCCGTAGCAGCTCAGATCGCCGTAACCCATGTCATCGACAAAGATGATGACGACATTGGGCGGGCGATCAGCGGCAAAAGCCGGCGCGGCAAAAAATGAAACGATAGCAAGAAGCAGAAAGACACGAGACATGTCGAACCTCCTCATGTGCGAAGTGCGGCATCACTGTGACCGGTGGGGGGAGTGATTTCAAGATGTCTTCGTGGCACGGGCGGCTCGCCCGTGGCTGTGTTATTCCGCGTTCATAATACGAAGAACGCTGCGCTCTTGCTGATGTCGGCTGGGTACAGCCGACACTTGCGGAGTACCGCAAGCCATGGGCTGGAAGCCCATGCCACTTAATCTTCTGATTTTCGTCACCGCCCGCTATGCTTAAGCGTAGCCCGTCGGGAGGAGACTCTTTGCAAAATCCGTCGCCGCAAAATGACATCCGCAAGCGCAAGGCTGATCACCTTGCCCTGGTGGCTTCGGGGCAGGTGGATTTTCGGCAGAAGGGGAACCTGCTGGATGAAGTGACCCTGGTTCATCATGCGCTGCCGGATATGCGCGTGGAGGATGTCGATCTTTCGACGCCGCTTTTGGGCAAGACGCTTGCAGCGCCGGTGCTGGTGGCGGGGATGACCGGCGGCACGCCGCAGGCGGCGGCGGTCAATCGCGATCTGGCCCGCGCGGCACAAACTTTGGGACTTGGCTTCGGCCTCGGGTCGCAGCGGGCGATGGCGCTGCATCCGGACCTCGCCTGGACGTATGCGGTGCGCGAGGTCGCACCATCGATTCTCCTGCTGGCGAATCTGGGGATGGTGCAGGCGCGGGAGATGAACACCGGCGCGATTCGGGATTTGGTGAGGGCCGTCAGCGCGGACGCGCTGTGCATTCATCTCAACCCGGCCATGGAGCTAATCCAAAGCAACGGCGATCGCGATTTCCGCGGCGGGCGCGAAACGCTTCGCCGGCTCAGCGGCGAGCTGGGAATTCCGATCATCGCCAAGGAGACGGGCTGCGGAATTTCGCGAGCCGCGGGATTGGCCGCCAAGGAAGCGGGCGTGAGCGCCATTGATGTCTCCGGTGCCGGCGGGACAAGCTGGGTCGGCGTCGAAACCCGCCGGGCGGCGGACGAACAGAACGCCGCCAACGAGCAGCTTGGCCGTGAGTTTTGGGATTGGGGAATCCCGACCGCCGCCTCCGTGGCGATGCTTGCGGATCTTGGCGTTCCCCTGATCGCAACGGGAGGATTGCGCAACGGAAGCGACATTGCCCGCGCCATCGCGCTGGGTGCGACAGCTGGGGGTTTGGCGGGTGCGGCGCTGCGCGCGCAACATGAGGAGGGGTACGAAGGCGCGCTGCGATTTTTGCAGGGGATCATGAACGCCGTTCGGACGGCGACATTCCTGTGCGGCTGCCGGAAACCGGCCGAATTGCGAAAAGCACCAAAAGTGCTCGGGCCGCAACTTTTAGCTTGGATTCAGCAAGGAATTTCAATTATATAGAAGCCTGCGGTTTATACGATTAATCCGCCCATCCGTCCGGACATAGTGGGTGTCAGCAACAGCAACATGTCATGCATCGCCGGCGTGGCCGGCCCCCGCGCTCGCGGGCGTTGTAGTGTGACTGTGCAAGATACAGCTAGAGTGGTTTTGGGAGGCCTGCGGGC
>DATBDZ010000244.1:0-17022 GCA_036276235.1 Humisphaera sp. | reverse complement strand
TCCTCCCCGAAGAAGGTTCCCCCCCTCCTTCTTCACCCCCCGACATTAAACTACTCTCTCAACCGTCCGGCCTCCCCTCCGGACGCATCCCCCAAGTTGAGAGCCCTCAGCCGCGGATCCCCCCGTCCGCGGCCTTTTTATTTACACGATTAACCGCCGCGGCGAAGATTATCGGGCCCGTGTCCTCGCTCGGGATACGAGTACGGGATACCAGGATCGAGGATAAAGAATTGAGGATGGCGCAGAGCCCGTCTTTCCATCATCCATTCTCAATCTTCCATCCTCAAATTCACTTGGCCGCCCAAATCACATCCGATAACAGAGCACATTTGACTCCGTCGGATTTCTATCGTCTGTTCCGGGTGCCATGAAGTTGACAACACAGCAAAAGATTTCGTTGGGTGTGCTGGGATTGGCGGCGATCGCGTTTGTTGTGGATCGTTGCATGTCTTCCTCCGCGCCTGCGCCGGCGCATGGAGCCATTGTCTCGCGCGCGGCGGTAACGCCGGTCGTCAGGCATGTTGCCGCCAGCGCTACGCCGGCTCAACAGACAAGCGCATCTGATGGCATAGCCGCAACCGCACTCTCGGCGCGGCTGCAGCAAGCCGCCGATGATGCGAAAGCTCAACCCGCCTGCGCGCAGGATGCGTTTACCCCGTCGCGGAGCTGGGGGCCGGTTGGCTCAAGCTCGGAAGCTGCGGAGCGATTGGCTGCCGCCGCCCAATTCCGCCAGAAGCACAAGTTCCTGGGCTGCATGCTCAAACGCGACGGTGGGATGGCGGCGCTGCTCGACGCCAAGTTCATTCGCCCGGGCGACGTTGTCGACGGATTTCGCCTGGTCGAATTGAACGAACACGCCGCCTTGTTCGATTCCGGTGAGATACAAGTGGAACTAACCGTTGTCGGGCAGGGGAACGCAACGTCCGACAATCTGGTTATCAAGCCCGCCCGCGGTAATTCCTGGTAATGCACCCTGCCTTTTGGCTCTCGAAAGATTAAGTCGCCCCAAATTGATGACGATGCATCAGTTGTATCAGTGGGGAAGATTGAATGAAGGAGAGAGTCAATGAGCGGTAAGATTCAAAACCGTCGCAAGGCATTCAGCCTGATTGAGTTGGTGGTTGTCGTCGTGATCATCGGGATCATCGCGGCGATCGCGATTCCGAAGATGAGCAAAGGCGCGCAAGGCGCGGCAGATAGTGCCGTGACCGGCGATCTTGCCCTGCTGCGCCAGGCCATCGATATGTACGCCAACGAGCACGGCGGCGCACTGCCGGATCCGACGAAGATCGCGACGCAGCTCACGCAATACTCCAACTCCGACGGGAGCAAAACCAGCGCCACCAAAGACACTGGCACCAACCAGATCGTGTATGGTCCTTATATCCGCGCGATTCCCGCGATGCCGGTCGGGCCTGCGAGCATGAAGAACACCGCGACCATCGGCCTGAGCACCGCAACCCCGACGCCGGCCTGGTTCTACGATAACACGACCGGGGCGATCACCGTCAATCCCGCCGCCGGCAACGATGCGAATGGCAACGCCTACAGCGGGTACTAACTGCAGATCTAACACCTTCAAAGCCACTCGACCCGACGGCCCGCGGAAACGCGGGCCGTTTTTTTCGCGCCAATGATTTGGGTGCCATGCCTCACGCTTGCGTGAGCATGTGTCTGGGACTTCGGAAGGAAAAGCGTGATCCAAGAAAGACATGCCCACGCAAGCGTACGCAAGCGTGGGACATGGCACCCAGCGGGCAGTACCCGCCCTACGATTGAATGCGGCGCGTAGGGCGGGCACTGCCCGCGGCATGCTCAGAGGGGGAGAATAGCAAAGCGATCTAAGGTGCCACGCATCCCGCCGCAGGCGCTCCGAAACGGCGTGCAACAGAATTCGCTGCACTCTCTGTCAATTGTAATGCAAGTAATGCCGATGAGAACTGTAGAGCGCATCGTTCGATGCGCCAGGAGTCGGCTCATGCCGGCCGAAAGTGCAATTATGGCCCGCCGGATTTTGGTTGTTGACGATGAGCTCTACGTGACGCAACTGCTGGCCTTCATTCTGCGCCGCGTCGGCGATGAAGTGACAACCGCCGACGAAGGCGAGCTTGCCATGCAGCAGGCGGCACAGCTTCAACCGGATCTGATCATCGCCGACTACCAAATGCCTCTGATCGACGGCATCGAGATGTGCCGCCGGCTCAAGGTGAATCCCGCGACAGCGAACATCCCCGTGCTGATGTTGACCGCTCGCGGGCACCGATTGACGCCCGCCGAGCTGCAATCCACCAATGTTCGCTGCCTTCTGGCCAAGCCCTTCAGCCCCAGGGAGCTGCTTGGAAAAGTGCAGGATTTGATCGGTGTCGCCCATGGAGGCGCGCCAACGCAAGCAAACGGTGATGAAAGGAAAGCCGCCGTCGCATAAGCGGCTGGCGGAAACCGGGAGTCGCGGCCGATGTCCATCAACTCACGCAACGCCGGTTCCATCGACGAGCTTCGCCGCACGAACGGCTCCGATGTAGCGCCGCGCGCCGCCCTCGAGCAATTCAGCCATCAGCTTGCCCAGGCCTATGAAGAAGTCCATCTGCTTTTTCGCTTCGCGCGGCTGTTAAATTCTGTCGATGTGCCGGAGCAGTTGATTCAGATTTTCTGCAATCAGCTCTTTCCCGTATTGCCGTTTAGTTGGCTGGCAGTGCGATTTCATCCAAAGGGTACCTCGGTTCGCGAACTGTCGCAGCGGCTGTTTCTCTCAGGCCAGCCCCCCTGCTCGACGGCCGAGTTTGAAGAACATTCCAGGGAATTGGTGAACCGCCTGCCCGTCGGCAAAGGCCCGCAGGTTTTGCGGCCGCAGGATGATCCGTTCGCCCGCCGCACCGGCGCCGACCTGGTGGCGGTCCCCGTCACGCATGCCGGTCGGCTCATTGCCGGCATCATCGCCGGAAATAAATGCGGACCCGATCTGGAGCTCAGCAGCGGCGAAACACAGCTTCTCGATGCCGCCGCCGGGTTGCTCGGCGTGTTTCACGAGAATGTAGCGCGCCTCTCCGAGCAGCGCTCGTTCTTCTTCGGGACCGTCAGCGCACTCACGGCGGCGATCGATGCCAAGGATCGGTACACGTGCGGCCATAGCGAGCGCGTCGCGCTCCTCGCCGCGAAAGCTGCCGAGGCAATGAAGTTGCCGCGCGATCTGATCGAGCAATATCACATCGCTGGTCTGGTGCACGACGTAGGAAAAATCGGAATCGCCGAGGCGGTGCTGACGAATCCAGGGCGGCTGACCGCCGACGAATTTGCGCAGATCAAACGGCATCCGGAGATCGGCTACGGGATTCTCAAAGACATTCCGCACATGACCACCGCGCTGCCGGGGGTTTTGCATCACCACGAGCGCTGGGACGGCAAAGGATATCCGCACGGCCTGGCCGGCGAGGCGATTCCGCTCATCGGGCGTGTGCTCGCGCTGGCGGATACGTTCGATGCGATGACTTCCACGCGCTCATATCGAGCGGCTACTCCCCGAGAGAAGGTTCTTGAGGAAATTCGCCGTTGTGCGGGGACGCAATTCGATCCGGCGCTGGTGCCGATGTTCGTCAATTTGGATTTCGCGGACTTCGAGCAGTCGCTCTTGCGCCACAAAGACTCGACAATGTCGCCTGCCTGATACCGTGTAGCAACGTCTCGATAAACCCATACTTCCAATTCTCTCCAACTTTGCAGCGCAAAGTAATGCAACTCGCTTTCGGGGCCAATTCTGCATTTTTTCCCGGAATTGTGTCGATTTGCGGCATGGAGTGCAGTAAAATGCCCTCTTAGTTAGCGGACCTTGCGTGCCAGGGCTATGGCGCTTCGGACCGCAATCTATTCACAATTTGGGCATCGCGGGAATTTCGTAATCAGCCGCGCCTGCGCGCACTGTCAGCGGATCATGTCTCCCCTCGTAAAGGGAATCCCTGCCTGGCCGCGGATGTTGGCGTTACGAGTGGTTTTAGGAGCTATGTGATGGTGATCGAAATGCTTGAGCGTCGGCAATTGCTGTCTGCAACCGCAAACGTGGTCGGAGATCATGTCCTGGTGGTGCAGTTGGATAATTCGGGTGAAAATATCCTGGTACAAGAACCCTTTACCGACAGCCATTCGGCACTCGTCGTCGAATCATTTCCAACTGGCGGCAACGTCTACACCTTTGAGGGAATCAAGGCTATCGTGATTCTCGGCGGAAGCGGGAACGACACGATCAACGCCCTCATCAAAGACGTGCCTGTATTCATCGATGGCGGAAGCGGAAACGACACGATTGGCGTTGTGGCGGACGTCTTCGATCCGGCTAATGACACCTTCGGCGCCGGCAGCGTCATCATGGGTGGGAATGACGATGACACCATCGTGATCGGCGGTTTGAGCAATGCCACCGTCCTGGGTGGAAATGGGAATGATTCAGTGATTGCAGGCGGGTTTATTCTCAGTTCCGGGACCGAAACGACAACCGCCGGCGGCAACGCCGTCGTCATCGACGGCGGCAATGGAAGTGACACGCTGCAGTCCGGCGTCTTCCAGCAACTCAGTGCGCTGACCGACTCCAGCATTATGGGTGGTAACGGCAGCGATACGATCGTAGATTTGGGCTCGACGAATACCGTGGATGGCGGCAACGGATCCGACACAATCACTGTGGTCAACGGCGATGTGGTCGTGAACAGTAACGGCCATGACGTGGTGACTCGCGTCTAACCTTGATGCTCAATACCAAAAGACAAGCGGCAGGCTCCCAAGCCTGCCGCTTCTTTTTTGATGGAGATAAATGCTCGGCTACGGCCCGGTTTCCCATTGCCAGCTTGCGGGTACCGTCGTCAGCGACGACGAGAAGAATCCCGGCGCGGCATACGTGTAGACCGTCGAGTCGTATGTGATGGAGAGCGACGTGGTTGCCGTGAACGTTCCGTTAACGATCACGCTACCGATGAAGGTCGCTGCGGTGGCATTTAAATTTCCGGAGACATACACGACGCCTTCGAAGCGGCACGGATAGGTTGTCGTATAGGTGATATCGGTAACGCCGCCGTACGGCGCGCCGGCCTGGTTGTAGTTAATGCCTTGGGCGCTATTGTCGGCCAGGGCGGTCGTCCCCGCGGCCAGCGCCATGTTCCCCTTCACCATGAGCGACGGATATCCGGCTACTGCCGGCGCAAAATAAACGGCGCCGTTTACGGTCGAACTGGATCCGGGATTCAGCAGCACCAACGTTCCATAGACACGAGTATTGGAAATCTGAATGTTCGTGCCGTTGCAATTGATGACGTAGATCCCCTGGGAGTTCTGCCCGCCGCCCAGAGTATTCACGTTCGGGGACAGCAGCGCATATTGCAGTTTCAGCGTTCCGCTTACGTTGGGCACATGCGATGTGATATCCAATCCGTTGGTCGTGTAATAATCAAAAACGTGCGATGAGTCGGGCGTCGTTATGGCGACGCTGATCTGCGTCTTGAGCAGGTTGGTGATGATGCCCAATGTCGTGCTGGTCAGGTATTGAAGCGTCGTTGGCACGGAAAATGTTGTGAGCAGCCCGCCGACCGAGCCATTGGACGTAATCGTTCCGCCGCCGCTAACCGCGCCAAGCGTGGGAAGCGTAATGGAAGTCCCGCCAAACGCCGCCGATAGCAGCGCGCCCGAAGGCTGGCCTAGTGTCGCCTTAATGCTGTATATGCGCGTGGCGTTGTGAACTTTTCCGATCCCGTAAACGCGAACGCCGCCGCTGACAGTTGCCCATTTGAAGCTGACGGTGCCGTGGCCCATTGCGACGGGCGTGGTGGCGGTGCCGCTCGGATAATCGGTTTGCCAGTTGGTATCGGTGCCGAATTTCATCAGCGCCAGCTCGACGCCCGATTCGGCCAGTGCCGATGCCTCGGCGATGTCGTTGGAATCGCCGACCGAGCGCGCTTTGATCTGCGTGAGCGCGACTGCGGACATGCCGATGAGGCCGACCAGCAGCGAGCTGCCGAGCACGAAGATGTAAATGCCGCCGCGGCGAGCCCGCCGCTTTAAGTTCGTTTTCATCATGGCACCAGGTTGACAAGATTGACGCGCGACGAGGCCGACGTTGTCGAGCTGCTTCCCACCTGGACAAAGATATTGGCGGTAGCCGGATAGGTACTGGTCGAAGTCGATTTATCGTAGATGCTGTAGCTTGAGCGAACTGCCGACACCGACCATGATCTTCCCGAAGGTGCGGTGACGGTGACAACGATCCGTTTGACGTTCGTTTCCGCTTGTAAAGCCGCGACCTGAAGTGTGCTGGCATCGGCCCATTTGATATCCACCGAGCGCGTCCAGCCAGTGTAGCCGGCGATGGCGTTGCCCGAAGAATCAGCCGGCGGGCTTTCAGAATAGCCGGCGTAATCATCCACGTCGTTAAACGTCGAGCGCGTCTCGCCGGTCTCGGGGCCGAGCGTTAGCGTGACCGCGCTGGGCTGCTGATACTTCTTCTGCACGATCTCGGCCAATAGCTGGCGCGCCAGCGATTCGCCGCGCAGCATCTCCTGTTGGCTGGAGGAAGAGCGCGCTGCCGTGCTGATCGCCGCGCCGGATGCCGCCAGCAGCGTGCCGACGATCAGCAGCGAGATCAGTGCTTCGATGAGTGAAAATGCGTGTCGGCCGCTCCGAATCTTAATCCCTCCTCCGGTACTCCGGGGGAGGGTTAGGGTGGGGGCCGTTCGCGCAGATGATGATCCTTCTACACGACCCCCACCCCAGCCCTCCCCCGGAGTACCGGAGGAGGGAGAGCGCCCATCACCAGAAGTTTCAATTGCGCCAAAGGCTTTCATGGTGATGCCGCTCCGTAGACATAGAACTGAAGACACTGGCCCGAATTGGAAGTCCAGCTCGAGCCCCCGCTCGTGCTTGCGGAATAAATTGTGTTGGCGGTCGCGGGCGAGTCGTAGTAGCAGTAGCCGATCGACCCGGACGAGGTTCCAACGACGATGCAAAGACCGCTGCCGGGAGCCAGCCCGCTGATTCCGCTGATCGGCACATCCACCCACGCTCCGCCGCTGGAAGAAACGGTGGAGATATCGACGGTTGCCGTTGCCAGTGCCGTGCCGGTCGGCTTTTGGCTGGCGTCGGGGTTATAGATCTTGACGTTGACCGTTCCCGTCGAGGTCCCGCTGCGCTGTAATTGAAGTTTGACGTGCGTCAACTTCCAGCTTGTTGTGCCGCTGGGAAACGTCGGGCGGAAATACTCGCAGAACCAGTTGGTGCTGGAGAGAGCGGCCGAGGTGGCGTTGCCGTTAACAGCATCATGCTGAACCAGCAACTGCTCCGGCGAAAACGAAAACGCAAAATTCTGCACATTGTCGGCAATCGACACCGCCGTCTGGCTGTTGTATTGCCGCATGATCGGCTGGCCGGCGCCCGCCCAGGAATAGACGATCGTCTCGGGACTGCTATCTCCATTGCGGGCGGGAACCGTCAGCGTTACGCCGATTGTGCCTGCCGGCCAGGGCGGCACATACAGCGGCTCAATCTTCGTCGCCGCCTTCATGTCGTCGGAGATCTGATCCACCGCGCTGCGCGCGACGGCGGTCTGGTTGTATGCACTCCCAGTATCTCGCGTGCTTTGGGCGCACCGCAAGGCGACCGTCACTGATGAAGCCACCGCCAGAGCGATCAACCCGACGACCGCCGAGCTGACGACCATCTCGATGAGGGTGAACGCGTGACGATTTCGCAAGCCTCTCGATTGAAATTGTGTCGGCAATGTAATCATGGCCCCGACACCGTCACCTTTCCTGAAGTCGCTTCAAGCGTCACCGTCCAGGCAAATCCGCCGGACGTGACGGTGATCGTGCCGCCCTGGTCCGCCGATCCGTAGGTGCTGAACGTGACTTTATTGCTCGCGAAGGGAACGGTAGTGAGAGTCGCTTGATAAGGATCGATTGCCAGATTCACCGTACAGTTGCTCGACAAGCGATCGAGCGACTGAATCCCGGCCAGCGTGTATTTGTTGTTCGTCGTGTCGAAGGTAACGGCGACGCTGCTGCTGGTCTGCATCGCATGCGCCCGGGCCATCGTCAGGTCGGCAGCGATTCGCCGGGCAGAGGCTTCGGCCCGATAGCGAAACATCGCGCCGGCATACCGCGGCGCGGCAATTCCCCAAAGCAACGCCATCACGGCAAGAACAATCACCAACTCGATAAGGGTGTGCCCTCGGGTGCGGCGTATGGATGTGCGGGTGCAAATTCGCATGGATCGGTCGGCGCGGACGTAAAGCGCCTACCGATCTATTCGTCCGATCATGAGCCCGACTTCAACTGTATAAGTGTGAAAGTTCGCCATGTTATCGGACCAGTGCTGGCGCAAATGCGGAATCGTTTGCTCATTCTCCCTCTCCCCTGCACTCAGGGGAGAGGGTTGGGATGAGGGGACCGGTGCGCGAATTGGCGAAATACGCTCAACGGCGCATCGCTGTCCCCTCACCCTGCCCTCACCCCTGAGTACAGGGGAGAGGGTTCTGAGTGCCTATCTGAAATTCATCGCCGCCTTGGCGGTCTTCAAAAACGGCTCCGCCCGCATCCCACCCTTCCGATCAATAATAATCGAAATCGCCCCACAGCTTCCCGTCCGATAAAGCGGCGTCTCCCCCGCGATGTTTCCAAACTCGCGCTGCTTGGCGGTCAGATGATGATCGTCGGAGCTGACGATGAATTTCGGATGCACCGCAGCGACAAACGCGGCCGTCGTTTTTTCGCTGCTGCCATGGTGCGGCGCGACGAGGATATCCGCCTGTAGATCCTCCGGGTGCTTGAGCAACTCCGTCTCGGCGGGTGCCTGAATATCGGCCGTAAACAGAATCGAGCGCCCTCCGAACTCCACGCGCATCACAATGCCGGTGTTGTTTGAATTCATGGTGGACTGCGCCGGCGGCCAGAGGATCGTCGCGTGAACGCCGCCGCCCAGTTCAACGCCGCCGCCCCGCACGATCAGATTCGGCTTCTGATGCGCGTGGTCCAAATCCGCGAGCATCTGGCGGCAGGTCGAGCTTTCGTGCGCATGCGTCTGCAAGTGCGGGCTGAAGTCGATCTGCCCGACGCGATAGTCCTTCAGCAGTCCGCTCACCGCATTGATGTGATCGAAATCGCCATGACTGAGAAAGACCTCATCGATTGACGCCCGCCCTCCATGGCGAAGAAACGGCGCGATCACCGTTCGCAGTGGATCGCTGAGCGTGGATGAACCGGCATCGAGCAGAACAATTTGCCCGCCCGGCGGCTCGAGCGCCGCGCATTGCCCCGCGCCGACGCTCAGCAACGTAATTCGAACTTCGTCCGGCGAGGCGCTTTGTCCGGCAAATCCAACCAGCAGCGGCAAAAACAGCGACATCCCGCAAGCGCCGGCAAGACTGCACCCCGCAACCATCCGGACGCGCACGCGGCCCCACGAGATAAACGGCAGAGAAAAGAGCGCGGCAAGCAGCACGTAGCAAACAAGAACCTGCCAGCCGCTCGGCGACGGCACTGGTATATCCGCACCCGGCAATCTCGCGCACCATGCGATGCCGTGCCGCAGCCAACTCACCGGAAGAGCAGCCAGCGCCGCCCACCACGATGCGCCAAACGGCAGCATCAATGTCAGGACAATCTTGACGAAGCCCATCGTCAACGCAGCTAACGCCACGGGAAGAAGCATCAGTCCGACCAACGCCGACCAGGGATTCACTTGCTCGAAGTGGTAGGCCACCAGCGGGACGGCTACTAGCCAGGCGATCACCGATGCCATCGCAAGCTGCACGCCCTTGCGCCAGGTCCAGCGCCAATATCGCCGCCGTGTCGGCAGTCGGCCAAGTCGCTCCAGCGCATCCGTGTCAGGATCGCGAAGCCATATCTCGAGCTTCCGCGTCAGCGGCGGCGTCAGCACGAGCAGGCCGAGCACCACCACAAACGTCATTTGAAATCCCGCCGAATAAAGATCCAGCGGTCGCCAGAGCAACAGCGCCAAGCCGGCTAGTCCAAGCATGTTGAGCGAGCTAACCGACCGACGCAGGACCAGCGCGCAGACGATTCCGCACGCGGCAATCACCGGCCGCACTGATTGCGCTGTCGGAAAGACTGCAAGCCCCAAAACAACGACCGCGACGATTACTGCGACGAGTGTGTATCTCGGCCGAAGCCGCACCAGCTTGCAAAGGAAGTAGAGACAGGCCGTCAGCATCCCGACGCGAAGGCCGCTGCTGGCCAGCAAATGAGTCGCGCCGGCGGTATTAAAATCATCGACGATCTTTTGAATGCCCGGCCCGCGCTCGCCCAGAAGAAGTGCCGCCAGCAACTCGCCATCAACGCTATCCGCCTGCGAAAACCCACGCCGTAGGATCGAAGAGGGCACCTTTGCGGATCGAACGATCTGCAGATCGCAGGCGCGATTGACGCGCAGCTCCGCCATCACGCGTTGGCGGCGGTAGTGAACCTGCCAATCGAATGCCCCGGGATTCGTCGCCGGCGCTGGGCGCACAAGCGTCCCGAGCACGCGAATCTTTTCCCCAGCAAAGAGCGGCGGAACGGTTTGCGAAAACGTGAACGACACTTCCCCGTCTGATTTTTCCCAACCGGAATTCGTTTTTACCTGACAGACTTCCGCGCGGCCGATCTGCTTCCCCGATGCATGGCGCGGCCCTTCGCCGGGGATGACCTTTGGTGCATCGGTCAGCTCAATTTCAAATGACGCCAGCTTTCCCTCATCGGAAACAAAAGTGGCGATCTGATTGGTGGGAAACCAAAACGCCTCAAGCTGTCCGGCGACGATGCCGCCGCAAACCACCGCCACGGCGATGCAGCAGGAGGATTCGGTTCCCCACTCGCGCCAGTGCGCGAACGACGCCAGCGCCAGCATGACAACGGTCGCGCAGAGACATGCGCCGCTGACATCAAATCGATCATGCAGCGCGATTCCGAGTGCAAAGAGAATCAGCGCCGCCAGCGCCGAATTGCGCAGCAAACGTTGCAACAACAGATGAAGCGTGGAGGCCGTCTTGGCCACAGGCTGAAGCTAGCCGCAGCCAGCGAGGGGTGTCTAGCAAACTTTTGCCGTACAATGGGCAGATTCATCTGGATTTAACGGATTTCTACCTAGCGCCTACCTAACTTGCAGTGTTTTGTTCAGGCCGCGCGGGCAGAGGCGCGATTAACTCCAGTCCCCGGGTTAACTCTCGACCTTCGATGGAACGGCCAGAGCCCGTTCGATGAATGCCGCCAGGCGTTGTTCATATTCTTGCGGGTTGGTGTAAAGAACGCTCAAGTGATCGGCGCGGTCGGCGAGCCAGTACTGATCGCGCTGGTTGCCGGAGGACTTGCGTTTGTCCATCGCCGCGGCAATCTCGGCGCGGTCTGCCGCGGAGAGCAGTTCATCGTCTGCCGCGCCGATCACTGCCACCGGAGCGGCAATGCTCGCTAGCAATGGATCGAGGCGAACATCGGAAAAATCTACGTCCGCGATTTTCTTGGCGAGGCATAACGCCGCGCGCCCGAGGAGTGGCCCCGACGCGCCCAGGCGATGCATGTGCGCGATCGCCGTGCTTTCGAAGCGCGCGTAGGGACTGTCGAGCACCACTATTGAAACATCGTCACGAAGCGCAGCTGTGGCGGCGGCCACCGCCGCTCCTAGGCTTACGCCAAAGAGCGCGATTTGGCGGCTATCGCCCGGCCGCGCCGTTCGGAGTTGATCGATCACCTGACTGACATCGTATCGCTCGCGGCAGCCGGCGGTGCTGAATGTCCCACCGCTATATCCATGCGCCCGCAGATCGATCGCCAGAATGTTGAACCCAAGGCGGTGCCAGAGAGGCCCCCATGCCATCGCGCCGATTTTGGCGTCCGCATATCCATGCAGCATGACGACGCATCGCCCCTGCGCCGTGGGATGTGGAATCCACCAGCCGGCGATACGCAAACGCCCGCCACTCGGCTCATCGCGAACGGCGAAATCCATCTCCTCATAAGCCAGCCCGACGTCGAGCGGCGACACGCGACGCAAAACCCACAGGGCCTTGACATCTGTCATTCGTGGAGGCCGCAGCAACGAAAGCGCCATGACGACCACAGCGGCAATGACGCTGACGATGCCGCCCAGCAGCAATACAAGCAGCAATGTGAAGTAGCTCGACACTGAGGTTGTGGGTTGTAGGTTGTGGGTGGCGCGCGGTCAATTCGGTGGAGATGCTAGTAGGGCGGGCTCTGCCCGCCAATCTCTTACGGCTCAAATTCCTCCGCAGGCGCCGCACGCGCGCCGACACTCCAAGCCGGGTCTTCTCTAGCCGAGGGCGCGTTCGATTGCGATTGCTCCCGCCCCCGGTATTCCGGCGGAGGGCTGGGGAGGGGGTTTTGTGGCCGGCATTCCTTCAGCATCTAGCCCCCACCCTAACCCGCCCCCGAAGTACCGGAGGAGGGGATAAGACAGCGACGGCTGATGGTCTTAACGCGCGAGGTGGTGTGATCGCCATCAATAGCCGCCTCACGGATGAATCCCTGAAACGCGCCGGCTTCACATACATCCGGCGATTTGCCGCCATTCCTAATCTTCGCAATACACGTTGGCTGGTGCCGCTGGATTCGCCGGCGATTTCTTCGGCGGCATTTTCGCTTTACACGCCGACGCGTTTTTCAGCCAAGCTCAAACGCGCTGCCGCCCGCGCGGCCATTCGTTGCCACCTGCCGATCTGGTATCGGGATGAAATTTGCATAGCCCTGCCGCAGGCACCCGCAATCGAAACGGCATTGGCTGAACAGTTCCCCGGCCAATCGATCCGCCTGGCGCTCAGCTCCGGCGCGCCGCAAGGCGCGCGCAATCGCAGGGCATCTGCCTTGGTGCTTGGAGATGACGGAAAGCTGCTGGCGTTTGCGAAGTTGGCGCGATCTTCAATTGCACGAGAGATTCTTGATGCCAGTCGCTGACCAATGGACAAGTCTGTGAAATGGTCTCAGGTTTCCAGTTTCAGGTTTCAGGAAATACCGCGACGACCCTGATCTCCTCACCCGAAACTTGAAACCGGAAACCCGAAACCCGCTCGTTAAGTCGCCTCCACTAACGCCCGATATGTCTCACAAGGAAGGACCCCCATGGCCCGCAATCAGGCATATCCGGTTGAGCTTGTCGACAACTTCGCCGACGCAGTGCGGCAGCATAGCCCGCGCGAGTACACCTCGCGCTCACCGGCGGCGACAGATCTGATGATTCTGCGAGCCTTGCTCAACCATCCCTTGATCGATCCAGCCGCGCGGCCAGCGACGACCGCAGGCTCAAAAGCGGCCGGCTCAATCGAGCCGAGCAAATCATCGCGATCATCAACACACTAATCGCGGTTCAGCTCGTCTGGCATTGCGATTTCAGCCATACCGGCATTTCCCTTGCATCCATTAGATTCGCCCGACGGGTAGGAGCTTTGTTCGGGAGAATCGCTGGATGAGCACACTTGAAGTTCGCGCCGGCTTGCCACACACTGGCCACACGCGCGCGTTAATTGAACCTCTTGAGAGCCGTCGACTGCTGAGCGGGATTTCATCGCCGCTAGGGTTGATGCTTGAATCAACGCCGCTGATCTCCAGCGAGCCGCTCGTGCATGCGCGGGCTGCAAAATCGATCTCGTGGACAGAAGCCGCGCCCTCGCCGATTCCGCGCTTCGAAGCGGCGGGCGAAGTTGTCGGCGGCAAGCTCTATGTCTTCGGTGGATTTGTCGATGCCGATGTTCATGCGACCGCGCGCAGCGACGTGTTCAATCCCAGGAAGAATACGTGGACGCAAATCGCCGACATGCCCGAGCCGCTCACGCACACGGGGCATGTGATCATCGGACATAAGATCTGGTTCGTCGGCGGTTTCGTCGGGGATGAAGGAGACGTTATTTCGCCCAGCACGACCCACACGTGGATTTACGATACGAAGAAGAACACGTGGGCATCGGGCCCTGACCTCCCCGCCGCGCGCGGAGCCGGCGCGCTCACGAAGGTTGGCAACAGGCTGGATTTCTTTGGCGGCCTTGAGACGCGCGCCGCCGATCAGGCGGAGCATTGGGTGCTCAATCTTCACAAGCTCTCCGCCGGCTGGGCGTCGGCGGCACCGCTCCCCACCGCCGTCAATCATCTGGCCGGCGTGGCGCTAAGCGGCAAAATCTACGCGATCGGCGGGCAGCATCTGTGGGATGAAGATTCCGGGAACGTCGATCTCGTGCAGGTTTACAATCCGCGCACCGGCACCTGGACGCAGGCAACACCTCTTCCCGCGCCGCGCGGGCATGTCGCCGACTCGACGTTTATCTCCAATGGAAAAATCGTGGTGGCCGGCGGCGCGACAAACGGCATCCCGGCGCTTTCGGATGTGATTGTCTATCGTCCGTCAACGGACAGTTGGACCGGCTTGAGCTTCTTCCCCGCCGGCCGGCGAGCCCCCGTCGCCCGCGCCATCGGCGGGAAGATCATCGTCACCACCGGCGACCCGGGCGATGTCTCCGCGACAGACCAAACGTGGATCTCGTCGCGCGCCGTTTAACCTCGTGGTCAATCGACCACGTTGCAGCTACAATCGCAAACCAAAATGCAGGGCGATTAACTCAGCGGCTAGAGTACCTCGTTTACACCGAGGGAGTCGGGGGTTCGAATCCCTCATCGCCCACTGGTAACGTTTCCCAAGATTCCGCATCATCAGGCACTTCGTCGCAAGGATCGCAGATTGCAGATTTGTACGCGAGCAATGCTGACCGCCTTCAGTGGCGCACGGATGCGCCAGCACGGCAAGAATGGCCGCTCGAGTCGTTCACCAAGAAGCCAAACAGTCACTAGCGCCATTGCCAGCAAATGCTCGCTGGGAAATGCAGCAGGCACCAGCATCAATGCCCAGCAGGAGCCCACGCACCAAAGGCCGTGAACAGCTCCAAACCGCAACGTGCCAAGGTCCGCCGCAGCACCGAATGGGGGTAACGGCGTATGACCATGTCCTCGATTGAGGCAGACCTGCTTCCAAGGAGAGCATTGCCAGAGGATGGTGAGCCCGACAATCAAAGCGATCAATGCGGCGGCGTTGACGCTCCGCGACAACGCGATCTGTAGGCCGGTGAGGATTGTCCCGGCGACCATCCAGACCCCGACGTAAGCTGAGACGAACAAAACGACAGCGCGGCGACGCCGGCGGACGAAGTTACGCTGCAAAACGTGTCGAATCGGCACCGCCAACATCGGGCCCATCATCGCGGCAAGCATTAGAATCCAATCCGCCGTCAGGCCCCAGGCCGCCGTGAAAAGCACTGATCGGCCCCCTAAAAAGCCGGCGTCCACGGATGTGCAACAGGAATGCGTCCCGCCGCGGCAATCGCGAGACCGTAATGCAAGGATGATCCAGGCAACGGAGCAGGTCGCGTACAGCGGCAATCGCGTACGCCAGCGTTCTCGTTCCGCAGCGGTCATCTCGGCGCCTTGTGCTTTAGTGGCCCTGTCGGAAGAGGCTGATGCGGCCTACGCTGGTTTGGGCTGCCTTTGGAACCGGCCTGACCGGAACGATGCGAAGATGCAGAGCGTCCACATCCAGTGCATTCTGCAGATGCAGCCGATCAACGATCTCAGTGATATCCAGGACGAAATTCAGGCCATGCCCGCCATGCTCATTGCCAGCGTCGGAGGCCTTGCTCACACCGAAGAGCGCGATGCTGCCAGCAAGCAGTTCCGGATGTTTCGCAGGGTCCGCTCCGTTGGGCACACCGACGTAAACATTGAACGCCGTCGCGTCCGACTGTCCTTGGACGTTTTCCAACTTGAGGAAAACGCGATCGGGTTCAAGATTGGCGGTCGCCGGAGTAAAAGTAGCAGCGGCGGCGAGACTCATCGACACTTTCTTTCGCGCCGCCTGATCCAATTTCAATGCGGCTGTGACATCGCCTCCTTCGATCGGGACAGGTCCGGTGGTTGTGCCGATTAATTCAACGTTTTTCCCGCTTTTCACGACAAGGCCTCCCAACGCACCCCTCGCCACCGGCCGCATCCCAAGCGCCTCTAGTCGAGCCATCGGCGTCGGCACAGGAATGGACGGCGACACGTCATCATAGTCGTAACCGAGCGCCTTGAGATTTACCATTTCACGAGGTGTATAGGTCCACGCCGGTACATTGGGCTTCGGCAGGGTAAAGGCGCGTTCGCCGATCGAGGCCGGTCCGTCAAGCCAGCGTGCTTCAGTGGGATCCACGTGCGTCGGAGGATTTCGACGCCACACCTCCCATAGCCGGTCGATATTCGCGTGGTGCAGCCAGAAAATCGGGTCGAGCGCGGCCGTGTCAGGATGGGACATGAGTCCCTGAACCTCATTCTGCGGGTTCACACCGCCGACGAGGCCATGCACCCAATCGTGCGGCTGGCTTTCGATCCCGCCGTGAGTGTGGCCGCCATGCGCGAACCCGGTATCGACGCCGCCAAAGCCGGGGCTTCCTCCGTTGTCAACGCCGGCGAAATCGGGATCCGTCATCGCTTTGAGATTCACCTTGCTGAGCGGTACGAAGACCTTGCCGTCATTGTTGGGGCCGTAACGCTGCGGAACAAACAAGGGGTTATTCCCTGCGCCATCGGGCCAATCCTTGGATGCAAATTCATGCGGCAATGCGGCTTGTCCCGCCTTGAAGTAGTTCCAGTACGGGAGGGTCCAATCTTCCGGACCACCAAGCTTCACGACCTCAGCGCGGACCACTGCCTCGAAGGCCAGTAGATAACCCCGATGCCAAGGCAGAAAATACCAGGACCCATGCTGGCACTGTTTCCAGAATTTCTTCTGCAGCGCGCTGCTTGGTTGTGCTTCGCCAGCATGAAGATAACCAGACTTTTCCCACAGGCTCGGTTGGATGCCGTGAATTGCACTGTAAAATCGCCAGCTCGTCGGTTCCGTAAGCGGTTTGGCCGCCATTGCAGCCACACCCCGGGCATACCAGAGAACCGGATCCGTCCAATCACTGCCGAGTTCCCATACATTACGGCGTGTAGCCATGGATAAGCTCCTTTGAGGGACGGTTCG
>DATBDZ010000243.1:0-4623 GCA_036276235.1 Humisphaera sp. | reverse complement strand
CGCTTCCTGACGACTGGCGTCGAGCGATTCGCCGGGCGTGTGCAGGATGATCGCTTCAGATAATAGCTGGCGTGCCTGCTCCCACGCAGCCGAGTCGGCGGTGCCGCTCAGCAGCGAGTAGATGGGATCGGGTGTTTGATTGGGTTGGATTTCGACAGGGCGCGCGAGCAACCGCGCGGTTTGCAGCGCGGTGATGGCTTCGCCGCGCTCCTGGGCAATCCGCACGTATTCATAATCCTGCTCGGCCTGGCGGAGCCATTTGAGCTGCAGCGTCGGCACCGCCCCGCTGACGCCGAACCATGAGCCGGGATAAAACCAGGGAACCTCATTCGGATCGGCCGGTTGATCGGCGGCGCTGGTTTGCGGAAGCGTGACATTCCACAGCACCTGTGCTTCATCCGGCCCGGCGGCACTGCTGCCGCGCTCGGAGAGGTGGCGCAGAAATGCCAGGTAAGCCCACATCCGCACATCGCGCTCGCTGCCGCCTGAGCCCATGTAGGGGAAGAGTCCGGGGAACCCAGTCCAGACGGCATGCTGCGGGCGCGGCGCGCCGGCGGGCCACGGACGCGGCGGCGCGGAAACCAGCGGCTGAGCGATCGCTAACAATCGAGATGCGCCCTGTGGGTCGATCAGCGCCGGATTCTGCCCATCGCCCAACTGAAGCTGATCGTCCTCGAGCGGCACGATGATGCGCGCCTGCGGAATTGCCCTGAGCAGTTCGGCCGCCTCAGTGCTGATCGCAGAGATGTCGGCGTCGCTCGATCCCTTGCGGGCGATGGGGATTGCGCTGATCGCCAGCCATTGGTTCTGCTCGAAATGCGTCGCCGCCGCCGACCAATACTCCGCTTGCGATGTGCGGTCGTATCGATCGAGCATCTCCGCCGACGGCATCGGCCAGTAATGCAAGCCGACATGATCGGCGAATTTTTCGCCGCTGAGCCAGGGCGCCACCATCGAATCAAAGCTCTGCCAATCGATCAGCGGCGGCGCGTTGGCCGGCCACTTGGTGAGTGGCCGCAGCGCCGGCACGTAGAGCGAGAGCCGATGTTCCTGCGCCGTTGAGATCATCTGATCGAGAATCCGGATCGTCGGCTCGTATTTTGGATCCGTGCGCGTGACCCAGGTTGGGGTGATCGCCTCAAACTCGGAGGGAAAGAGATTCTGGAGCCAGACCCAGTCGATCGCACCGATCATCAGTGCATGGCGTTCGTTGGGAAGATTGAAATTGTGGACGGTGAGCTTGAGCGGCAGCGAAGCCGCGGGCTGAGCGGAGCCGGCACGCAGCAGATCGATGCTCGCGCTGTACGCGCCGGCGGGGAGCGTGGCGTCGGTATGAAGGTCCATCCAGAGCGTCGCCGGCTGATGAGCCGAATCGCGCAGCCGATCAAGCGAGACGATCTGATCGCCGGAAACATCAAGCGGCAAGAGCGCGCGCGGCAGAGATCGCGTGGCGGCGTTCTGGCCCGAGTGCCGCACGTAGCTGGCGCGATTCAGATCAACCGGCGCGGAAACCACCTGATAAACCTTAAAGCCGATTGGCAAAGCCGTCCGTCCGCCCTCGGGTCGAAGCGTTCCGAGGCGCAACGAATAACCGGTACCGGCGGGCCAGGAGACATGCAGCGCGAAGCTGCTCCATTCATTTCGCGCCGCGGCCAGTGAGACGGGCGCGTCCTGCTCGGTGACCTGCGCCGGATCGCTCAAATCGACGCGCTTCAAAATGAATGGCGTCGATATCTGGTCGGTGGAGGAAACGGTCAGTGAATTTGCGGAGGAAGCGGCGTGATTGTTTGCGCAGCCGACGGTAAGCCATGTTACCGCTGCCGCGGCGCTCGCCAGAACCCATCCGAGCAGCTTTTGCATAACACACATCAAAGAATAATCAGAAACCGGGAGGGCACTGCGTACTCTCTGGGCAATGAAGCGTGCATTGCCGGGCGAATGGGCCAGTAAGCGGACGCCGCGGCAAGCAATATTCTGGCATCCGCGTGAACCGGACTGAAAAATCGCAGAGCACGAAAATATGTTTTGCCCGCGAAAAACAGCGGAATTCCCGCCCGGGCAGGCACCAAAAGTCGCCGCATGTCATCGCTGATTATCGCGCTGGCACGGCCTTTGTTAAAGCATTCTAACGAGGCAGCGGGCTATGACAAGTTACAACGAAACAGGTTATGTCGAGTTCAAGTTCTTCCGCCCGCAGGCTCGATCGGTTCGCGTGATGGGCGACTTCAACGGTTGGTCCGGCGCAGGTTTGGCTTTGGAATATCGCGGCGACGGCTGGTGGGGTGCTTTGGCCTGTTTCAACCCCGGAAGCTATCGATTCCGATATCTCGCCGACGGCGTCTGGTACACCGATTTCGCCGCCAATGGCGTCGAGCTGACAAAGTACGGCTACAACAGTGTTCTCTATGTCCCAAGGAATGAATTCAGCATGAAAAAAGCGTGTGCATAAAGTTGCTCAACGGCAGGCACTCCACCCGCCAGGAGCACGATGTAAACGCCATCATTTCCCACGGTCCTCGTTTCCTCCTCCGCCAGGCTGCACGGCCTCTATCCCTCCACCGTGCAGCCTTTTTTTGCGCGCATGCATTCGGATCACCACGGAGGCACGGAGGCACGGAGGCGCTCTCGGAATTCGAGCGCGATTTTGGCGAACCCTCGTTCATCGAATTGCAACAAAAGAACTCAATTGGCCGTGCCCGTTCCAGGGCGATGGGAATTACGAGCGCGCCTCCGTGTCTCCGTGCCTCCGTGGTGATCTGTTTTCGATTGTCCTTTGCACGTATTGAAAGAGCCGTTGCTCATCTTCACCGAAAAACTCAATCGCGATATCCACGCGCCAAATCGGAATTGCCGTGCGATCGATGCCCGGTAAATCAGCAAGCTTCGCCCAATCCTTTTCAGTCGTGAGCATCGCAGTCGCCCGGGCGGCGGATGCGGCCTCGGTAAGCCGCTTCAAATCATCTGGCGTATATCGATGGTGATCGGCAAACCATTGGTGACCGGCGACCTTCGCCCCAGCGGCTTCGATTTGCCGCTCAAAAAGCTGCGGATTGGCGATGCCGCAGAAGGCGAACACGCTTTGATCGCGCAGTTCGATTGTCGATCCATCGGCGCTGCGCAATCCGGCGATGGCATGGCGGGCACGGTAAATCGGCGATGAAGAATTGTGCGTGCGGATCGTCTGCTCGATCTGCTGTAACTGCGAATCCGAAGCTCGATCCGCATGGGTCATGACGAGTGCTCCCGCGCGTGCGAGACCACGCAGCGGCTCGCGCAGGAGGCCCCGGGGCAAAACATGACCGAATCCAAACGGCTCTGCCGCGCTGATCAGCACGATATCTAAATCGCGGCGAGCCGCGCGATGCTGAAAGCCGTCGTCGAGGATGAATACGTTTGTTTGCGGATGTTTGCTCAATACGTCGGCGGCCGCGTGCTGCCGGCTGGGATGGGCGGCGAAGTGAATCGGCGCGGATCCCGGCGAATTGAGCTGTCGATCGAGCATGATCTGCTCATCGCCGAGCTGGCCGGCGGCGGATTTGTAGCCGCGCGAGAGCACTGCCACGCGGTGGCCGTCATCGCGCAATTTTGCGGCAAGCCAGCGGACCATCGGCGTCTTGCCGGTGCCGCCGGTTGTGATGTTGCCGATGCTGATGACGGGGCGGCCCAGATCCGCCGATCTGCGAATGCCTCGCTCAAACAGGAAATTGCGAAATGTTGTGGCCCCGGAATAGAACGGCTCGACCCCGGAAAGGAGGGCGCTCAAACAGGCGGCACGAAACCCGCGCCGCTTGCCGCTCATGACATCGATTGCGAATTGGTCGAAAACGGCCACTGGGGCCATGATAGTCGGTTCGAGGGCGAGTCCGTAGTAGCGGGCAGGTAGGGCGGGTGTGCTCGCCCACCATTTCGTCGCTCGTGGTGGGCGAGTACGCCCACCCTACAAGTGACGACTCTTGAACCGTCGATTAATGGAAAGGCGCGGAAATCGCTCGGCTGGGTTCACGGACTTTGGCGCAAGAGACCGTCATGCTGAGTGGTCACGTGCCTTGAGTCCACCCGCGAAGCATGAAAACGGCGGGCAGTGCCCGCCCTACGATGATGCGGCGCGTACGGCGGGCACCGTCCGCTGGTCATTCGCACGTACGGTTGTCTCAGAACCCTCTCCCCTGTACTGGGCTTGTCGATTTAGTCGGAAAAAACGGGTCTTCGGAACGGAAAATAAGGAGTTACGATCCGAGCGAGTGTTGTAAGTCCAGTGACCCAAATTCCGTGCCAAATAAATCGACAGGCCCTACTCAGGGGAGAGGGCAGGGTGAGGGGACAGCGTGTCGCGATATAGCGCCGTTCGCAAGATCGACGCGTTCGTCCCCTCACCCCGGCCCTCTCCCCTGAGTACAGGGGCGAGGGAGAAATCTCAATGCGCTGCCGAGGCCGTGGTCACAGGCGCCGCTTGCGGCACCTTCAACACCATCCCAACCTTGAGCTTCGCCGGATCAGAGCCGATGACCTGTTTGTTCAAATCATATATCGCATTCGCTTTGTCGCCGCGGCCGAAGAGCTTCATCGAAATCTTGTAGAGGCTGTCGTTCGACTGAACGGTGTAATCCTTGTCGGATTTGCTCG
>DATBDZ010000242.1:0-8014 GCA_036276235.1 Humisphaera sp. | reverse complement strand
AATCCGGCCAGATGCTTCGGAGTACCTCAGCATGACGGTTTTCCAGCAGGATGATGGACGGCAAAAACGTCATATCCGTATCTCAAACTTCGCGCCGCCGCCGTCCAGATTGACGGCGGCGATCGTTCCTTCGTGGGCCTCGACGATTCGATGAACGATCGATAAACCCAAACCGGTGCCCGTGTCCTTGGTCGTAAAAAATGGATTGAAGATTCGATCGAGTATTTGCGGATCGATGCCGGGGCCAGTGTCCGCGATGACAATGCGAAACTGTCTCGCATCGTCGGTCGATGAATCGAAGACGACGCTCACATTTCCGCCGTGCTGCATCGCCTCGGCGGCATTGAGCAGAAGATTCAGAACCGCCTGAACGAGCAGAATCGGATCGGCCGAGGCAGGAAGCTGCGGCGGCCCGTTCACCTTGCAGGCGACCCCCAATTCCGCGAGCTTGGGTGAAGCATATTCGACGGCTTGCGACACAAGCTGCGCGATATCCACCGGCTGGCGATGAACCTGAATTTGCCGTGTGAATTGGAGGACCTGGCTGACCAGCGATTCCAGCCGCTTCACGCCGCCGGAAATCTTTCGCACGGTTTCCAGCGATTGCGGTCGATCGGCAACATCCTTTGCCAGCATCGACGCATAAAGCTGAATGCCGCCCAGGGGGTTGCGAATTTCATGGGCCATGCCGGCGGCCATCTCGCCCAATGCCGCCAGGCGATTTCGCGTTTCGAGCTGGCGATTTTTGTCGCCCAATTCCTTCCGCAGGCTCAGGACAGTTTGCGTGAGCTGATCGTGCGACTGCTGGAGTTTCTCGGTGATCTGGCTGTATTGCCGAATGATCTCGCCCAGCTCATCCACCCGGCGCGCGTAGTCTGGCCGCGCCGTTCGCGGCGGCGCGAGGTCTTGCGAAGCTGTGAGAATGCGGCTCATTGCTAGCGTTGCAAATCCAACCGCGGCGCGCTTCGGCCATAAGCCGCCACCGCGTAGTTTCGATTCAATTGCCGCGACACCGCCGCCTGGCGAATCTGGCGGCCCAATCCGACTTTTTGCTGCTGAAGCGCCATCACATCGTCGCGATCGCAGCTTGTGATCTGCTCCAGCAGCTTTCGAGTTTCGCCGAGCAAAATTTCCGCCTGCCCGCGCGATTCCGGCGAAAGGGCGGCAGTGAATTCCGGCCAGCGCCGCTTGGCCGGGGCGAGGGTGCGCTCGTGTGCCGCGAGCTGGTCGATCAATTGCTGGCGACGTTGCAGGATCTCCAACAGTCGCTCCGTCTGGCTGTTCTGGACGTAGCGATGCTGCAGCTCGGCGAGCTTCGCAAGCTTTCGATAGCAAGCGACCTGCTCGGACAGCGCGAGGATGACGGGATCATCAACCATACCAATGTCTCGACCTCTGCCGGAAAACGGGCGAACACAAGGTTCGCCCCTACGGGGCATTTCTGTAGGGGTGAACCTTGTGTTCACCCATGTCGCTCGCGCGGACAACGCAGGGCGAACACGAGGTTCGCCCCTACGGGGCCGCGTTTGTTCGTAGGGGCGAACCTTGTGTTCGCCCTCGTTCGCGGCCGCATTTGGTGCCGTGCCTACCGATGCGCCAATAGACCCGAATCCGACGACCACTTCAGCCAATCATCCCAATACTGTTTCGACAGCGATGACTTCGCTTTATCGAACGCGTCGGTGGGCATCTTGCGAAGCAGCCATCGGGCCCGCTCGTTGGCGGCGCGGGCATCCTCGCGGCGGCCCAGGGCGCAGTACGCATTCACAATCTGGATATAGCCTGCCAGCGCGGCTGGATCGTCCTGATAGCGCAACGTCGCGGATGAATAAAACCGGATCGCATCTTCGTATCGCCCCAAGTCAAACATGCAATCGGCGCGATAGAACCATGCGAGCTTCTGATAGAGAACATCCGTCGGCGCACTCGAGGAATCGGGCCGGCCAAATCGCTCGATCGTCTGCGAGAACAGATCGCCGGCGCGCGTGAGGCGCTGGGTGCGCGCCGCGGCGGCTTCATCGCGCGCTGCCGCTAGCTCGGCGGGTGTTGGGGTTGCCGCGGCGCCAGCGGCAACTGTGGGTTGAGTTGCCGGCACCTTCGCCGCATCCGCGAGCAATGCCGCGCTCTTGCGGTAGCTGTCGGCCATTAGAAATGTGATCCGTCCGCTTTGCGTGTCGTTCGGATAGCGCTGGGTCATTTCCTCCAGCCGACCGATTGCCTCTTCGTAGCGGCCGGTGCGGTAGTAGAGCTGCGCCAATTCAAACAACGCCTCGCGAAATTCCTCGGCTTCGGGCGTGAGAATCGGGTTGTTCTCCACCACCGCCAGCAGAACTCTTTCCGCTTTGGCAAAGTGCTCGCTGCCCATCGCAATATAGGTTTGCGCCAGCGGCACGCCAGATTTGGAAGCGGCAAGACTCTGCGGGCTGAGAAACTGATTGACCTGAAATACCTTGATCGCCTTATCGAATTGGCCGCCGGCAAGATACGCGCGGCCAAGCCGCAGCCGCGCTTCAGGGGCGAGCGCATCGGAGGGCCGATCCACCAAAAATTGCTCGAGCGCCACAATCGTCAATTGCCCCGCGCCCGCGCGATCGAACAGACCAATCGCGTGCCAGAGTGCTTCCGCGTTTGCGCGGTCATCCGCGCCGGTGAGCTTATGCGAGAGAGCGGCATACGCCTGCCCAGCGTTGGCCCGAAGAGCGGACACTTGCTCCTGCTGCTTCGCAACATCCTCCGCTTTCGCAATATTGACCGGAGATTTTTCCAATTGATCGGCGCGGCGTTCATAGATCGCCCCGAGCCGCCCGAAGAAATCCGGGCCAGGATTCGCGTCCAGCGATTGCTCGTCGGCTAATACTTCCAGCGCGCCTTTGAGATTCTCCTGCGCGCTCAACGTCGATAGCGCCTGCTGAAATCCCGCAATCGCCGGCAGCCGATACGTATCGCGCGACGGCTTTGCCGCGATGAACCGGACCAATTCATGCAGATCGGCCAAGCCAGGTTCCGCTTCGCCGAGTAGAATGCGGCACTGCCCGCGTCCGAGGCGCGCCAGCGGCGCGGGATCTGATTCAGGATGCTCGTTGACGACGTAATCGTAGAAGCTGATCGCTTGCCGCGGGTCGTCCTTCTTCTGATAAATCCGGCCAAGCAGATAGGCGGCGTGCGCGTCCAGCGGATCACCGGCCTTGAGCTGATCGCGCGCCACGCGAAGAAGCCGCTCGGCTTGGGGTAGATCGTCCTGCTTCCAGGCGCAATAGCCTTGATAATAATGAGCAGCACCCTGCGCGAGGGGGTTCGCATCGAGCTTCAAGGCTTCTTCGAGCAGCTCGCCGGCCTCCTTCACTTCGCCGCGGTCGGCCAGAATTCGCGCCTTGCGGCCCATCGCCCAGGCGCGATCTTCAGGCGGTAGCTCGGCGCTTTTCAGATATTGCGAAAGCGCCGCCTCCGCGCCTTGCGAGTTATCGGATGCCAGTTGCAGCTCGACCACTCGCCGAAGCAGCGGCGAAGAATGATCCGGATCAAGCTCGGCGGCCCGACGATAAGCCGCGATCGCGTCGCCGCTCTTGTCCATCGCCTGATAGCTCTCCGCGAGCCGGCGATATGTGTCGGCGTCTCCCTTCACTCCGAGCTTCAGCGCCATCGACGTCTGCTCGATGATCTGTTCGTGATTGGATTCAATATTTAGGTGATTGACCTGCTGGCCCTTCGCCAATGACTCGGCCAGAAGCAGATGAATCCGCGCTTCCTGCGCCGGCGGAATCTTGCTCGCGTTCAGTTCTTTGTTGAGCAGCGTGATGGCTGTTTCCGGCTCGTTACGCCGAACATAAATCTGCGCCACATCGATGCGCTGGGCCAAAGTAAGACCGGGCTTGGGGTCGATCACCAGGTAGCCGGCGTAGCCAAATAATCCGAGGGAAGTCAAAAGCAGCGGAAGCTGCCAGATCTGTTTGGGGCGGAATTGTGCGCGGGTCAGCGCCATGGCATCCATGCCAAAAAACGTCAAAAGCCTCATCGGCTTCCGGGGCGGCTCAACCGACACTCCATGTCGGCACAAGCAACCCAAATTCGCCGCGAAACCGACGAACAACCCGGATCATAAACCTCGATCTGAGCGAACGCAATAGCACCCGCCCCAACGAAAGCAATCTATAAATGCCAGGAATGACGACCAGAAGTGACCGCGCAACTTTTAACGTCGCGGCCGCAGGCCCGAGCTTGCCGTGCGCGCTTCGGATGCCGAAAAAGCCGTCATGGTGAGATTCGCACCGTTAGATGTACTGCGAAGCGACGTTGATAAACCTGCTGCTAGTCTCGTACAAAGCCGCATCGAGCAATCGTTGCTCTTCGGCGTCGAGATTCCCCTTGGTTTTGGCTTCGAGAATTCCCAGCAGATCAAACTGATGCCGCGCCATGTCGAGGTTGACCATTGGCTCCGCGCCGGAGGGCGCGAGCTCGCCGAGATAGAGCATTGCCTGCGTCCAGAGCGATTGGACGATCGCGGCGAAATTGGCCGGCGGGATCTCACGCCCTCGGCCGCGCGCGGATGCGGCTGCTGCGCTTGCAGCGCCGCCCGCGGAAGCCGAAGTCGGCGGAGGCGCGGCGGGCGCCTTGGCGGCGCGCTGCTGTTCCTGCTCCGCAAGCTTGCGCTTCTCTTCCTGCGCCTGCTTTTTCCAGTCGTCGTCAATATGAATTAATGGTGAGTCGGCCATGGGCTTCCCTGATATTCTTCTCGCTCGCTTTATCCGTCATCCGTTTGCAAAGATCAAGTAGGTGGCTACCATACTCGGCTCGATTCGCCCGGCCAGGTGGTCGTGCGCATGCTGTTTTTGCAAGGATTGCCGCATGAAGCGGCTGAATCCCAGCGCGTTTGAGATGGATGAGGTTGCCATGTCCGAAAATGAAACCAATGTTGCCGATGCTACCGATGCCGCCGAAACCAGCGAAGAGCAGGAATTTCAATACGACGTGCGAATCGAAGCCGCCGGCCCGGCCGCCAAAAAGGTGACAGTCGAAATCCCCAAGGATCGCATCAATGAGAAGCTCGAAGAGCAATACCGCGAGCTTCGCCGGCATGCGGCAATCCCCGGCTTCCGCGTCGGCCACGCCCCGCGCAAGCTGATCGAAAAACGCTTCTCGGATGACATCAAGGAACAGGTGCGCGGCCTGCTCATCCAGGAAAGCTACAAGCAGGCGATCGAAAAGAACGACCTGCAGGTGCTCGGCGAGCCGCAGTTTGACAACCCCGATCTCATTCAGCTTCCCGAGGATGGCCCGCTCACTTACTCCTTTGAGGTGGAAGTCGCGCCGGATATCACGCTGCCCGATTTTTCGACGCTGAAGGTCAAGAAGCCGAAGATCGAAATCACCGAAGAGAACGTCGATCAGGCGATGAAGAATCTCCGCGAGCAACAGGGCACGCTCATCCCGGTCGAAGATCGCGGCGTGGAAGCCGGCGACTATCTGCTGGCCGACGTTCACGTCAAGCTCGGCGAAGAAGAGATCGCGCATCAGCACGATGCGCAGATCGTTTCCCGCGCCGGACGCATCGCCGGAATCCAGATCGACGATCTGGACAAGCAATTGGAAGGACTCAAGTCAGGCGAGACGCGCACGTTTACCGTCCGCGCGCCTGAAACGCACGCCACCGAAAAACTGCGCGGCCAGGATGTGCAGATCGAAGTCAGCCTCAAGGACATCAAGCGCCTGGAGCTGGCGGAAATCACCCAGAGCTTCCTGGAAGACCTCGGCTTTGATAATGAGGCGGAGCTGCGCAAGGCCCTCCGCGAGCAGATGGAAGAGAAGATCGCCGAGGATGTTCAGACGGCGATGCGCCAGCAGGTCAATGCATTCCTGATGGAAAAGGTGCAGTTTGAGCTGCCGGCGAAGCTTTCGGATCGGCAGGCCGAGCGCGTGGTGAATCGCCGCGCGGTCGATCTGATGATGCGCGGCATGCCGCGCGAGCAGGTCGAGGCCAATGTCGAACGCCTCAAGGCCGGCGCGCAGGACGAGGCGATGCGCGAGCTCAAGCTCTTCTTCATCCTGCAGAAGATTGCCACCGACAATAAAATGGAAGTGAGCGAGGGCGAGCTCAATGGCCGCGTCGCATTTTTGGCAGCCCAGCGCGACGAGCGCCCCGAACGCCTCAAGCAAACGATGTCCAAAGACGGCTCGCTCAGCAACCTGTACATCCAGATGCGCGAGCAAAAGGCGATCGACCAGATCCTCACGCAGGCGCAGGTTGAGGAAGTGGAATTGAAACAGGGCGAGACGGTGGATGGGACGAAGAGCGAGTAACGCGGAATTTCGTGTAGGGTCCGCCTTGGCGGACGGCGGCGCGGGTTGCAGATAGCGCGCCGGCCAAGGAGCCTGAGAATCTTCCCCGTGGCACGGGTTTGTAACCCGTGCGTGCGACGCTCGAACGAACAAGAGTACGGACAACGACGGTTCCGGTCGTTCATGCGCCGCTTGCACGGGTTGAAAACCCGTGCCACGGGGAAAGATTCTTAAACCTCAACGCGGACCCTCCGGGCCATGCGTATTTGACGCCGCCGTATTGAATGTCACGCGAAGGCGCGAAGCTGCGAAGAGCCAATTAAACCTCTTCGTCTCTTCGTATCTTCGCGTGACATTTTGATTTGTAGTCCGAAGAATTCGAAGACGAGATCATCATGTCGAAGATCAACGCGCCGCGCGGGACGGCCGACATACTGCCCGCCGAGAGCTGGAAATGGCAAACCGTCGAACGCATCGCGCGCGAGGTGGCGGGCCTTTACCATTTCGCCGAAATCCGTACGCCGATCTTTGAGCACACCGAACTCTTTCACCGCGGCGTCGGCGAAGCCAGCGACATCGTCAACAAGGAGATGTACACCTTCGAAGATCGTGGACAGCGCTCGATCACGCTCCGCCCCGAAGGCACCGCCGGGGTTGTCCGCGCCGCGATTGAGCATGGCCTTGTCGGCCAGGAAGGCGCGCGGGCAAAGGTCTTTTATATCGGGCCGAATTTCAGATACGAAAGACCGGCCGCTGGCCGCTTGCGGCAGCACCATCAATTCGGCGTCGAGGCGTTTGGCGTCGCCGAACCGCAGCAGGATGTGGAATGCATTCTGCTTCAGATGGATTTCTATCGCCGCTGCGGCGTGCGCGATCTGGAGCTGCAGATCAACAGCATGGGCGATCGCGATAGCAAGCAGCGCTACCGCGATGCGCTGGTGGCGTATCTGACGCCACTGAGCGCGCAGCTCAGCGAAGATTCGCAGCGGCGCTTGCAGCAAAATCCGCTGCGCATTCTCGACAGCAAAGACCCGCGCGATCAGGAACTCTGCCGCAACGTTCCGCCGGCGGCGGAGAGTTTGTCGGACAAGAGCCGCGCACATTTCGAGCAGGTGCAGACGCTTTTAGCCGACGCCGACGTTCGTTTCCGCGTCAATGCCAATCTCGTGCGCGGCTTCGACTACTACACCGAAACCCTCTGGGAAGTCGTCGCCGGCGGCCTGGGCGCACAAAACGCCCTAGGCGGCGGCGGCCGCTACGACGGCCTCGTCGAACAGCTCGGCGGCCGCCCAACCCCCGGCGTAGGGTTCGGCAGTGGTCTGGAAAGACTGCTGCTCGCGCTGGAAGGCCAAGGCGTCTCACTTCCGCAGCAAAACCCAAAACTCGTCTGGCTCGTGAGCCACGGTGATGCCGCCGCCAGCGCCAATTGGAAACTATTGCTCGAACTCCGCGCCGCGGGAATTGCGGCGGATATGGATCCTTCCGGCCGCTCGGTCAAGTCGCAGTTCAAAGTCGCCGACCGGGAGAAAGCCGTGTTTTGCGTGGTGGTTGGTGAGAGCGAATTGACGGGGAATACTGTTGTTCTGAAGGATTTGACGAGTGGGGAGCAGAGCAACGTTGAACGGAGCCAAATCGTCGGGCGGCTCAAAGAACTCAGTAAAGGAACTTGAGTCGACAACCGTCATGCTGAGGTGCTCCGAAGCATCTGGCCCATTCGCGCGAGCAAGCCAGATGCTTCGGG
>DATBDZ010000241.1:0-14447 GCA_036276235.1 Humisphaera sp. | reverse complement strand
TTATCGACGATGAGATCGTAGATATCGACCAACCCCGCGCCGGTGAACTGGGCAAAGAGCGGCAGGCTGTTGGTTGCCGTTGACATCTGCAGGCCGGTAAATCCGGATGGACCGGTGGTGACAAGCGTCGGAATCGGTGCGCTGGTTATGGTTGTCGTTGTGGAGGAGGTGGTTCCACCGGTGCCCGTTGCGGGCGTGGTCGTGCTGGTGCCGCCGACTGTATTGGGCTGCCCCGGCACGGGAGCCGCGGGCTGCGTGTTGGTGGCGGGCGCCTTGCCGCCGAGCAAAACGGGGGTGGTGGTAGGACTGTTGATGACGGCAGTGCCGCCGCCCTGAATGGTGAGCGATCCGATTTCCACGGCCTGTCCGGGCACGTCGCCGGAGGTGTTGATCGCCACGCTGCCGAAGATAACGGCGCTGATGATGGCGACGCCGCCGCTCCCTTCGATGGGGTAGGCGGTTATCGACATCGACGATATTTCACTGGTGCTGGTACTGGTGGTGGTAGTGGTTGAGCCGGTTCCGCCGCCCCCGCCGGTGCCGCCCCCGCCCGTTCCGCCGCCCCCGGTTCCGCCCCCGCCGCCGCCGCCAGTGGTGGTGACGGTTGTGGTCGTTGTCGTTGTGGTGTTATCGATCGGGGTGAAGGTGATGCGCGCGCCCGAATCGTCGATGAGAGTAGCGGCGACGCCTGGGCTGAAAACGGTGGCTTCGTTGGAGCCGCCGCCGAAGGTGTGGTCACGGTAGACGGTCCCGCCGACGTGAATGTATCGGACATCGCCGTTCGGTCCGGTGCCGATCTGCGGTCCACCGGCGGCAAGGGTGCCGAAGTCGCCGGTGACATCAATCAGGTCGATGATTCCGTCACTGCCCGTCTTATCAGTGTCAACGAATATTTGAGAGTTCGACAGATCATTGATGTCAGCGGCACGAATGACCCCGATGCCTTTCTTGGTGTAGAGTCCTCCGCCGAAAGTACCGACGCTGCTGACAACCTGGAAGTCGCCGGCAATTGGACGCGCCTGGGCGCCCAGTTCCGCTTCGGCCTCGTTGACAAACAGGACGTTTGCCTGTGCGTTGCCAAAGGCGTTCAGCAGTCCCACGGTTCCCGTGGGGCAATTCAACTCGATGCCGGTACCGCCTTCAAAGACGCTTGTGGTGGCATTGAGGCCGGCGTCATGGCCGACGCCGATCGATCCCGCCTCGATCGCGCGGATACTCCCGTCAGGAACGTCCACGGTGGTGCCGCCGATGATGGTGCCGGTGGTGCCGTTCACTGTCGTGACAATGTCGGAAGCAAGGGAGACAAAATCTTGCGTGGCCTCGATGGCGCCGATATCGCCGTGCAGAGTCGCGAAGGAGGAGTTCTCGAAGGTCGGGTCACCCACTGAGGTGGAATCGGATTCCGTGTTATCAAAGATGGTGGTGTTGGAGACGATAGCGCCGATGCCTAGATCGCCGACGTTGCTAACCTTCAGCGTGTAATCAAACGTTCCCTGCAGGAAGGCGTTGGTCCCTGTTCCCTGGAACGTGATGTTGTCCTCGGACGCCACCGCAAGGCGGTACACGCCTGGCTTGTTGGCGGTGAATCGGAACGGTTCATTGGCAATCAGCGCCGGCAGCGTATCGTTGTAATCGGTGGCGACGAGGCGGCCGTCTGGATCGAAAACGCCCAGAAACAGCGCCAATCCGCTTAAGGGCGAGACGGTGGTGGTCGTCGTCGTGACTCCATTGATCGTCGTCGTCGTCGTGATCGGCGTGCCAACATCGGCCAGTTGCATGACCACCGACTGCCCGGCGAGCATGGGCAGGCCATAGTAGTCGGCAAAATCGTTGGGGGCAGTCGGGGGCGGAGGCAGGATCGCCTGCAACTCGCCGTGCAACTGAATCACCGAATTAGGCCCGTTGACCGCCGTGGGAATCGATCCCAAATACTGCGGCGTGGCGAAGCTATTATCGTTGAGGAATGGATCGCCGCCCAGTAGTCCGTTGTCAAAACTCCACGCGGGATTGGCCGCCTCTTGTTGATCGATGCCGAGCAGCGGCTGGGTGGAAGTCGCAGTATGCAGCGCATGAACGTTTCCGACGATCGATCCGCCGGCCTTGAGCATTCCAATGGAGCCACCCACCACCAGATCAAAGCCTGTCGTGTAACCAGGCGCTGTCAGGGCGGGAGTGGTATTGTTGCCGGTGAACGCACTGCTGGTTCCGATCGGACCTTTGACGATCAGATCGCGAATATCGCCGCCCACTTTGAAGTTCCCTGGCGGCGCTACGCCACCCACTCCGCCCGGGTCTGTGGGATCGGTTGTGCTGGGGGGAGTGGAAGTTGTGTTCTGGGCGTTTCCGGTCAAGAGCCAGCCGGCGTAGAACTCATCGATCGAGCCGGGAATATCGACGACGCCGGTGACGGTTCCGCCGAACAGGAATTTGCCCACGATCTGGCCGGGCGCAACGAATAGGCCTGGCCCCAGTGCCTGGCCGGCGGCAACGGGCAGCACGCCCAGCCCGAAGTCGAGCGTCGCCGTCATAATCGGGACGTTGTCGGTGTTGGTCGTATTGGGTAGCAGCAACGTGCGCGCTCCCAGGATCGCTACCCCGGTACCTGCCGGCGCGGGGACGGTCACGGTAGGCGTTGTACGGATGACGCCAATGCTGCCGCCAAATGGGGTCATCGTGCGACGGCCAACGTTCTGCGGCGTCGGAACAGCGACTTGGCCGACGGTGATTGAGCCGGTCACGTCGGAATTCGCAATATAGATCGCGTAGATTGAATCGTTTGGCGCGCGATTGAACGTGCTGACGAAGAATAACTGGCCGGTGACGATGTCGGTGCCGACCAGCGCCCCGATGTGACCCGTGAACGGATCGACCTGCGTCGGGTCGTACGTCAGATCGCCGGGAGTGGTTTCGATCGGCGAAGGCGGGGGAGGGGCCTGGAGAATGGGGGGCTGGGCGATGGTATACAGCAGGCCAAAACCGGTGACATATCCGGGATTGCCGAGCGTCGGAAGATGGACTTGGATAACGGTGCCCGGCCCTTCGGATGCCGCCGCGCCAGTGGCCGCGCCGCCGCCATTGTTTGCGCCGCCGCCGCCGCCGGTCCCGTTTGATCCAACGATGTCCGAGCCGGCCGCCGCGACCGTGCCATAAAGGATATTGTCAGGGGCGGTGGGGTCATCGCCGTAGATCGAGAGGCCGGTGATCGAGTTGGCTTGAAGCTGGGTCTGGAAGATGACGTTAAGAGCGTCGGTGTTGGTCAGATTGACTTGGAGGAAGCTCGTGACGGGTTGGACATTTCTGGCAGCAGCGGCGGCGATCGCAAACGGGCTGGGATTCTCCGCCGCGATCAGCCGCACCGCGCCAGGGCCCGTCTGATCGAACACCAGGGCGCTGATGTCGGTGACGTTGGAGGTCACGTTGGCCGGCGGAGGAGCGTTGACGAATGTTCCCGGCACCGCAACGAGGCTGAGTGAATTGACGTCGATGCTCATTAAGACCGGGATGTTGCTTTGACCGCCGACCGCGACGAAGTACAGCCGGCCGTCGATCGGGTTAAACGCGGCCGCTGTCACGCCGGTGACCTGCGGCGGCTGGGTTGAGCCGGGGGCGCTGTCGAATCGTGTTGTCGTCGCGTTCGCCGCGGCCACGATCGCCGCACCAAACTCGGTAATGACGGTTGCCGCGCCAGTGGTCTTGTTGATCTGGAGGAGGTTCACAAGGTTTGACGACGGGCCTCCGCCCCCGCCGCCGGTGCTTTGCGGCTTGAACACGATCAGGCCATAGAGCGCGCCATTGGACGGATCGCTCGCCAACGCGGCGACCGTCGCCGGACTGACACCCGCGCCCGTGACGTTTCCAATAACCTGCGCGCCCTGGGGCGTGAGAATACCGCCGTTCAGCGGGATCGAGTTGTTCAACATCCCCGGCATGTTGATCAACTGGATTCGGTTGGTCAGCGGATCGACTTCCGCGCCGACGACTTCGGCGGTGAGGTTTCCATTCACCTTGACGCGCTCGACATTTCCCTGCGCGTCCTGGAAGTCAAAGGCATCTCCCGAATGCAAAGTGGTCAGCAAAATGCGCGACTCCAGCGCTTGAATTGCTGCCCTCACTGCAGACGCGCGCCGGGCGGCGCGCTTCGTCTTCTTTGACGATTCAGACGACGGGTGTGTATCGGAGTGGCGGCGCAAGAACATCGTGAGTTTTACTCCCCAGCCGCCTTCAGGTCAGGTCCATGGTGCATATATTCGGGGCGGCTGTAAACCTGTGTGGTCGTTCTACGAAATCGTTTGTGCCAATTCGCAATACCCAGGGTTGCAATGCCTTGGGGTCGCAGTACTGGGGCGTGCCGGCGTCGCGGCTTCTCTCTGCTTTCACTCAAAAACGGACAGAGCCCAAGCCTCTAACATCAGGCGATGCGTCCGTGCGGCTCTATCCCCGCACGACCGGAGGATGAATACCGCTCAGACGTTATCGATACCGCCCAATCTTGTCAAAGGAAAACTGTAGCGGGAACAGGGATCACAGCGAATTTATCGGCAATAGGATGTCGGAGGTTTGAAGACTTGAGTTTCACGCCTGCCAACGAGCTATTCTCGGACCCTGCCAAAGGACAGGGGAGGCACAAGTTTGCAAACTTTGCCGTGCCTTTCGCGCATCAGGGTTTCCTTCGGTTTGAGTTGATCGAGCAGGGGCGACTCCCACTCAGGATCTAGCGAGAACCCTTTCCCCGATCCTGAAACTCGAAACCCGAAACCTGAAACCTGAAACTCATTTACCTCGTCGCCGTTAGCGCCGCTCGCTTTTCCGCGATCTGCTTGATCAGCGCCTTCTGCGGGTCGGCGAATTTTGCCGTGCCTTCGCGCATCAGGGTTTCTTCCATCTTTTTCGGATCCACCTTCTGATCGATCTCCTTCAGCACCGCATCCGGCGGCATCTGATCGACCTTGCGCGAATACGTCTTGTTCAATTTGTCGACTGCCGCATTGGTGGCTGGCGGGTTGGTTTGGATGTCGCTGCCGGCCAGAGCCTCGACGTACTTATCCGGCGGATCGGTAGGCTTCTTGGTGCCGGTGCTGGCGAAGATGATCTCCTGCTGCAGCTTCAGGCCTTTCCCGTTCCAGAAATCCTGGTTCATCTTCCACAGCCGCTTCGCGTTGACGATGCCGACCAGACCCTGTGCCGCTGGCGCCAGCGTCGGGACGTTCTTCTCCGTGTACACATCCACGCGCGAGACGAAGATGCTGTAGACGCTCTTGAAGCTGTCGAGACCATTCTTGCGGCGTTGTGCGCCGCGCCAGACGTTATCGCGGGCGATCTTGTATTGCCGCTCGCTGAAGATGAGCGTGACATTGAGCGTGATGCCCGCCGCCGCCAGCTCTTCCAGCGCGTCCAGGCCGTAGGCGGTTGCCGGCACCTTGATCATCCGATTCTTGTGGCCGGCGGCCCATTTCTTTCCCAGCTCGATGTACTTCTTCACAGCCTGCTCGCGCGGCGGCAGATTGCTCACATCCTCCAACAGCGGATCCAGCTCAAAGCTCACATACCCATCGTTCCCTTTGGTCTGCTCCCAGGCGGGCAGAAATACTTTCTGCGCGTCCGCCACAAGCTGATCGTCCAACGCCCAGGCGATCGCCTCATCGTCCATCCCCTTGTCCACAAGCTGCACGATTTTTTCGTCGTAATGCCCTGACTTAATGATGTCGGCAATGATGATCGGATTGCTCGTCGCCCCACTGGCCCCCATCGCCCGATTGCGAGCCACCTCCTGCGGTTCCACAGAATCCAGCCAAAGCTTCGTGCCGCAGGCGATCAATGATTTTAATGACATAGTCGAGTTCCTTTCGCGCGGAAGTTGCAGGTCGCGAATGATTCTATCGCATCGTCAGCGGATATGTGATGCACGAAGCGCGCGGGAAATGCAATATGTACGTAGCATGGGCGGCTCGCGCGGCTCGCCCATGGGTGCGGTAAGCCGCACCGAATCACGGGCGAGCCGCCTGTGCCACGTAATTCTCGTCACGTGAAGATCAGAATGATACATCCTATGATCGACCAACCAGCAAACATGTGCACGAGGATCGTTGACCGCAGCCGCCATCGCTTGAGTCGCTTAGCCCGCTTTGCGATCGTTGCCACAAACTCGCCGATGAGGAACACGATGTTCGACAGAACAACGTGGATAATGAATGTGTCGTGGAATGGCGCGCGGCTGCGATGTTTGGGCGACGCATAGTCAAGCGAAATTGAAATCACGCCTAAGACCGCCAGGCCGAAAATGAAGGCGCCAAGTCGCTTGCGATAATGTCGTAGGGCTGTCCGCCAGCGCGCAATGGGCGAGAGGCACGCCGGCTTGAACTGGTGCTCGTCCCGGCACGTGCATAGCACGCGACGGCCTCGCATCACTTGACCACAAATCATGCACCTGACGTAGCCGCGCCAATGATGCCACTTATCCGCCGCGATCGACGCACACACCCCTATCCACGCCGCGGCCAGAAAGGGAACGGCCGTCGTAAACATGATGCCCGGAACAATTGCCCACCAACCGTCTTGCGGGATATAGATCTTTACGAGCAGATAGATGCCGCCCGCCAGAGAGATCAGGAATCCGACGACGAATCCAGACCAAAGGGCGACCAGACCTTGCCAGTAGACTCGGGCTTGGATTGCGCCGCGATCGTCCATTCCGCTGCGATTCTACCGCGCAACGGGATGTAACGCGGAAAGATTCGGAACGGCGGGGATTGTTCCATCAGAGCCAAGACAATACTACACCGCGCGACTTGGCTCGCTTCTCTCGGCGACCGTGCTTGAATAACGCGTATCCGGTCGGACGCGCCTTGCAAGCAAGGCGGCTAAACTTTGGGGACGAAAACCGCTTGGCTTGTTCGGTTAGTGCCCATGCCTTCGGAAACCGAAGAATCCGAATCCGCCGAAGCTGGAGCCGGTGAAGCCGCCGAAATGGTCGCCGAAGAAGTTGCCGCCGCCACCGTTGCCGGAGTTGTCTCCGCTGTCACCCGAGTTATCGCCGGAGCCGGCATCGCGCGGCAGGGTTGTCGGGTTACCGTTTTCGTCTACTGAGATCGTGAGGTTGAACGTATAGGTGGCGCCGCTGTCGCCGGTCTTGCTGGCTTGCATGGTGACGCTGTAGATCGTGGTGCCGTTGGCTTCGTCGTAGGCGTCCACCGTCTGCGTTGAGGCGATGGTGCCGGCGACGCCGTCCGCTGTCGCCAGCGTTTGCAATTCAGTCTGCACCGCAGTGCTCAGCGCGCCGAATGTGGTGCTGCTGTGGCTGGGCAATTTCGTCAGTGCGCCGGCGGCGCTTACCGTTACCGTCGTCGTTGTGCCGCTGGTGGTGAAGTCCGTCGAGTAGGTTGTCACGCCACTGTGCGTGCGGACTTTCACGTTTTGCGTCGAAGTCGTGTCGAGCGCGGTTGCGCCGCTGGGGCGATTGGTATTGAGCGCGGCCTGGATCGTCGTCGGCATCGCGCTGAAGGGGATGTTCTGATTGCCGACCGGGTTTCCGTTGGAATCGACGGTGATCACGATATTGCGCAGATGCGTCGTCGTGCTGCTGTCGCTCTTGGGCAGCTTGATCGTGTAGGTGATGTTGCCGTTGGATGCGGTCTTCACCAGGACATTCGTGGTGTCGGTCGGCGCGGTGAGACTCAGTGCCGTCGCGATGGCGGCAATCTCGCTTGCCGCCGCGGTATCGCTGCCGGTGCCGGTGCCATTGAGGACGGCCCAGGTAATGCTCCCATTCGTCGCGGCGGTAACGGCCGCGCCGGTCTGATCGACCGTCAGAATGCTCTCCGTTCCGGTGCCGGTGAGATCGACGCTGTAGGTTTCGATGCCATTGCTGTTGCCCAGAAAAACCGTCTGCGTGGCGGCCGGCGCCGTCAGTTTATCGGTCGATGCGAGCGTGGTGAGGCCCGTTTGCACGGCTGCCGGCGCTTGATCGAATTCGATGGTGTTGGCTTCGTGACCAAACCCGTGCCCGCCGAACCCAAATCCGCCAAAGCCAAACCCGTGCAATAGCTGGCGATTCTCCAGCGATTCAACGACGGCTCTCACCGGCGTCGTGCTGAACAAACCCGCGCGGCGAACTTTGGCAAGCTGATTGTCTTTGCGATCGGCCACGATACACCTCCATCAAACGGCAACAATCGCCGGCGGCACGCGGGGCTGGTGCAGAACATTCGGCACCCGGTATCCGTCCAACTCGCGCGCCGCCGGCATCGTTGCAATAGAACTGTCTGGTCTGCAAGCGAAAATCTTCCCAGCAAAATTGGGCGCTATTACCGAGGTGTCGGCCCAATTCTGTAGTGCGCGGCGTGACCTACGGTGCAAGGAGCGTAGGCGTTCTGGGAAACGCGCGCATTTGAACGCCGATGCTGCTTGCAGCATCGGTCAGCGTGCGTGATTCCCGTTTTAGATTATGCGCACTTCTGGAAGAGGAAGCATCTTCACGGCGTGCCGACCGAGGATTGCGGCAATTGCCCGTTCAATTGCAATTCCACCAATGCCAGCAACTGATCCATATCAAACGGCTTGATCAGCAGCGGCGGCAATTCCGGCGTGGGGAGGCCGTGCATCTTGTGTTGAATGCGATTGAGCGGCATCCCTGAGAGGAGGATCACCGCCAGCGCGCGGTGATGTTCTTGTAGGTAGCTCAGCACCTTGAAGCCGTCGGTGCCGGGCATTTGCAGATCGAGCAGCATCAGATCGACCGGCCATTGTTTGATGAATTCGATGGCCGCGGCTCCGTCGGGGGCTTCGTCGACCTGATACCCGGAATCGCGCAGCAGCCGCGCGAGGCTCATTCGTTCGGAGTGGGAATCATCGCAGACTAAAAGGCGGGGAGACGATTTGTCATCAGGCGGCATGTCTTTGCCTATCGTCGTTGTCGCTATTTTTGCAATTTATGGGGATTTACACAACTGCAAAAAAGCTTTCGCGGTAATGCCGATCCAGCGTATGATATGGACATGAGCACCACCCGCTTCATCCTGCTGGTTGGCCTGCTGATGTTGTGCAATCGCGGCGCGGCCCTTGCCGCGCAGGAAACGCCGCCGCCGAGTGCCCCGGCTTCCGGCACAATCGCCGCGAGCAATGCGGCGGTGATTCGGCTGAGCGGGGAAGTCGATGACTTCCGCCGCGATTCGCTCATCCGCCGCTTCCATCAGGCGCAGGCGGCCGGGGCCAGGACGATCATCATCGAGATCGATACCTACGGCGGCCTGGTCACCAGCGGGCTGGACATCAGCCGATTTCTCCGCGGGCAGACCGATGTCCACACGATCGCGTTCGTCGATAACAAGGCGATCTCCGCCGGCGCACTGATCGCGATGGCCTGCGATGAAATCATCATGACCCCCGGTGCCACGCTCGGCGACTGCGCGCCGATCATGCACGATAACAACGGCGGCCTCGTCGCCCTCCCGCCCGCCGAGCGGGCAAAGATTCAATCGCCCATCCTTCGCGACTTTGAAGATAGCGCGAAGAAGAACGGCTATTCCCCTGCCGTGGCAGATGCGATGGTCGCTGTCGAGGATAGCGTTTATCTCGTGCGCGATGCGCAGGGCCACGAGAAGGCGGTGGATGAAGCCGAATATAAATCGCTCACCGCCGCCGGCGATTGGAAGCCCGTGACCGACATTCACAATCCCGTCGATGGCCCAGATACGCTGCTGACCGTCGGCCCCGATCTGGCGGCTCGCCTGGGGATCTCGCGCGGCACGATCGCCCATAGCTACGAGCTCGCATCGCAACGGAATTTCAAAATCGTCGCCGACTTGCGGCCGGGCGTCGGCGACAACGTTGTCGAGGCGATGAACAGCTACGCCGCCCGGTTCATCCTGCTGATTGTCTTTGTGCTGAGCCTGTGGGTCGTGCTGCATGCCCCCGGACACGGCACCGCCGAGGCGCTGGCGATTCTTTCGCTGGGCCTGCTGGTCGGCATTCCAATGCTCACCGGTTACGCGCAGTGGTGGGAACTGGCGCTCATCTTCATCGGATTGGCGTTGTGCGCATTTGAAATCTTCGTCTTCCCCGGCCACGGCGCTTCGCTGATCGCCGGGTTGATCCTGCTGTTCTTCGGGTTCGTTTTCACATTCGTGCCGCGCGATATCGGCGGCGGATGGTTCCCCAGCTCGCCGCAGGCGTGGCATCGATTGCAGAATGGGATGCTGGTGGTGGTTGGGTCGATGGTGGTTTCGATCATCGCCGCGTTTCAGATGCGCAAGATTCTGCCGAGCCTTCCGCTGTTCAAGAAACTGATTCTCACGGAAGTGAGCGGCGGACAGCTTCCCACTTCCGCCGGCCCCGCGCACAAGGCCGGCGATGATGTATGGCCGTTCGTCGGAAGCATCGGCGTAGTCATCAGCGATCTGCACCCCGGCGGCGTGGTCCGCTTCCCATATGGCGGAGATTCGCGTCACGCCTCGGTGGTTTCCAGCGCCGGATTTATTCCCGCCGGTGCGCGGGTCGTGGTGGAAGAAGCGCGGGGAAATCGTATTGTCGTTCGGACGGTGTAAATCAGAACCCTCGCCTCCTCGTAGGGCGGGCACTGCCCGCCGATTTTCGCGGAGCGCCGTCGGCCACGCATGGCGGGATTAATCCCGCCAGTTTGCTGCCAAAGGCGCGGCGGGGTAAAACCGCCCTACTTTCCTTCAACGCAAAGGACATCTATGGATACGCTCTGGATCATCGTGCTCAGCGTCGTCGGGTTGGCGGTGCTTGTGTTCCTGGTGTTCGCGCTGCAGTACCTCAATCTCTACATCCAGGCGATGGCCGCCGGCACGCATGTCGGCGTCGTCGATCTGATCGGCATGCGGCTGCGAAAAGTCAGCCCGCTGGCGATCGTCAACGCCCGCATTCAGGCCACCCGCGCCGGCCTGCAGATCTCCACCCGCGAGATGGAAACCCACTTCCTCGCGGGCGGCAACGTGCAGCGCGTCATCAGTGCGATGATCGCCGCGCACAAAGCCGCCATCGATCTGACATGGCAGACCGCGACGGCGATTGACCTCGCCGGCCGAGATATTCTTGATGCCGTGCAGACCAGCGTGAATCCGAAGGTGATCGATGTGCCGAATCCTTCCTTCGGCCAGCCGACCATCGACGGCGTCGCCCAGGACGGCATTCAGCTACGCGTGAAGGCGCGCGTCACGGTACGCACCGCGATCTCCCGCCTCGTCGGCGGTGCTACAGAAGAAACCGTCATCGCCCGCGTCGGCGAAGGTATCGTCAACGCGATCGGCTCCGCCGAAGACTACAAGCACGTGCTGAAGAATCCCGACTCGATCTCCAAGGCGGTGCTCAACAAGGGCCTCGACGCCAACACGGCGTTCGAGATTCTTTCGATCGATATCGCGGAGATCACGGTCGGCGAAAACGTCGGCGCGAAGCTCGCCGCCGATCGGGCCGAATCAGACAAGCGCCGCTTCCAGGCCGAGGCCGAACAACGCCGCGCGATGGCGGTTGCGCAAGAGCAGGAAAACGTGGCCAAGCAGGCGGAAAACCGGGCGCAGGTGGTGCTGGCCGAGGCCGAAGTCCCCCGCGCCATCGCCGACGCCTTCCGCAAGGGAAATCTGGGCGTGATGGATTATTACAAGCTGAAAAACGTGCAGGCAGACACGCAGATGCGCGAAGCCGTCGCCGGCGCGGATGGAAGCAGCAAGGCCTCATGAAAACGGCGGGCACCCCGACGGGCGAATGCGGCGTAGGGCGGGCACTGCTCGCCGCTCCGAAGTGACTGTTTTGCGAGCAATTCATGCCGCCATATCAAATCATTGCCGCAGCCGATGAAGAGGTGAAGATCCTCGTCGGGGTGATCGTTGCGATCATCTGGGGCCTGGCGCAGGTTGCGTCGTGGATCAAGAAGCCGTCGGCTCCAAGCAAGCCGCGCCCCGCCGGCGCCTTTCCCAAGCCGCCGATCAAGCAGGCGATGCCGATGCGAATGGCGCCGATGCCGCAGGCGCGGCCACGGCAGATGGCCGCGAGCGCACTGCGGCCGCCGCCCGTTCCCGCGCGACGCACACAGCCCGCGGCCAAGCCCACCGCCGCCGCTCGCACGCCGCGCATCATGCCTCCGCCCCTACCCAGCGCACGGCGGCCACAACCCGCACCCGCACCGCCGCCCGTCGCCCGCGCTGCCCCACCGCGTCCCGCGCCGCCGCCCCCACCAGCGCCGGCGGCCGCCCCGGCAACGCGTTCGGCCGGCATCAACCGGTGGCTCCGCCCCGCGACCTTGCGCCGCCAGTTTATTCTCACCGAGATTTTCCAGAAGCCGCTGGCGCTGCGGTCGGATGATTGAGCGGTGCGAGCGCGTGTCGTCGCAGCGCGCGCCGCAATCCCCTTCGATCGCTCGTTGTGGAGAAGTAGGGTTTGCCCGTTGCGACGAAGAGTCGCAGCCCGCGTCACGATCCCCTTCGATTGCTCGTCCATCGCGGCCCTGCGGGCGCGCCGCTAAAAGACGACGTGACTAAAGTCGATGTTCTGCCCACTGACTACTGCCTTCTGCCTACTCATGCCAGATTTGACCCTCCATTTCGCATCCGCTAATGTTTTCGCCGCCGGAGAGGTGGCAGAGTGGTTGAATGCGCCGGTTTCGAAAACCGGTCGGGTCGAAAGGCTCGCGGGAGTTCGAATCTCCCCCTCTCCGTTGTAATTTGAAGCTATTAGGGCAGTTGCGCCGGAAATTGCGCCGGAAATTCGGACATCCTGAGAAGGGCTTTTCTTCCGCATTGCAGGAAGGAAAGCCCTTATCTTTTGTGCGAGCCGACATGCAGTCGCAGAGATGCTCGTAATGAGAGGAATCTTCATCGAGACGGCATATCTAAACGCGGAATGTCGTCTTCGTATTGCAAAAGCGGGATAGGAGCGCACCAAAGGCGCTGTCGATCACGATAATTCTTGAGCACGAGCCATGACGTTTCATAGCGACGTAGTGTACTTTTGGTCATCCACACACCGCTGCCGAGCGTGTGACGTGGACCTTTACAAGAGGCGGCACAATGAATGCGAACACGGTGGAAGCGCTCACGCTCCATTGGCAAGGGTCGGATTTAGTCGCCGACGCGGAGCGCTTCGAGATAGAAACCGACCTTGCCGATTCGTTAATCCTTAGTTGGAACGCTACGGGCATACCAGACGGATACGCATCTGTCGCGCAGGGCGCTGCATTTTTGCGAAACGATCCGCGAACAAAGACGTTTCAACAAAAATCGAAGCCAAATGCGCACCCGCAAAATGAGTACGGTTGGTGCGACACCGCGCACCAAGGAATAATGGCGTTGATTGTCGTTTTTCCGGATGGACATAGTCCCCAGAATGCAGCCACTTTGTCCCCAGTCCCGTTCAGTGCCAAAATCTTCGAGAACCGAATCGCTGTTGTCTGGGCATTGTCCACAGCCGAGCACGAAGTTAGATGGCAGATCACGCCATCGACACCAACTCAAACTGCACAAACGGTTCGAGAGATAAATGAACGAGCTGCACGCGAGCGAGACAAAGACAAGCAACCCAATATCGGCATTCAAACGCCTGAAAACCATATTCGGCTCATGGGCGAGAACCGAGATGCCCTACGGCGGAAGTTCGATGACTTGCCGAAGAATCAAAAAAAGGCTCGCAAAGACGCGCTTTTTGCATGGAACACTGCGGCTAGGGACTACTTCTCTGCCTGCATCACGGCATTCTTTACGGAGGCACCGCGTACGCAATATACCGATAGCGCTGGATGGGCAGCTGATTGGCTTCACGACCTTGTCATTCACTACGGCTGCATCAAGGCAGAAAGTGTACCGCTGGGAATCGACTTCCAACAACTCCAACCGCATCTACTGAAGTTCAAGGAGCTCCAGCACGTTGTCGCGGAACGTGAAGAAGCAGCTGCCCGCCAACTTCGAGATGATTTTGTTCGTGTCGGGTTGCCAACATTTGGCTTCGACGAGGTGCTATCAGCAATGGCAGGGCGAAAGCCGACCGAAGACGTTCCAAAAAAGATTTGGATTCCAGCGCTCGTTTTCACGAGCGTTCTCTTAAGTTACTTCATGATTCTTACATGGCGTTCGCAATCGCTCGACGAATCTCGCCAGGATCTCGCAAACAAAATGTTCGCACTCCTTGCGGGCTTTTCAGCGCTGTTTATTGGCGGTACAGCGCTTTTTGCACTTGAGTTCCCGAAGAACAAGACGGCGCGCATTGGCTTCTCTGCGACCGCAGGCATCGCTGTATTTGCCTTCGTTTGGTCGTACTCGCCGTATTGGTTCAAGCCGAAAGATGCCTCCCCACCCGTAGCGTCAACGGACGCGCACAGAATAGCAGCGCAGAAGCTCGACACAGAGATTTCCGCTCGCATTGAGGGCGCGCTAAAAAGCTTGGAAAATTCCGAGCACGTTAACTGGCTCGATGGTACGACCAGCACAAATGAAGGTACGGCG
>DATBDZ010000240.1:0-5829 GCA_036276235.1 Humisphaera sp. | reverse complement strand
CGACGACAGACAAGAATGTCTGCCCCACCAAAAATGCAGGTTCGCCCCTACAAAAGCGCGGTGCGCCGGGTTAGAACCGTTAACCGTTGATGGCATTCCAGATCACCACAACGCGCCGCTTCTCCGCCGCACATCAGCTTCGGCTGTATGATGGCTCGCTTGAGCCGCTGCACGGCCATAACTGGAAAGTGACCGTGTCGGTCGAATCGGTCGAGTTGGATTCCATCGGCGTCGTCATGGATTTTCACGAGCTGGATCGCGCGGTCGAAGCACTGATCGCGCCTTTGCACAACCGGCATCTCAATGAAGTGGAGCCGTTCGATCGGCTGAATCCATCGACGGAGCATGTCGCGCTGCATTTCGGTCGGTCGTTGCAATTGCCGCCCAACGTGCGGCTGCATTCGGTTGAAGTGTGGGAGACTGACGACAACTCGGCGACTTATTGGCCGTAACCACCCAACTTTGATTTGACGATCCCGCCCAGCCGAAATACCATCTGTTGACGGCTTTGGTCCGTCGAGGTGATTGTGCATGAAGTGTGATAACTGCGGGAAAAACGCGACCGTTCATCTCACCGAAATCAAAGGCGGCAAAAAGATCGAGAAGCATCTGTGTGAGCAATGCGCCGCGCAGAATGAAGGCTTGCCCGTCAAGAGCCACATGCCGATCAACGAGCTGCTCACGAATTTCGTGATGGCCCATTCAGGGATGCAGAAGGAAGTCGGCGCGGCTGCCTGCGAGCAGTGCGGCGTCACCTGGGCCGAATTCCGCCAGAGCGGGTTGTTGGGCTGTTCCAATGATTACCAGATCTTCGAAAAGGACCTGATGCCGCTGCTGCAGCGGGCCCATGAAGGAATGACGCATCACGTTGGCAAAGTGCCCACCCGCCGCGGCGGCACTGGCGTGCCAATGAAGCGGCAGGTCGATCTCACGCGGCTCCGCAAGGAGTTGGCCAAGGCTGTCGAAGCCGAAGACTATGAGAGAGCCGCCAAGCTAAGAGATCAGATCCGCCAGGCGGAAAATGGATGACGGAATAGTTGCCAGTTGCCGGTTGTCAGTTGCCAGTGAGGACGAAGAGATACGGCAATTATTATCGCTAGTGCGGGCAGGACATATGGATTTACTGACAACTGGCAACTGGCAACTGGCAACTTTATTGGCTGCAACTGACAACTTATTTATCCACCCATGAAGCTTTCCGATCTAACGAGTCACGCGGGAGAATGGTTACGCGGGAGCGGGCCGATGTCGGAGATTGTCATCTCCTCGCGCATTCGGCTGGCGCGGAACGTGGCGGGGTCGCCGTTCCTCAGCCGCTGCACGCGGCATCAGCGGCAGAATCTGGAAACCAAGATCCGCGAGACGATCCTCAGCGCGCAGATCGCCCCGCAGGTGTTGTATGTCGATCTGGACGCGGCTCCGGAGATCGACCGGCAATTGCTTGTCGAGCGGCATCTGATCAGCAAGCCCCACGCCGCCGCCGAGGGCGCGCGGGGCGTCGCCATCGCCGAGAGCGAAACTGTTTCCATCATGGTCAACGAGGAGGATCACCTTCGCATTCAGGTGCTCCGCAGCGGCTTGCAGCTTGAAGAGGCGTGGGAGCAGATCAATAAGGTGGATGACAAGCTCGAATCCACGCTCGATTACGCGTTTCATCCGCGTTTCGGTTATCTCACCGCCTGCCCAACCAACGTCGGCACCGGCATTCGCGTGAGCGTGATGCTGCATCTGCCCGCCCTAAAGCTGACGGGCGAGATCGAAAAGGTTTTCCGCGCCGCCAAGGACATGCGCCTGGCCGTCCGCGGCCTATATGGTGAAGGCACCGAAGCCACCGGCGACTTCTATCAGATCAGCAACCAAACCACGCTCGGCAAAACCGAAGAAGAAATCATCAGCGATTTCAAGCATGTGGTGATTCCGAAGATCATCGATTACGAGCAACACGCCCGCCGCACGTTGCGCGATGACCGCACAGTGCAGCTCGACGACAAAGTCGGTCGCGCGCTGGGTGTGCTGCGATCGGCCAGATTGATCGCCAGCGAAGAAACGCTGCTTTTGCTAAGTCATTTGCGCATGGGCTTGCATCTGGGACGGGTGAAAGACATCGAGCTGCGAACACTGAATGAACTGTTCCTGCTGACGCAGTCGGCACATTTGCAGAAGCTTCAGGGGCGGAAGCTTGAAGGGGACGTGAGGCGAGCCGCGCGGGCGGACTTCATCCGGCAAAGATTGGGCGGAAACTAATCGCGCATCTCATTTCCCACAGCATTTCTTGTACTTCTTTCCGCTGCCACACGGGCAGGGGTCGTTACGGCCAACCTTCGGCGTCGGGTTGCGATAAGGCTCATGATTGGGCTCGACATCCGTGTCGCGACTATCCAGATCTTGATTGAGGGTGCGAGCTTTCGCCACGAACGTCGCAGGATCTTCGACCTCGTGGGGCGCCTTTGACGGATAACTGATGCCCGTGTTTCGCCAATTCTCGCGGGTATCGCTGAACCAATGGCTCAATCCCCCGATAGAGCGAATCTCCGCGTCCCGTCTCTTGAGGCGTCTTCGCCAGAAGGATTCTTCGGGCAGTGCTGCGCCTGTCATGAGCGCCGTGGCCAGCAGGCCTTCGCAAAGCTCCACCAATTCAGGATCGTCTGGAAACTCTTCGATGAGTGCGCGGGATTGATCAAGAGCCGCCAGGGAACAAAGCTCGGTCAGATCGACCAGTATCCAATCGACCAGCGGTTCACCTTCCTCTTCCGGCTCGGGGCTGAGGGAGGGATCGGCGTCCAACGCCGTCTCCACGTCGAGGAGCTTGAGTAGAGCCGAGACGCTTTCGGACCGTTTAATGTTCGATATTGGTGCGTGAGCATAGAGGCGCACGTGCCAGGGTTTGCCGGGATAAAAGCTGACCAGGCGCTCGATGACGCTCAAAGTACCGATCCGAGCCAGCGCGCGATTCACCTCCTGGCGCAAAACGTCTGTGTCGATGGCCAGCAGATTCACCAGCGCATCGATAGCCGGCTCATAGCGCGCGGCACCGAGGACCTTCACGGCGAAGATTTGCCGCCAATCCTCGGCGGCAGATTCGTCAGCAAGTGTGGTCAGGGCCTGCTCGCAGACCGTCGCGCCGCCGCGCGCTGCCGCTTCAATTAACGCATCGCTCTGGCTGTAGTTGAACGAAAGGGCATATTCCTCGGCCAGCTCGCGGCCATGCTCCATCAGGCGATCCCACGCTTCTTCGGGCGGCCGATCGATGAGGCTCAGCCGCAGTTCCAGATGTTCCCGCACGTGTGGCACGAGTTGCGGCGCCGAAAGCAGTTCTTCGCGGTGCTCAGCCACCAGGTTTAAGTCCATTTCGTATGCGGCGTGCTGATAATGAAAATCAAAAATCGCCGACGGTTTGGACGCCAGCGCTTTCAGCAAGCGGTGGAGCGAAGCCTCTGTCTGCGGAACATCGCGTAGATGTGCAGCAAACCCAATCGTCTGATCAGTCTGGCCGAACTTGTCGATCACGGCCCAGAAGTGATCTGCCGTCAGCGGGCCAAAATCGTGCGTCCCTTTGAAGTAGTTCAGCGCATGATTGCGCACGATTGCATCGTCGTGGAGCAGGAACGGAACAACTTGTTCTGGCAATAGCATATAAAGATCACCGCAAAGTTGCTTCAATAACCAACGACGATGCCAAACTCAAATATCACTCCGCGGTGTCGCCCGGCGGCGGGTGACCTCAAACAATTCGCCGTGCGCCATTGAGGTGATCTCGCCGAATTCTTTGATGAGCTGCTTGAACGCCGCCGCCACCGGGCGGGGTTTGCGGTCCAGATCGTAAAGCCCGCAGGCGTTGACGCGGCGATTGCGTTCCGTCAGTTGCGTGTCCCAATCCATTTGATCGGTCAGGCTGTACCAGGTGAAGCCGAGCACGGGCACGCCATCGCGGCGCATGCGCAGGATATTGGTCCACTGTTTCCAGAGCCACTGCACCGCCAGCTCCGGGTGCGGCGTGTTCGTTTCCGTGTGCATCACCGGCTTGTAATAGCGATGGTAATAACGGAGCGTCACCAGATACCAGCCGAGCACGTCTTCGCCGTAGCTCATCGTGCCATCGGGAAGCAGCAGCTTTTCATTGTGGCCGTAGTAGTCATTGCCCATCACCTGGAAGCCGGCGGGCGCGGTGCGCATGAACCAGAGGAACTCCTCGCGCGTCATCCCGTTGTCCTGCGCGAACATCAGCACGTCCGAATCAGGTGCTTTGGAATAGAGCAGATCGAGCGAAAGAAAAATCAGCTTGTTGCGCAGCTTCACCTCATGCGACGGCCGCGCGACGACGTGATGGGTGTACTCCGCCGACTCGCTCTGCACGATGATCGCATCCGGACGATGGCGGACGATCGCCGCGCTGGCCAGAAGATTGGCGGCGACAAGATGCTTGAGCGCCGTGACAAAACCTCGCTCGGTCCTCAGCCGCTCGTTCCATCGGCCGTCCCATCCGCTGTTGCGCGCGGCGACGTAAATCTCATTGACCGGCGTGTACCCGCGCACCCACGGATATCGCTGCGCCACCGCGCCGGCGTAGTCCGCAAAAAGCAGCGGCATCTCCGGATTCTGAAAATCGCCCATCCAATCCGGAATCCCAAAATGCAAAAGATCGAGGATCGGCGTAATCCCCAGCTGGCGAATCTCCGCCATCGCCTCATCGGCAAAAGACCAGTCAAAGCGATCCGGCCCGGTGTGAATCAGATGATTCGGCAAGCCATACCGCAGGCACGGCGTTCCAAGTTCTTTCACCAGTTGCAGGTCTTCACGCCAGTGACGGTAATGTCCGCACTCCTCCAGAAGATCGCGGCGTAGCCGATTTCCATCGGCATCGACGACGCTAGGATTTGAGCATTCGATGCCGGTCGCAAAAGCAAAATCCCAAGTACGATCGCCGGAGCCGGCTTCGGGTTTACGATCCTGCGAAGCAGCGCCGCCGCTATTGGTGCGGTGATCGGCAGTATTGATGCCGCGTTGAGTCAGAATGTCGAGGAAGCTGGTGGGCATTGGCTTTGACTGGTCGATCGGACTTTGCAAATTCGCACACACCGTCATGCCGAGTGGTCACGTGCCTTTGGGCACACACGCGAAGCATGAAACCCCCACGGGCACGCTGTCGCGAGCCCATGCCACCCGATTTTGCAGTAGCACTCAAATCGGGTGGCATGGGCTTGCGTTAGCATGCCCGTGGCATTCGTATACAATCGCCAACATTTTCAGAGTCGGTACTCCGAAGCTGACAATTCCTCGCATTAACGGTTCAGGCTATCGCCGTCTGCTCCGAAATCGAATTGTAACCGGCGGGCGAAGTCTTTGGGGCGCACGATTTCCCGCTGTGCGCTGATGTTTGTAGAATTACGCGGATGCCATATGGCTTCACTCGAGTTTAAAAGTGTTGAGACGCTCGCCCTATCGGCCAATGCCGACTTTATGGCGATGATTCAGCGATCACGCGCCCGGCACGCAAAGGAGGGCGGCGTCGATCTCGATGAAGCTCGGCGCCAACTCGGCGTGGGTCGAGGCCTAAAGACTTCGTCGAAGCAAGGTCGCCAACAGAATAATAATGTCAAATAACGCAGACCTGATCCCTCGCCTCCAACAGCTACTTCCCGCCGACGGCGTATTGACCAATTCTGCCGAGCGGTTCGTTTATGAATTTGATGCGCTCACCATCGCCCGCGCGACGCCGGCGGCGATTGTGTTTCCGCGCTCGACTGCCGAGGTCGTCGCCGTCGTCAAGCTCCTGGCTGAGCTGAACATCCCGATCATCCCGCGCGGCTCGGGCACCGGCCTGGCCGGCGG
>DATBDZ010000239.1:0-4144 GCA_036276235.1 Humisphaera sp. | reverse complement strand
TTGGGTGGCATGGGCTCGCGACAGCGTGCCCGTGGCGTCTTGCGCGCTCGGCGATGCCAGCGCATGGATATCCGCAGGAGGTCCTAACAATTATTTGCTGTGATGTTCGGGAACGACCAAACCGCTTAGTGCTTCACTTCTGGCGGTCGATCGGCGAGCCCCGGCTCGGAGGGAACTGCATTGGAAAGCGGCGCGCCGGGAACGCCTTCCTTGCGGATCGATTGATAATTCTTGGCGACAAGCTCGTCGCGCTTTGCCTTGTCGTTGTCTACTTCTTTCTTCAGCCGCGCGAGCTGCTTTTCCAGACGATCGATGCGCGCCTGACGTTCCTGAATGCCAACGTCAAAAAGCTCCTGCACTTTGGCCCGCAGTTGGGGTTCGATCGCCGCAATTGGTTTGGACGCCCAACGGACCTGGTAGCAAAGGTCAAAGATATCATCGTTGATCTGATATTCACGAAGGCGGGCTTGGTAAATCTCAGGCGAATCCGCGTTATTCGCTTTGATCATATCGAACCGCTTCTTCTGATTCACAACGGTCCACTGCGCATTTGCACCGGCGCGCCCACCCAATTTTTGAAGCACCGCCAGTCGATGCGGCGCGTTCGCCTGCATGAACTTGATCCCTTCATTCAGCTCTTCCTGCGGCGGCGATTGCTGTTGCTGCTGATTATTTCCGCGCGCCGGCTGATTGGGCCGTATCGGCGGCGGCGTCTGCGCGCCGGCACTCAACGGAATACCCAACGGCGCCAGTGTCGCCAACAGCAAGGCAGATGTGCGAATCAGCTTATTCATTGTCAGGCATCGGAGGCTGGCCATCGGTCAGCAGGCTTTGCAACGGGTCGCTGGTGGTGGAGATGTCGGCAAACTGCTTTTCTGTCTGCCGCAACTCTGTCAGTTTTACAGAATCCTGCGTTCGATTTGATTCGCGAAGGTTGTCTTCAAGGCTCGCAAGCAAGACGTCATCGGATGATTGCTCGGACGGCACGGCCGGACCACCGGGGGGCAGGCTCGCCCTGTGAGCGGGAGCGCGATCCACCGCGACCATATGCGTCGGATCCGGCGCCTTGATCGTCCAATACCCGACGTACACCAGCGCCACCGCCGCCGCCGCGGCAATCGGATAACCCCAGCGCGGCACCCGCGCCCAGAAATGCACGCTCTTGGGCGCTTCCGCGGCCGGCGTCAAAACGCGGCGCACCTGATGCTGCCGCATCGCTCGTGTGATGCGGTTGATGCTCGAAGCCTCGCCCAGCGTCGATGCCGTGGCATCCGCGCTGGCCATCTCGCGGACGAACTGCTCCTGTGCCGACCGAAGCGTCTCAAGCTCCTGCCGCAGCGACGCATCGCTGGCCAGAAGCTGTTCGACTTGTGCCCGCTCCCCAGCGGGCAACTCATCGGCCAGATACATCAGCAGAAAGGCTGATTGATCCAATTGCTCCAGCACGATTCAAATCCCTCTACTCTCTCTTAACCCTTATACATCCTACTACAATGGCGGTTCAATGCTGCGAACTCATGCATTTATTTCATCAGCTCGACATTTCGCGGGCTCAAGCTACTTCATCAATTCCTTGAGCTTCAGCATCGCCTTGTGAGCCCGGCCAAGTGCCGTATTGAGCGGGCAGCCGAGCAACTGGGCGATCTCCACAAACTTCATGCCGCTGTAATACCGTAGCATCAACACCTGCTTCTGGTTCGCCGGAAGCTGATCGAGCGCCTTGCGGAGCTGCTGCTCCTGCTCGGTCCCTTCCAGGCGATAGCCGGCGTGCGGCATCACTTCTTCGCCGGCCAATTTCAGGGCGTCCTTGGCGGTTTTCTCTCTGCCGCGCGAACGCCAATGATCGTTGACCTTGTTGGTGGCGATTCGAAACAGCCACGCCTTGAATCCGCCGCCCGAGGTCTTCGGGTCAAACTTGTCGGCATGATCGAGCACGCTCAACCACGCCTGCTGCATCATTTCTTCGGCCAATTCGCTTCCAGCCAATCGCTGCAAGTACCGCAGCAGCGGCTGGTGATATCTGCGAACCAGCACCTCTCCAGCATCACCATCCCCGTCGCGCAGGCGCTGCATCAGCGCTTCATCTGTATCGACGGCCGGCGCGCTGGATTGGGAGCCGATATCCACGGGTCTTGAATTGAATCCAGCCGTCACAGATATAACGCCCCATCTGCCGACTTATTGCGGCCGGCCCGAACCTAAATTGTGCGGTACGCAAGGGTTGGATACAAGGCTGATAAAAGGGGCCAATGTTGGGTTGTACGACGTAAACTGAGGATTATTAAGACGTTAGGGCGAGGCTGGGGAGGAGACGAGGAGCCAGGAGTCAGGAGCCAGGAGCCAGAGGAACAAGGAGAACTGCACATCCGGCATTCTTCCGGCTTCCGGCTTCCCGGTTCCTACTTCTGCCTCCTCCCTCCTGAACTCCTGGCTCCTGGCTCCTGACTCCTCGCTTCCGGCTCCTGATTCCTCGCATCAACTCGTCCTCTCCCCCACAAACCGCGCCAACGCCGCCAGCCCATCCGCCTGGCTTCCCAGCGGCTCCAGGGCCTTCATGGCGGCGGCCAGTTGTATCGCCGCCTCGCGACGGCTTGCCTCCAGGCCCATCAAGCTGGGATACGTATTCTTACCCCGGTCGGCGTCTTTGTTGGTGGCCTTCCCAAGTTGTTCGGGCGTGCTCGTCACATCCAGCACATCATCCACGATCTGAAATGCCAGACCCAGATGCCGGCCGAATTCGGTGATGGTGGGGAGCAGGTCCGTCTGCCGCGCCGCGATCACGCCGAGGCGGCACGACGCCGTCAGCAGCGCGCCGGTCTTCATCCGATGGATCTGCTGCAAGCCCTCGAGCGAGAGCGATTTATTTTCGCCGTCGATATCGAGCACCTGTCCGCCGATCATGCCGGCGGGCCCGCTGTTGGCGGCCAGCTCGCGGATCATCGCCACGGCCGACGGCGGCTCACACTCGATCGCCAGCAGCTCAAATGCCATCGTCACCATCGCATCGCCCGCGAGGATCGCCATCGCTTCGCCGAAGACTTTGTGGTTGGTCGGCCGCCCGCGGCGAAGATCGTCATCATCCATCGCCGGCAGATCATCGTGAACGAGGCTGAAGGTATGAATCAACTCCATCGCCGTCGCCCCCGCCAGCGCACTGCGCCGCCCGGCGGCGGTCGCGTTCTTCCCCGCGCAGGCTTCAAAGCATTCCAACACCAGCGCCGGCCGCAAACGCTTGCCTCCGGCCATCAGGCTATATTCGATCGCCTCGATCAATCGCGGCGGCGCGTCGGGGTAGTTGCCGCGCAAAGATTTAAGATGCTCGGTAACGGCATCGCCATGCCGTTTGAGCATCGAAGGAGCATCGAAGAATTTCACCGCCGACTCAGCCACAAAGACCTCCCGCTGACGGGCGAGGATGATAGCTAATGTTGGGCGATGCCGCTAATTCGGGCTTGTTGATTCCCCGTAGGGGCGAACCTCGTGTTCGCCCGCATTCGCGTAGGGGTGAACCTTGTGTTCACCCGCATTTTGTAGGGATTAACCTTGTGTTCATCCTCGTGCCGGTGCTGCCGACACAAGGGCGAACACAAGGTTCGCCCCTACGAATCCCCCTCCGCATCCGCTACTTCAGCGGCTGGCATCGGCGTCGCCACAAGCGATCCATCCGCCGCTTTGCTGAGCATCTCAATCTGCTTCTCCGCGGTATTCAGCACCCCGCGGCAATGCTGAATCAAAAAATTCCCGCGCTCATACCGCACCAGGCTCTCCTCCAGTCCAACCTGCCCCCCTTCCATGTCGGCGACAATCTGCTCCAACTCAGCCAGCGCCTCCTCAAAACTCTTCGGCGGTGTTTGGTTTTTTCGGGCCATGGAAGAAGTATAGCCGGAAATGAGTTTCAGGTTTCAGGTTTCCAGTTTCGGGTTGCGCAAGCCGCTTCGGCCTTTACCTGAAACTCGAAACTTGAAACTTGAAACCCCTCACGCAAGAAACCCTTCACGCAACCTTTCGCACCAGATTTTGCACCAATCGGTTGAATCCGGAGAGGTTGCACGGTGCATGGACCGGAAGAAGGAGCCCGCAGGATAATGCTCACGCAGAGGCGCAGAGGCGCAGAGTTCGAATTCTTCTCTGCGCCTCCGCGCCT
>DATBDZ010000238.1:0-9584 GCA_036276235.1 Humisphaera sp. | reverse complement strand
CGCGCCCGCGCATGGCGTCGGGCGTGAGCATCTGCACAAGCGTGTGCCGCACCACCACGCTGATATTATCGCAAGCCCCCGTGGCAAGCAGCATCAGGAATGACAGCGCAAATGAATGCGAGAGGCCAAATGCGATCGTCGCGATCCCAAAGCCGGCGACGGCCAGAAGCATATCGCGTCCGGCCTTCTGCATCGGCGGGCGATGCGCCAGCCACATCCCCATCAGCAACGCGCCCACCGCCGGCGCGGCCCGAAGCCAGCCGAAGCCGATCTTGCCGACGTGGAGGATATTCCGCGCGTAAGCCGGCAGCAGCGCCGTCGCCCCGCCGAACAGAACCGCGAACAGATCCAGCGTGATCGTCGCCAGGACTATCTTGGTGCTCCAGACGAATCGAAACCCGGCGGCGAGATTGTGAAACGTCAGCGGCTCGCGCGCCCGCGTCACCCGCCGGACTTTCACCGGAATCAGCATGATCGCGAAAGTCAGCATCGCGGCGGCGGCGATGAGATAAGCCGCCGTCGCGCTCTTCAAAAGAATCGCCCCGCCTAATGCCGGCCCCGCCATGGCGGCAATCTGGAATCCGCTGCTGTTCCACGTTGCCGCATTGCTGAATATTTCCGCCGGCACGATCTGCGGCAAGAGCGCCGAGCGCGCCGTCCACCCGATCGAATAGCCGATCGCGCCCAGAAACAGAAATAAATACATCAGCTTGAGCGGCCCATCCCAGTGAGACAATCCCGCCAATGCCAGCGACGCGACCGCGGAGATGACCGCGCTTCCCTGAATAATGCGGCGGCGGTCATATCGATCGGCCATCATGCCAGCGGGAATCGCCAGCACGATCACCGGCACCGCCAGCACCAGGCCCACCAGCGCCATCGCGGTCAGCGGGTGAATGCCGTAATTGTGGGCCAGCGTGCGGTTATAGATGTCCCACTCGATCGCGACAGTTTGAATCTGCTGGCCGATTGTAGAGATGATCCAGCCCGAGCCGTACAGGCGATAGGCCGGCAGCCGCAGTGCCGCATACGGATCATGCGCGGCAGCCCCAAACCCTGCGGGCGTCTGCTCTTCAAGCTGAGAAAGTGTGGGCGCCGCCGAGGCGGGTCGTTCCACGTCCGGGGATTCATAGCCGGTTGAGTCGGACGGGCTTGCCGTGGGATTGTGCTTTGCGTCTACGTCGGACAGGGCCATACGAGGTCCTGAGAGTATAGCAGCGCGCCGTAAAAGTCCCGCGCGGCTTGGCGCCATGTCGCGGCGTGGGAGTAGCTGCGGCTCTTCGTCGTAGAGCTTCGGGCAGGGTTCCAATTGCTGCGCTACCAAGACATTCGATGGTATCGGATTGCTGCTTTCAGAATGGCCTGAACCATTGGCGGATTCTTTGCCGAGGATGAAGTACGGATGGCCGATGCTATAATTCGGCCATGTCCAGCGTCTATCTGGAAACCAGCTTTTTCAGTGAGTGCTGCACCATCCCATGAGTACAAATTCTCAAAACAAGATTGATCCTTCGGAAGAAACAGGGGTCGCCGACGTGCGTGCCGTCCGCGACAAGATTGCCTCGCTGTACCACGGCGACCTGCGCAAGCATGTCGTCGAGACCAACCGAATCGTCGAGCCGCTAATCGAGGAGTTGGGGCTAAAGGAAGGCGTTCCAGCGCGGCACGACGACCGGCGATCAGGCACCGAAGGGTAATCGCATCGACCGGCCATGAAATCCTACGACGACATCCGTGGTCATCTTGCAGCGACCCCACAAGAGGAATGTCGCGATCAACCAACCAAGGACGCTCCATTCATCTCCCCCGGCTTCTCCAGCCCGAGCATCTGCAGCGCCGTTGGCGCGATGTCGGCTAATCTGCCGCCTTCGCGTAATTTCTTTCCCTTCAGGCGATCGTCCACCAGGATGCACTCGACGTCGTACGTGGTATGCGCGGTGTGCGGCCCTCCGGTGGCGGGGTCGATCATTTGCTCGCAGTTGCCGTGGTCGGCGGTGACGATTGCGGTCCCGCCCTGCCGCTGAGTTGCTTCCAGGATCGCGCCGACGCATTGATCGACGATTTCCACCGCCTTCACCGCGGCTGATAGCACGCCGGTGTGGCCGACCATGTCACCGTTGGCGAAGTTCACGACGATCAGATCAAACTGCCCGCTGTTGATCCGCTTGAGCACTTCGTCGCGCACGCCATAGGCGCTCATCTCCGGCATCTGATCGTACGTCTTGAGCGGCTGGCCATCGGGGAGCAGCTTGGGCGACGGGACGATCTGCCGCTCTTCGCCGGGGAAAGGCTGCTCGCGGTAATCGTTGAAGAAGAACGTGACGTGCGGAAATTTTTCCGTCTCGGCTGAACGAAATTGTTTCAGCCCCAGGTTGCTCACATAGTCGCCCAGAATGTTGACCATCTTCGGCGGCTTCGGAAACGCCACGTTGACCGGCAATCCTTTTTCGTATGCGGTCATCGTCGCGTAATAGAGGCCTGGAATTTTCGGCCCGCGCTCAAAGCCGCGCGTCTGCTCGGTTTGAATGGGCTTGCCGCTTTCGTCGGTGCCGTCGAGTTTTTCGGTAAAGGGGAATTGATCGAGGACGAACGCCTTGGTGATCTCGCGCGGGCGGTCGCCGCGATAGTTGTAGAAGATGACTGAGTCATTGGCGCCGACAACCGCCAGCGGCGAGCCGTCCGTGCGGGTGATGACGCTGGGGACGATGAACTCATCGCCGCTCATGTTGGAAGAGGCGGGATGATCGTAGTAATGCTGTATCGCCTGCGGCGCGGATTTGAATTTCTCGCCGACGCCTTGCGTCATCGCGCGATACGCTTTTTCGACGCGGTCCCACCGATTATCGCGATCCATCGCCCAGTAGCGGCCGATGACGGTCGCCACCTGCCCGACGCCGATCTCCTTCATCTTCGCTTCGATCTGCCGCACGTAGCCAAGCCCGGAGTTGGGCGATGTATCGCGTCCATCGGTGAATGCATGCAGGAAAACCCGCGATAACCCTCGCTTTTTCGCCAATGCCAGGCAAGCAAAGAGATGCTCCAGGAGCCCATGCACGCCCGCATCGGAAACGATTCCAAACAAGTGAAGGTTCGTCCCCTTCTCCAGCGCGTTCTTGACGGCGGCATTGAGCACCGCGTTATCAAAAATCGCCCCATTGCGGCACTGCTTGGTGATCGCCACCGATTCCTGATCGACTATCCTTCCCGCGCCAATGTTCTGATGGCCCACCTCGCTGTTGCCCATCGTCCCTTCCGGCAGGCCGACATCGAAGCCGCTCGTGTGAATCAATACATTCGGATATTCGGCAAGCAATCGATCCGCGACCGGATGCTTCGCCAGATAAACCGCGTTGGCATGATTCCACTGCGGATACGGATTCTTGCCCCACCCATCACGGACGATCAACACCAATGGACGTTTTGTTATTGCGGGCACTTTTGTTTCCTTTCATCGAATCAGGGCGCACATCGTAAGTTGTCATTTGTAAGTTGTCATTTGTCAGTTGTCCGTTGTCATTTGCCGATTGCGAACCGCAGCTCGCGCCGTAAATGGATACGAGGCAACGGACAACTGGCCACGGACGCTGGCAACTGACAACTGGCAACTGACAACTGAATTTCCCCCGAATTCGCAAAAAACGGTTGACGCAAAATTCATCGCGTACTAAATTTGTCAAACAGAGAAAGGAGGTAACAGCGCCATGGCAAAGAAAGCAGCTAAGAAGTCGACGAAAAAGTCGACCGCAAAGAAGACGACCAAGAAGAAGTAACTTCTTCTGATGCCGGCTCGTGGATCTGGCCGGCGACACTTGGTCTTCAGCCGTTCGAGAAATTCAAACCGTTTTGGGCCTTGGCTCCAACTAAAGGCCACGAAACACCAGAAAAGCTTCCACGCCACGGCGGAAGCTTTTCTTTTTTTGTTGGTGGGTTGTGAGTTGTGAGTTGTTGGTTGTTGGTCGCGAGTTGCTGTGAGATCGCATCGACCCCCGGATGAGGACAACGCCTGACGACCCACCACCTACAACCCTCAACCAACAACTCACAACCAACAACCCACAAACTCTTGTCTTCCCCGCACTTTTCGCGAGAATTGGCGTAGAGATCGAATAAGGAACCTATCGGTCAAGTGGAACCACACGGAGGTGGCTCGTGCGGATCATTGCTTTGATGAACCAGAAGGGCGGCGTCGGAAAGACCACGACGACCGTCAATCTCGGCGCGGCCCTGGCCGAGGCGGGCAACCATGTCTGCATGATCGATCTCGATCCACAGGCACATCTCACCATCAACTACGGCATGGAGCCGACCGCCGACACGTGCAGCCTATATGACGTGCTGCTCAACGATCGCAGCTTCCTGGAAGCCGTCCACAAGGTGGATGATCGGATTGCCGTCGTCCCCAGCTCAATCGACCTGGCGGCGGCGGAAGTCGAGCTGGTCAGCGTGCTGGGCCGCGAGCGGCTGCTCAAGGAACGCCTCGAAGCCGTCGAGCATGATTTTGATTTCATCCTGCTGGATTGCCCGCCGAGCCTGGGCCTGCTGACGCTCAACGCGCTGGCGGTCGCCGATGAAGTCATCATCCCGATGCAGCCGCACTTCCTGGCGCTGCAAGGCGTCGCCAAGCTTTTGGAAACTGTGCAACTGGTCAACAAGCGCATCAACCCCAAGCTGCGCATCAGCGGCATCGTGCTGACCATGTTCGATAGCCAAACCAAGCTTTGCAATGAAGTGGTCGCCGAGCTGAACTCCTTCATCGACCAGGCGGCGGGCAAGCCACTCCCCTGGGCGAAGGCAAAAATCTTCGCAAGCAAAATCCGCCGCAACATCAAGCTCGCCGAGTGCCCAAGCTTCGGGAAAACGATCATCGCGTACGAGCCCAACAGCAACGGCGCTGCTGACTATCGCTCGCTCGCGCATGAAGTGATGGAAATGGATCAGGAGATCAAAGCACCCGAACCCGCGGTGACGATCTCGATCAACCCAGACATCGACCGAAGCACGCTGGCCGCAGGGAAGGTGCAGCTACCGGCGGAGCGGGCGCAGATTGCGGTTTAGACCGCCGCTTGCGGCTTCGCATTTTGCGGTTGGTCGAACAGTGCGAAGCCGCAAGCGGCGATCAGGCGCGCGAAACAATTACAGCGGTCGGAGAGTCATCTCGCGACGAGCGACACCCGCGCCTTGGACTGCAGGATCATCAAGAACGTATTCACCGATAGAAACTCATCGAGATCCCGCTCTTCGTCCGAGGTGAGCGATCCTTCCTGCGCTTTGGCGGAAAGACCAGCATATCGGGCATGTTCTTCGGCCGTGAACTCCAGCGAGAGCACATATCGCGCGTGCTCGGCCGAGAAACCGCCGCGGGCGGGCTGGATGATCTGATCGAGAATCGCGGATTCCAAGGGCATTTATTTCATTATATCAGCCGTCGCGCGGTATTTGAGTCTGAAAGACATGTACTGGCTCATCGACCAATTTCCTGAACTGGATCACCTCGAACCAGCTCAGCGCGCTCAATTGCTTGCTCAATTGCCGCGATGGACCTATCCGATGATCGTGGCGCGTGCGGGAGCGGGCGGAGTGCTGTTGTGCACGGGCATCGCAATGCTGTTTGGACGGCGTTGCGATCTTATGACCTTGGCAATCGTCTGCACCACGGCCTCGGTGGTAACAGCGTGCGCCGTCTACGTGAGTGAATTGAGTCAGCTCCGCAAAGCTATGCGCAAAGCAATTGCGGACGGCTTTCAAACGGAACGGCCGCCGTTTTGTTTTGAATGCGGTTATGATTTGCGGCAAGCCAGCGACACGCTTTGTCCCGAGTGCGGCGTCGATTGGCGGGCCAGCCGCGCGGAATAAACGATTAATGCTCCGCCCCCGCCGTCTTTCGCACTTCCGCACTCTCCTTCTTCACCCGATCCAACTCCCCGCGAAAATCGCCGTTGGCGAGGATCAATCTCGCGAGGTTATGCCCGAGGACTCGGCCGGCGTAGATGTCGGAGGGATAATGCACGCCACCAATCACTCGGTCCCAGCCGATCTGGCGGCCGCGGGCGAGCAGGGCTTCGCGCTGATCGGGATAGAGCGCCGCCAGCACCTCGGCGAACAGCATCCCGCGCGTCGAGTGGCCGGAAGGATAGCTCGGCTCTCCGTCGAGCTTCACGATCGGCTTGAGCCGCTCGTCCGCGTAAGGCGGCCGCGGGCGCTTCCAGTGATCCTTGCCCAAGTTCGTAAAATACTTTGACTCGGTATCGAGGTTGGCGAACAGCTTCGCCGCCTGCGGGCAGTGTTCCGCCGTGAACCAGGGGCCGATGACATCGGCGAATGCGAAGACCGTCAACTTCTCTTCGCTCTTGGCCCGTGCGATATCCGCATCAGTGCGCGTCTGCTGAACATCATAGAGCAGACCAAGCTCGCGCTTCTGCTCATCGGAGCCAGCCTGCACGGGATCGGGGAGCAACGCCACCACATCCAATGACTGCGGCGTCAGGTAACGCAGCGCCGGTGCCGGCGTGTCAGCGCCGAGTTGCAGGAGCAGCAGGAGTGCGAGGAGGCCGAGGCTGATTTGTCGTTTCATGGATTCTCCGATGGGTCACCGTCGTCGGCGCGGTTTAATATTGCGCGAAGGTCGCGTTCAGATTGGAAATCTGAAATCATTCTCGTAGGGTCCGCCTTGGCGGACGGGATTAGCGTCCGACGCGGGAAACATGTCCGCCAAGGCGGACCCTACGGAACCAATTCAGCTGAGCAAATTTGAAATGTGAGATTTCAAATCTGCCGCATTACGCGCCCACCGGCTGCGAACCCTTCAACCGCAGCCAATGCGGCGACTTCATTTCACTCTCAGCGCGGCCGAGCAATTGGCAGTTCGGATCAAGCTTCCGGGCTTTGTGGATGAACTTTGCCGCCCGGTGTTTGGTTCCCTGTCGCAAATTTGCGATGGCAAGCGAACAGAATACACAAGCGCGCTGCTCGGGCAAGATCGCCCCCCGCTCGGCCTGCCGAAGCAATGGGATTGCCTGCGATACTTGCCCCGTTTCCACCAGATAAAGCCCGCGCGTGCTTTGGATCGACGCTTCCCATGGCATCAGCCGCAATGCTTCGGCGGATTCGATGCCCGCCTCGGCAATACTATCCGGCGTAGCGATCATCAGCTTTGCCCATGCGCTGCAATTCAACAGGGTTGCGCGAAAAGCACTTGGAGTGTGATGAACGGCAAGCCCCGAACTTACTAAATCAATCCCGTCCTGGTGGCGGCCCGCGTTCATCATGGCAACCGCCAAATTGACCGCCAGCTCGTTGTCGCGCGGGAATTCCCTCAGTGCCCGGCGCAGAAGGCGGATGGCGCAGCGATCCTTGTCCAACCACATGCAGTGCAGTCCCCGCACCAGCAAGTCGATCTTGCGCCGAGCGGCAACAGACGGCAATGGCTTGAACAAGAGCCCGTAAAGTTTCAGGCCGTCGCTTGCAGTCTCACCATGAACGAATTGCACCTTCTGTGGCACCAGCGCCGACAACAACAAGACCAGGTTTGCCACGTCAAGATCCTGCCACGGCGAAATTTCATGAATCCACGACGCATAGTTGATGAATCGATCCCATCCTCCCCCAAGCGCGATGCCCGCAATCACCAGGACCAGATTGGCAAGCGGCCCGCTCGCGCTGAATACAATCCGGCGCAGACGCCACAGCCGCGTGCTCGCTGTTGATCCGACGACAAAGCCGGCAATAGGAATCGGATGAAGCTCAATCGGCACGCTCCCGATCAGCCACCGGGCGATCCGGCGCCCGCGCCCGAATGAGATTTTCAGCACGTCGATTCCCACCAGCCGTGCGCCCGCGACATGGCCAAGCTCGTGCGGAATGATGCACAAGTATTGCAGCGGCATCAGGAGCATCAGGTTGACAAATGATTCATCCAACTCGGGAAGATTCGATCCGCCTGGACCCGACCGTCGGAAAATCGTGACAGCCCAGAGCGCTGCGACGAAAGCCAACAAAGCGATGATAACGATGTGACCGAGATTTTCGTCGCGACGAACACATGCAGGGCAATATTTCAACCGGACGACGCGCGGCTGCCGCCGGAGCAGTTGAAACGAAGCCCCGTTGGACTTGAACAAGTTTTCAAGCGGCGATTCACATCCGCATTTTGAGCACTTCATCAATCCCGCCTCTTGTGGCCGGCTGATCATACCCCCATCGCTTTACCTTTGCCTCCCCCACCTTTAGCCTTTTAGTCCATGGACGAAGCGATTTTGTATGCACCGTGGCGGATGGAATACATTCGCGCGTTGATCAATCCTCAAAAGGATGACGGCTGCTTCATCTGTGCCGCCGCGGCGGCGAGCAGCAACGACGAACGCCGCCAGAGGCTGGTGCTTTGGCAGACGGATAGCGTCGTCGTCATGCTTAATCGATTTCCTTATGCCAACGGCCATCTGTTGATCGCGCCCAAGGCGCACAAGGCGGATCCGGAGGAATTGAGCGACGCCGAGCATCTGGAGATCTCGCGGCAGACGACCGCCGGCGTGAAACTTCTGCGACGCGCTGTTTCGGCGCAGGGTTTCAATGTCGGCGCGAATCTCGGCCGCTGCGCCGGCGCGGGCGTGCCGGGGCATCTGCACTGGCACATCGTCCCCCGCTGGGCCGGAGATGTGAATTTCATGGGGACGGTGGGAGAGGTGAGGATTATTCCAGAAGCGATGTCGCAGATTTATCGGGAGTTGGTGAGGGTGATGGGTGGGAAGTGAATACGTAATGCGTAATTCGTAATGCGTAAGAAGGAGAATGCATCACGCATTACGCATCACGCATTACGCATTACGCATTTCGCATTACGCATTACGCATTACGCATTACGCATTACGCATCACGCATCACGCATCACGCATCACGCATCACGCATCCCCGTTGCGAATCCCCCTCGAATCCCCTACCTTCCCCGCAATGGATGCAACGATTGTTGAGCAACTGCGGCCGGGCGCGCGGGTGAAGGTCACCCAGCAGATCGCCGGCCGGAATTTTGCGTGGCCGACCGATATCGTCGGCACCGTGGTCTCCTACGAGCAGCGCCCGACCGGAAGCTGGTACGCCCATTCCAAAAATGATCGCCTGTGGCTGGACCGCCTCACGCTACGCAAAGAAGACGGCGAGCTGACCACGCTGAATCTGGACGAGTTCACGCATATCGAACTGCTGAACGCATGAGTTTCGGGTTTCGGGTTAAAAGGAAAGGCACGTAGGCACGAAGGCACGGAGGCACGAAGGGGAAGAGCGGCCTTTCGTATTTCCCTTCGTGCCTACGTGCCTACGTGCCTTCGTGCCTTGTCACCTGAACCCCTCTATGCACGCCGCATTATTCGGCCTCATCGTCGCGGATGTGATTGGGGAGCCGATTGATCTGCGCGATCCGCCGGCGCCGGGGGGATTACGGCTGCTCAACTCCATCACCCTGACCACCGGCGGGAATGTCTGCAACACCGGCCTGGCGATGGCGAAGCTCGGCATGAACGTCGCCGCGGCGGGATTGGTCGGCGATGAAGTTCTGGGGGCCGGTGTCATCGAGCAGCTTCGGCGCGCTGGGGTGG
>DATBDZ010000237.1:0-3282 GCA_036276235.1 Humisphaera sp. | reverse complement strand
CCCTCTTCATGATCGGCAAGTTTCTGCGGAGCGTTGTTCGGCAGCCAGATCGTGATGCGCAGTTGGAGTGTCAGCTCCATGCCGTCGATCTTTAGGACCGATTCACATTTGCCATCCTGCGGATGCCGCTCGACGACGCGGTAGGTCGTGCTCACGCCGCATTGGAAGGCGGATTCGGTGACTGCCGCTTCACCGCTATTAAGGTGCGGCATCTCCTTCGGCGGATCGGCTGGGTCGAATGTCTTTTGCTCGACGGTCGGCGGCTGCCGCTTGATGGTGACGGCGGCATTGACTGACGTGCAGAGCACGCCACACATCACCGCACAGTAAATGAAACGCAGTTGCATTGCTTTGGGCTTGTACGACATTGGAGATTGCGCAAGGTAACTCTAAGCGGATTCCCTCTATATCTCCACCGGCGCCAGCGGTGCCGGGTTCGCCAGATTCGTGGTACAATAAGACGCATACATTATGCCCAACCTCACAATCGAAGGCGTCGGAACATTTTCAGTCCCACAAGGCAAGCGCCTGGTCAATGCGCTCAGCGACGAAGGCGGCGTTGATCAGTTGCACGCCTGTGGCGGTAATGCGCGCTGTACCACTTGCCGCGTGCAGTTTCTCTCCGGCGAGCCGACGAAGATGACGCAGGCGGAGAAGGAGCTGATCGAGTTGCGCGGGTTGGCGACACATCCCGGCCTGCGGCTCAGTTGCCAGATTCTCTGCGAGCAGGACATGAGCGTGTCGGCGATCAGCCGCCTGGCCGGGTCCGGGCGGCGCGATGCGGGCGGGCGGCCCGCGGATGAGATCCAGCCGCCGCCGGTTTGGGTGAGGGAATGACTGCGATCGCCGATCTGAAATCTCGATTTTGAAATTCTCAGATCTGAATTCTCAGATTTGAGATTTGAGATTCCAGATTTCCGATTTGTGATTTCTCTTAATCCGATCGCTCAGGCGAACCGATGCCATTCCATGGACTACTATTATTAGAGGTACGGGTAGAAAGACGACATGAGCAGTCATCATGTTAAATATCTGCTGGTGGGCGGCGGGCTTGCCGCCAGCAGCGCGGCGGCGGCGATCCGCGCGATTGATCGCGAAGGAACGCTGATGCTGGCGGGGCAGGAAAACGTGCGCCCGTATCATCGTCCGCCACTGAGCAAGGAATTCCTGCGTCGGCAGACGACGCGCGACCAGATGTTCGTGAACGAACCCGGATGGTTCGAGGCCAATCACATCGAGTTTCAGACCGGCCGCCGCGCGGCGCATATCGATACAGCGCGGGCCGCAGTGACGCTCGATGATGGCTCGAACATCTCCTACGACCACTTGCTGCTGGCGATCGGCGCAACGCCGCGACCCCTGGGCGTGCCGGGAGCTGATCTTCCAGGCTTGTATTATTTGCGCACATTGGAAGATGCCAACCGCCTACAGGCCGCCGCCGACAAAGCGCGTCGTGAAGGACGCGTGCATGCCAATGGCCGCGGACGGGTCGCCTTGATCGGCGCGGGCGTGCTGGGCGTCGAGTTGGCCGCATCGTTTACGCAACTTGGCTTGGCAGTCGATCTGCTCTGCTCGAAGGAGCATCCGTGGGATCGCTTTGCCGGAGATGCGGTCGGGAAATTTCTGACGCGATTCATCGAGCAGCGCGGGATCAGCGTTCATGTCAACGCGCGGCCGGCTCGTCTTGAAGGCGATGGCCGTGTGCAGCGCGTCAATCTTGGCGATGGGCGGATGATCGAATGCGATTTCGCGGTTGCGGCGACAGGCGCGGTCGTGAGCCGGGAGCTTTTGCGCGGGACGCCGATCGCAGCAGAGCGCGCGATTCTCACCGACGATCATTGCCGCACCAATGTGCCCAACGTCTATGCCGCCGGTGACTGCGCGGCGATCTTCGATCCCCTGTTTGGCAAGCATCGGCAACTCGATCACTGGGACAACGCGACCGTCACCGGCACCATCGCCGGCAAAAACATGGCGGGCGTCAACGAGCCATACCGCGTCGTCAATACATTCTTCAGCGACGTCTTCGATCTGACGCTCAACGCCTGGGGCGAATCGCGCCACGTGGAACGGCGGCTGCTGCGCGGGACGCCCGGCGCAACCTCGCTCAACGGCGGCTTTGCCGAGATCGGCTTCACCGCCGACGGACGCATCGCGCAGGTCCTGGCGCTGGGCGAGGCCGGCCCGCAGGAACAGCTTCGCGAGCTGGTCGCCCGCCGCCTGCGCGTTGATGGACGCGAGGAGCAATTGAAGGATCCTTCTGTTTCGCTCACGACGTTGCTGTAGGTCAACCATCGAATTGAAAATGCTTCCCGTGGCACGGGTTTTCAACCCGTGCGTGCGATGCGGCATTAAAACAATCTCTGCGCTTCGACGATATTTTTGATCTGAATATCTGAATATCGCACGCACGGGTTACAAACCCGTGCCACGGGAAAAGGTACTGCTTCCAACATGTCGCCAGCGGTTAGCGCGGCCTGTTTCCCCTTCCAAACTTTTTCCTTCCATTTATTATTTTTGCTGCAACTTCGCGGAGTCCCATGTATGTCGTATTATTGCTCAGCCCGCCTGCGAAAAAATTTTTACGAATTCGGCGAATTCCGTCTTGATCGATTTCAGCGGCGGCTCTTATAGTCCGACGCGTCCACTTGATGGTGGACGCGGCTGAACAGCGGTTGCGGGATCGGCTGTCGAAGACGATCGGTGGGTGCTTCGACGGCGATCATCGGCCGGGGTTATCTGCGGGTTTTTTGTCAGATCTGTAGGTTGGTAACCTCGGCAACGTTGGCGGGACCTGTCAGGCAGGCCCGCACCCGTCGCGCAGTGAGCAGGGAGATCGCGAGTCGCTTACTCCGCTCTTCGCGGATGAATTCGGGCCCTCGCATTCCGTGCAATTATCAGTTCGTCGTTTGGGTAAGTGTCGTCCGGCCTCTGGTACTGGGCTTGGGCGCTAAGATCGTTCCCATTGCGGGCCACGATCCTGGCGACGCGGGTAGCCCTTGAGGCCAATCGGCGGCGCTTTCCGATACGGCATGGCCGTTTTTTAACTGTCGTTTCAACCTGGGCCCTCGTTGCAGGCCTCTTGCGAAGAAGGTGCGCCCGTGCCCCAGACTCACAACACTGGGATTTGTGCCGGTCTATCTCCACGCCGCCCGGTGCGCCGTGCCGCTTACCGTGCGGCCGTCGCCGCGGTCGAGCAGCTCGAAGGCCGAACTCTCCTGTCGTCGATCACGTTCAGCAATGGCGTTCTCACGCTCAACGGAGGTTCCACCCGCGAGAATC
>DATBDZ010000236.1:0-3390 GCA_036276235.1 Humisphaera sp. | reverse complement strand
CGCGGACGGGGGGATCCGCGGCTGAGGGCTCTCAACTTGGGGGATGCGTCCGGAGGGGAGGCCGGACGGTTGAGAGAGTAGTTTAATGTCGGGGGGTGAAGAAGGAGGGGGGGAACCTTCTTCGGGGAGGACCCCCGACAATTAGACCAAGGCAGCTATTCACCACCAGAGTCCAGGTTTTAATTTTTTACGTCCAACTGTACGGCTTGAACAATTCCCTCATCAACTTATTACTGTCAGTAACTATACCCAGCGCCGCGCTCCCAAAGCAACTGCAAATTGCGCAAATTCAAGAAAATATTTTGTCCCCTTCAAACAGTGTTCATCTTAAATTGTAGCCGCGTGCTTTATGGCTGAAATCGACGCGCGCTGATCTCGCGCAGCGCCGACGCGCCGATTCGGGCAATCGTTGCTATACTCACCGACTGTGGCCGGCGCCGGATTGGAACAAGCGCTTCGTGATTTGCCGGGGATCGGCACGCTGATCAAGGATCGCGGTTATCGCCAGGTCTGGCGCTTCGACTTCGCTGGTCGCGCTTATTACCTCAAGTTCTATCGCCGCGGGGGATATCGCGATCGCTTTCGCCGATTATTTCGCGGCAGCCCCGCGATGACCGAATTCACCAAGCTGCAAGGTTTGCAGAAGGCCGCCATCCCCTCGCCGCGCGCCGTCGCCGTCATGCTGGGATTTCGGCTTCGAAATGAAATTGGCGATGCCGTCATCATCGAGGCGATCGAGCCGGCGATTCAGCTCGATCACTATTGCCATGAGCTGGAACTCCGCGGTGAGCCAATCCCCGATCATCTGCAACTGGCGACGAAAATCCGGGAGCTCGTGCAACAATTGGCTAAGGCGGGCTTTGGCCACGATGATCTTCACCTGGGCAACCTGCTGCTCCGCGAAGACAAGCTCTATTTGCTCGATGGATACGCTGTCGATTTGCGCGGCTTGAAGCTCCGCCATCTCTATCAACTGGCCCACAGCGTCGGCCGCTTTGCGACGCGAACCGATCTGCTCCGTGGCTGGCGGCAAATCGGACCCGGCGGAAAAATGCCGGTGAACAACCCCGTCACTCGCGAGTTGGCGGATGGATTCGTCGGCAGCCGCATCACCGGCGAAAACCGCTATTTCGGCCGCATCCGCATCGACGGCTGGCAAGGAGCCTACTTCAAGCATCAGAAATATCCCCGCCGCTGGTCGGTCGCCAGCCAGTTACAGGTCGAGCAAGCCGATTGGGAAAAAATCCTCCCTGATCTATTGCGGCAAATCGAGCAGGATCAGCTGAAAGTCATTAAGCGAAGCAAGAGCGGCGACGTTCTGACGACCATGATCGAATTGGGCGGCCGATCACTCGATGTCGTCATCAAGCGGCCGCGAAAGAGATATTGGTACAGATATTTCAACGAGATCGGCCGCGGCTCGCGAGCGCGGCGCGCCTGGATCAAAGCCTGGCGACTGCTTCTGCGTAATCTGCCGACCGCATTGCCGCTTATATTTCTGGAGCGCCGCAGCCTCGGTTATGTGACCGACAGCCTGATCATCTTTGAGCGCGTTCCTGGCCCAACGCTCAGCCGCGTGGATCTCGCATCTCTGGCGACCGATCAGCGCGATATGCTCCTCCGCCGCGCCGGGAGAATTCTTCGCACAATCGAGCGTGAGGGCTTCGCGCACTTCGACGCCAAGGCCAGCAACTGGATCGTCCGCGATGATCCGATGCTTGGGCCCTCGCCGATCCTGATCGATGTCGATGGCATCCGCCGACGCCGCTGGCTTATGCTCGGCATCCATCGCCTGCTCAAGAGCATGCGCGACAATAAGCATTACACGCCGGCCGATTCTTACAGCCTATGTAAAGGGTATGCGCCAACGGCGCCGTTAGCGCTTGAACCGCCGGGCGGTGAAGGGGATCTTGAAGCTGCGGACCTTGAATCCGCGCCCACGCACCCCGAAGATCAAGCGGCGGATGCGGACGCGCCGGTCGGCGTGCCGCCCAATCAGTCCGATTCGTCCATTCAATGAAGTCGCTGAAATTCACAATTCCGCCGCAGCGGATCCTGATCATCAAGCCCAGCGCGATCGGGGATATCGTCCACGCGCTGCCGGTGCTGAATCTGCTACGCAACAAATGGCCGGCGGCAAAGATCAGTTGGCTGGTCTCCTCGGCCTGCGCCAGCTTGCTGGAGGGCCATCCGCAGATCGACGAGCTGATTCGCTTCGATCGGCGTCGCTTCGGCAAAACCTGGCGCAAGCCCTCGGCGGCAGTCGGGCTCTTCCGCTTCGCCGCCGACTTGCGCGCGCGGCAATTTGATCTGGCGATTGATTTGCAGGGTCTGTTTCGCAGCGGTTGGCTGGCCAAGAAGACTCACGCGAAGATCCGCGTCGGCCCCGCCGAGGCGCGCGAGTTGGGGTGGATGTTCTACACGCATCCGATCAAGACCGGATATCCGCAGGGCCACGCGGTGGATCGGTATCTGAGAATTGCCGAGGCACTGGGCCTCGGGGATAAGCCGGTGAAATTCGTCCTCGAAAGCCACGAACCCGATCGCCAGACTGCGGCGAGACTCGTGCCCGCGGATAAGCGTTTCGCGATCCTCCTGCCCGGCGCCAATTGGGAAACCAAGCGCTGGCCCCCGGAAAAATTCGCGGCGCTGGTCGAACCGCTGAAAGACCTCGGGCTTTCAACCTACGTCGCCGGCGCGTCGGCCGACAGCAAGCTCGCCGCCCAGATCCCCGGCGCGATCGACCTGTGCGGCCACACCAATCTCCGCCAGCTCGTCGCGCTCATGGAACGAGCCGTGATCGTGATCGGCAACGACACCGGTCCGGTGCACATCGCCGCTGCACTCGGTCGTCCGATGGTGGCGATTTATGGTCCCACCAAAACCGAATTCACCGGCCCTTATGGCCGCTTTGATTCGGTTGTCCGCCACGAGATCGAATGCAGTCCCTGTTTCTCCCGGTATTGCTCGCATCAGAGCTGCTTGCGGAATCTGGATGCGGAGCCCGTGCTCGCGGAAATTCAGCGACAGCTAAACTCTGCCGGCGAGCGCAAAGGTGATCCCCGCGCGCTGCCGATCCTGGCGCAGCAGTAGTTTCGGGTTTTGAGTTTCAAGCCAATCACACTTCGTGCCCCCGTGCCTTGAGAGCCTCCTTGCAACTTTTCGCACCGGATTTCGCACCGATCGGTTGCGTCCGCGTTGCATGCAACGTGGAGCGGGAAAACCCAAGCTCGAAGCCTCGATGAATCATTTTGAAACGTTGAACTAAACCGCTGCGCGGTGGGAAGCGTGGGATTCTGCAATCAAAAAGGGGGTTCTCAAGACTGACGCGTGGGGCATCATCGACTCCTTCTCTTTCACAAGGAGCTTCAGATGACCCCACTGCGTCAG
>DATBDZ010000235.1:0-5475 GCA_036276235.1 Humisphaera sp. | reverse complement strand
GACGTTCGGCGTCATGTAACTGCTCGGGTACAGCCTGAACAACCTGACGCTCATGGCGCTGACGATCTCGACCGGGTTCGTGGTCGATGATGCCATCGTCATGATCGAAAACATCGCCCGATTTATCGAGCAGGGAGATTCGCCTCTGCAGGCGGCGCTCAAAGGCTCCGAGCAGATCGGCTTCACCATCGTCTCGCTGAGCGTTTCGCTGATTGCAGTGCTGATACCGCTGCTGTTTATGCGCGATATCGTCGGCCGCCTGTTCCGCGAATTTGCGGTGACGCTGAGCGTGACGATCGTGGTATCGGCGGTCGTGTCGCTCACGCTCACGCCGATGATGTGCGCGAAGATTTTGCGTCACAAGCCCGAAGCGCGGCAGGGCCGCCTTTATCGCTTCTCCGAACATATCTTTGAATCGATCATCGCGTTCTACGGCAAGACGCTCACCTGGGTATTGCGGCACCAATTCGCGACGCTCATGGTCGCCATCGCGACACTGGTCGGAACGGTGTGGCTCTACATCCTGGTGCCCAAGGGATTTTTCCCGGTGCAGGATACGGGCGTGATCCTGGGCGTCTCCGAAGCGCGGCAGACGATCTCCTTCGCCGCCATGGCGGATCGTCAGCAGGCGCTGGCAAAGGTGATTCTTACGCATCCAGCTGTCGAAAGTCTTTCATCGTTCATCGGTGTGGATGGCACCAACACCACCATGAACAGCGGCCGCATTCAGATCAATCTGAAGCCGATCGAAGACCGCAGGATGACCGCCAGCGAAGTGATTCGCGAGCTGCAGCCCAAGCTCGACCAGCAGGTCGAGGGGATCACGCTTTACATGCAGCCGGTGCAGGATTTGTCGGTGGAAGACCGCGTGAGCCGCACGCAGTTTCAATACAGCCTTGAAGACCCCGACGCGAAGGAACTGGGCGTGTGGGTGCCGAAGATGGTGGACAAGCTGGCGGCACTCCCGCAACTTCGCGACGTCGCCAGCGATCAGCAGAATCTGGGATTGCAGGAAGTGCTGGTGATCGATCGCAACACCGCTTCGCGCCTGGGAATCAGCCAGCAGATGATCGACGACACGCTGTACGATGCCTTCGGGCAGCGGCAGGTCTCGACGATGTTTACGCAGTTGAACCAGTATCACGTGATCCTGGAAGCCGAGCCGCACTTTCAGCGTAATCCACGCGATCTGACTGACATCTACATTCATTCTCCATCGGGCGGCAACGTGCCGCTGAGCGCCTTTGCGCATTTCCAGGAAGAAACCGTTCCGCTGGCGGTGAACCATCAGGGACAATTTCCTGCTGTGACAATTTCCTTCAATCTCGCGCCCCGCGCTTCATTGGGAGAAGCCGTGGACGCGATCGACGCGGCCAAAGCGCAGCTCGATCTTCCAGCCAGCATTCAAACCAGCTACGAAGGGACCGCCGAGGCGTTTCGCGCTTCGCTCACCAATGAGCCGCTGCTGATTCTTGCCGCGCTGATTACCGTCTATATCGTGCTGGGGGTTTTGTATGAGAGCTACATTCATCCGCTCACGATTCTTTCGACGCTCCCTTCCGCGGGAGTCGGCGCGCTGCTGGCATTGTTCATCTGCCATTCCGAATTGAGCGTGATCGCGCTGATCGGGATCATCCTGCTGATCGGCATCGTGAAGAAGAACGGCATCATGATGATCGACTTCGCGCTGGAAGCCGAGCGCAATGAAGGGAAGCCGCCGCAGGAAGCAATCTATGAAGCCTGCCTGCTGCGCTTCCGGCCGATTCTGATGACGACGATGGCGGCGCTGCTCGCGGGTGTGCCGCTGGCAATGGGAAGCGGCACCGGCTCGGAACTTCGCCGGCCGCTGGGCATCACCATGATCGGCGGATTGATCTTCAGCCAGATTCTCACGCTGTACACGACGCCGGTCATCTATCTTTGGTTTGATCGGCTGGCCAAGCGGCTTGGCCGCTCGGCGGCGGGCGGGCCGGTGCAGGAGCCAGAGCTGCCGACTCCGGAGGCGGCGGTATGAGCCTGTCCGCGCCATTCATCCGCCGGCCCGTCGGCACGACCCTGCTCACCGCCGCCGTCGCGCTGGCGGGCGTGCTGGGGTTTCTTTCGCTGCCGGTCTCTCCGTTGCCGCAGGTTGAATTCCCCACCATCTCGGTCAGCGCCGGATTGCCGGGCGCCAGCCCGGAGACGATGGCCTCGGCCGTCGCCACGCCGCTGGAGCGGCAGTTCGGGCGCATCGCCGGCATCACGGAGATGACCTCCACCAGCTATCTGGGCACTACGTCGATCACCATGCAGTTCGACCTGAACCGCAACATCGACGCCGCCGCCCGCGACGTGCAGGCGGCGATCAATGCCGCCCGCGGAAACCTGCCGGCCAATCTTCCCAGCAATCCCACCTATCGAAAGGTAAATCCGGCCGATGCGCCGATCATGATCTTGTCGATCACCAGCGACAACTACGACAAGAGCCACATGTACGATGCGGCATCGTCGATCCTGGCGCAGAAGCTGTCGCAGGTGAAAGGCGTCGGGCAGGTGAGCGTCGGCGGCGGCGCGCTGCCAGCGGTGCGCGTCGATGTGAATCCTGCCGCTATCAATGTGCTGGGCCTGGGGATGGAAGATGTCCGCACGATGCTGGGGAACGCCAACACGAATCGCCCCAAGGGTTCGCTCTCTAACGAAGAAAAAACCGTATCCCTGCACACGACCGACCAGCTCTTCAAGGCATCGGAATATCGCCCGCTCATTATCGCGTTCCGTAATGGCGCGCCGATTACGCTTGAGCAAATCGCCACTGTTTCCGATTCGGTCGAGGACATCCGCGCCAGCGGCCTCTATAACGGCAATCCCTCGATCTCCCTGATCGTCTTCCGCCAGCCCGGCGCCAACATCATTGATGCCGTCGATCGCGTGCGCGAGATGATTCCGCAGTTGCAGGCGGAAATCCCCGCCGCCATGAAGATCAGCGTCGCGATGGACCGCTCGATCACCATCCGCGCTTCGGTGCATGATGTGGAAATCACCCTGCTACTTTCGATCGTGCTGGTGATCCTGGTCGTCTTCATGTTCCTGCGCAATGTGCGCGCGACGCTGATTCCCAGCGTGGCGGTGCCGATCTCGCTCATCGGCACATTCGGTGTGATGTATCTGTGCGGCTACAGCATCGATAACCTTTCACTCATGGCGCTGACGATTGCCACGGGGTTTGTCGTCGATGATGCGATCGTTGTGGTCGAAAATATCACGCGCTATCTTGAGCAGGGAATGACGCCGCTACAGGCGGCGTTTCGCGGGGCGCGCGAGATCGGCTTCACCGTCCTCTCAATGAGCGTTTCGCTGGTGGCGGTGTTCATCCCAATTCTGCTGATGAGCGGAATCGTGGGCAGATTGTTCCGCGAGTTTGCCGTCGTGCTTTCGGTGGCGATCGGCGTTTCGCTGATCATCTCCCTGACGACCACGCCGATGATGTGCGCCCTGCTGCTGCGCCCGCCGGGCGAAGAGCGCCATGGCCGTATCTATCGCGCCAGTGAGGCGATCTTCAATTGGGTGCTCAAGCAATATGAAATCATGCTCGGCTGGGTGCTGCGACATCAGTTTACCATGCTCATCGTCACGCTCCTGACAGTCGGGCTCACCATTTGGCTTTATGCCTTTGTTCCCAAGGGATTCTTCCCGCAGCAGGATACGGGCCGTCTCACGGGCACCATCAAAGCCGATCAGAACACATCGTTTCAGGCGATGGACAGCATTCTCACGAAGATCACGAAAACGGTCAGCGCCGACCCGGACGTGGATAATGTGATTGCCTTCACCGGCGGCCAGGGCGGGCGCGGCGGATCTACCAACACCGCCCAGATGTTCGTCGCGCTGAAAACCGTCAACGGAAAGACGGCATCGGCGGACGCCGTCATGGCGCGGCTCCGCCGCCAGCTCGGGCCTACGCCGGGCGCGACGCTCATTCTTCAGTCCGTGCAGGATTTCCGCATTGGTGGCCGCGGCTCTTCCGCGCAGTTTCAATACACCCTGCAAGGCGACAACGTCAAAGACCTCACCGAATGGACCTCCCAAATGCTCCAGCGGATGAAGGAGATCCCCGGCGTTGTCGATCTGGATACCGATCAGCAGGACAAGGGCCTGCAGGCGAGCCTGGTCATCGATCGCGACACCGCCTCGCGCCTCGGCATCACCGCGCAAGCCATCGACAACACGCTCTACGATGCCTTCGGTCAGCGCCAGGTTTCCACGATGTATACGGCTCTGAATCAGTATCACGTGGTGATGGAGGCCGACCCGCGCCTTTGGCAAAATCCCGATGGCCTCAAATCCATCTATGTCACCGGCACGAACGGCGCGCAGGTGCCCTTGAGCGCGATCGCACACTACTCCCCTTCGACGCACGCGCTGGCAATTCCCCACTCCGGCCAATTTCCTTCGACGACGATTTCCTTCAATCTGGTGGCGGGAAAATCACTGGGCGACGCCGTCGGCGAGATCGAGCAGGCCGCCGCCGAGATCGGACTCCCCGAGAATATCCACGGCAGCTTTTCCGGTACCGCACAGGCGTATCAGTCGCTCCAGCAAAGCGAAGTATGGCTTGTCCTGGCGGCGCTTGTGACCGTCTACATCGTGCTGGGCATCCTTTACGAAAGCTACATTCACCCGATCACGATCCTCTCGACGCTTCCCTCCGCCGGCGTCGGCGCGCTGGTGGCCCTGTGGCTCACTGGGACCGATCTGAGCATGATCGCCCTGATCGGCATCATCCTGCTGATCGGCATCGTCAAGAAAAATGCGATCCTGATGATCGATTTCGCCCTCGACACCGAACGCAAAAATTCAACAAAGCCCGAAGAAGCGATCTTCCAGGCCTGCCTGCTCCGCTTCCGCCCCATCATGATGACAACAATGGCCGCCCTGCTCGGCGGCCTGCCGCTGGCCCTCGGCGCCGGCTCCGGCGCGGAATTGCGACAACCCCTGGGCATCTCCATCGTCGGCGGCCTGATCTTCAGCCAGGCGCTAACGCTGTTCACGACGCCGGTGGTCTACCTCTATCTGGATCGGATGCGCCTCAGATGGGAACGAGCTTGGCACGGCCAAACGCCGCCGCCCTTCGCGCGCGTCGTGCCGGGGCCGGCATAGGCGGTTCTTTCGTAGGGTGCGCTTTAGCGCACGCGGAGCGTTTCCCGCGCAAGGAGCCTCCGCGTGTGCTAAAGCACACCCTACGAAAGAGAGCGCGCCATCTTTCCAGATGCAAGATCGCGATTCCCGAGAATCATCATGCTGAGTGCCATGCGGCTGCGCCCCACCGCGCAGCATGAAAACCGCCACGGGCACGCTGTCGCGAGCCCATGCCACCCGATTTGCGGTAGCTTGATTTTGGGTGGCATGGGCTTGCGACACCATGCCCGTGGCTTCGCATCTGGCCCACTCGCGCAATCCAGCCAGATGCTTCGGAGTACCTCAGCATGACAGTTCTGA
>DATBDZ010000234.1:0-6123 GCA_036276235.1 Humisphaera sp. | reverse complement strand
CGCCCGCGGCGGCTGCGGTTGCAGCCGCAGCTTCGCCAGATGCTTCGCCGCGTGACGCTGCGGCGAAGCGACATCATCGTTCCCGTTTTCGTCCGCGAAGGCGCCGGCGTGAGGCAGGAAGTGACGTCGATGCCCGGCGTCTTTCAGATGTCGGTGGATGTCGCGATGGAATGGCTCAGTCGCCGCGCGGAGGAAGGATTTGGCGCGTTTCTGGTCTTTGGCGTGATCGAACGCAAGAAGAAGGATGCCACCGGATCAGCGGCGCTCGATGAGAACAACATCGTCTGCCAGCTTATGCGCGCCGCGAAAAAGACGAACCTTCCGATGACGGGCATTACCGATCTTTGCTTCTGCGAATATACCGATCATGGCCATTGCGGCCCGCTGTCGCCGGATCGATCGACCGTGTTGAACGATCCGACGGTCGAATTGCTGGTGAAGCAGGCGATCAACCACGCCCGCGCCGGGGCGGCGGTCATCGCGCCCAGCGGAATGATGGATGGCGCAATCGGCGCGCTTCGCGGCGGCCTCGATGCCGCGGGGTTCGCGGATGTCGCGCTGCTTTCATATGCCGTCAAATACGCCAGCGCTTTTTACGGTCCCTTCCGCGACGCGGCTGATTCCGCGCCGGCATTCGGCGATCGCCATTCCTATCAGATGGATCCCGCGCGCGGCATCGACGAGGCTTTGCTCGAAGCCAAGCTCGATATCGAACAAGGCGCCGACATGCTGATGGTAAAACCCGCCGGCCCGTATCTCGATGTGATCCGCGCTGTGCGCGAGCAGACGAACTTGCCGCTGGTTGCCTATCAGGTGAGCGGCGAATACGCGATGCTAGAAGCCGCCATCCGCAACGGCTGGCTCGATCGAGATCGCGCCGTCCTCGAATCCCTCCTGTCCATCAAGCGCGCGGGGGCGGATTTGATTATCAGCTATTACAGCGAGTTGGTGGCGAAACTTATCAGTCCGTAGGCCCGCCTTGTTGAGCGTCAGAAAAGTCCGCACGAAAACCGGCGGGCAGTGCCCGCCCTACGCGCCGCATTCGCCCGTAGGGCGTGGCACGTGAGCATCGCAACGCGAGACCGGTTGCCAACACCGCGCTGCATCGCCCGTAGGGCGGGCACTGCCCGCCGCACTTCGCTCAGGTGCGTGACGATATCGGCGACGAGTCCTGTCCCCTCCTCCGGTACTCCGGGGGAGGGTTAGGGTGGGGGCTGACTTGCGAACGGCACATCTTCTACACAACCCCCACCCCTGCCCTCCCCCGGGGTACCGGAGGAGGGAGAATGTGGCCACCTAAAGTGTCAGGCACCGCCCTCGCTCAGATCTCGCTCCACCGTTTGACAAAATCCCCGACCGCACCGATCTTACCACACCAGCGGAATTTCACTGGGAGGGCCGATGCCATCGGTCGTTAACGGAATTGGTACCTGGTACTACGGGAAGCGGAATCTCGTTCGATATCAGGGTCAATGTAACTACTGCAAACGCCATACAACGCTGAGCTCCTACGACACGCGGCTCTATTTCGTCGTGGTGATGATCCCGATCATCCCGCTGCGGAAGGTCCACGTGATCGAGGAATGTCCCTCGTGCCGACGGCATGGGGTGATGAACTGGAGCCAGTGGGAGAGCGCGCAGCAGCGGACGGCCCAGACATTCGTCGCGTATCGCGCCTCGCCGCGCAATGCCGATCTGGCCAAGGAGGCGTTGGCCGCCTGCGCCGCGCATCGCAATCGCCAGGCGCTGATGGAGATCGGCCCGGAAATCGAAAAGGGAATGGCGTGGGATGCCAAATCGCTCAGCCTGCTCGCAAGCGCCTACGATTTTTTTGGCCAGAAGGCGGATGCCGAGCGCACGCTGCGCGCCGCGCTTGCGCTCAAGCAGGAGGATGAGTCCGTGCGCGAGGCGCTTGCCGAATGCCTGATGGATCAGGGGCGGCCCGCGGAGGCGCAGCCGCTACTGCAGCACATCGTTCAGAAGGGCATTCCCGATCGCGTCAATCATCTTTATCGACTGGCGCAGGGATATCAGATCATCGGCGAGCATGATACTGCGCTGGCGATCTTTCAGCAGTGCGAGACGATCAACCCCGCGGTGGCCGAAGATCAGACCTTCCAGCGCCTGCAAAACGCCTCGGCCGAAAAACGGGGGACGCGCGTGGCGGTGCAGCCCAGCAAGATCCTCCAGAAGGCGAAGCGCGCCGAGGGGATGCGAAAGTTTATGAAGGTCGCGCCCGTCGTGATCGTGCTGGCGCTCGCCGGATATGCGCTGCTCTCGCTGATCGAAGGACGACGGCAGTTGGTTTACCTCGTCAACGGCCTGGACAAGCCCTATTCGGTGAGCATCAATGGGACGACGTATCTGCTGCCGCCCCAATCACACATGTTGTATCGCCTCGGCCAGGGCGATCTGAATATCCAGCCGGTCGATAAAATCGCGGGGAGTGCCCAGACGGGATCAATGCGCACTCCGTTTCTCAGCCGCCCGTTTACGAGTCACACATTTATCATCAACCCCGATCGCACGGCCATCCTGCGCCGCTCGCAGGTTTTCTACAGCGTCGGCGGCACAACTCCTTCAAGCAACACCTACTTCGCCGGACAGGCGGTCTACGATTTTCCGGGCCTTGATTACAACTTCGAGGAGATGCCTCATTCGCTTAAGCTTGAATCGAACAGCAGCGAGGTATCGAAGATCGGCTTGTACCTGGTCGGTGCGGGCAGGTCGGTTGATCCGGCGACGATGTTGATCGGTTTGTCCAATGAAATCGGCGCATCGAAGGCGGTTGATATCGCCCGGCGGCGGCTCGATGCCGATCCGGCCCAGGTGGACTATCTCAAGGTTCTCGAAGCGCAGATGCCGTCACAGGAGCTGGGCGATTATCTTCGCGGCGGGCTTGCGGCACGCCCGGTGCGCATGGAATGGCATCGTGTCTATCAGGAGGTCATGTCCAGAGCCGGCGCCGATGACCAGATCGAAACGGACTACAACGCGATGCTCGCCGCCGAGCCGGGAAATACGGATCTGATTTATCTCACCGGGCGCGCGACGCGCAACATGCCCAAGCGCGTGGCGCTGTTTCAGAAGGCCGCCGCCGCCGATTGCGGGTACGCACAGTATTCGCTGGCGATGTATTACCTGGCCAACGGGCAGACCACTCCTGCCGCCGACGCGGCGAGCAAGTCGATGCAGTTGCTCAGGGGCGATTGGCAGATCGTGATGCGCGGCCGCTACGCGCTGATGGCCGACGGCCGCTTCGACGACGCCTTGAAATCCGCCGCGGCACAGGAAATGGATCCGCTTCCGGCGGGCTTCTATGCCTATCTCGATGAGATCTATATCCAAAACCAGCGCGGCAAACGCGCGGAAGTTGAGACGGCCATCCAGTTGCTTAAAGGAACCGTTACCCGTGGCACCAATGAAACTTTCGAGAGCGCCGAGAATCGCCTGCGCGCTGATCTGGATTATGCCAATGGCAACGCCTCCAGCTTCGCGAAGCGCAATCTGAGCGCGCACAATCCGGGGGATCGATTCAAAGCCCAGCTCACGCAAGGCGATCTGGCGGCGGCGGAACGCGATCTGCGCCTGTTGCCCAATGATGCCGATGCACAGCTTCTTTTTTACATTGCCGCCGCATCAAAAAACCGTACCGATCTGGCCGCTCCTCACCTGAAGGCGGCGATCGATCTTCTCAGGCAGGAAGAATTCGACGAGCGCCAATTTGCCGCTGCCCTGGAGGGCACGGGGAAGATGCCGCTGGCGGATGTCCTTGAGCTCACCGATTCGCCCGAGCAAAAGATGCTCATCGTCACCGCGCTGGGACTGCATGATCCATCAGCGCGCGATGCCTGTTTCGCTCTGGGGCGTAAGCTGCTTTACGACAAGCGATTTCCGTATCTGCTGATCGCGCCCATTCTGGGAAAATAAAACCGCCGGATTCATGGCTCGCAACGATCGATCCGTTCGCGAACGGCTGAATTTGCTGGAACACGAGGCCGCCGCGCATCCGCGCAAGCATGCGGCGCGGCTCGTGGCGCTGGCTTTGTTCGGCTATCTCTACCCCACAGCGCTGGCGCTGGTCGCGTTTGGCGGCGTCGTCGCAATGCTGTCGCTCGCACCGCTCACATTTCAAAGCGACGATTTTCGGATCATCTTTCTCTACATCGCGGGATTGCTTGTCGCACTGATTCTGTCGGCGGCGGTGATAAGCACCTTCTGGGTGAAGCTTCCCAAGCCGGGCGGCTGCCGGCTGGGCGCGGGCGAAGCGTCGCTGCTTCGGCAAATGATCGAGGACTTGCGCGCCGCGCAGGGCGCGCCGCCGGTTCATCAGATTATTCTCGAGCCCGAGCTCAACGCCGCCGTCCTGCAGCGCCAGCGCTTTGGCTTTTGGGGGCCGAGCACCAACTACCTCGCGATCGGCCTTCCGCTCTTGATCGCGCTGACACGCGATCAATTGCGGGCCGTGCTCGCTCACGAGCTGCTTCATCTGCGCAGTCGCCATAGCCGCTTTAGCGCCTGGATGTATCGCATTCACCAGACGTGGATGCTGATGGCGGCGCCGTTCAATGCGGCCGGCAAAGTCCGCCACATCGTCATGGGGTGGTTCGTCAATTGGTACGGCGGATACTTTGCGATCAGCACGCTGGCGCTGCGCCGAAAGCATGAATACGCGGCCGACGCCGGCAGCGCGGCGACCCTTGGCCCACAACACGCCGCCGCGGCGCTGATCTCGCTGAGCCTTGCCGAATACCGCTTCAATCGAGAATTCTATCCGGCGCTATTGCGGCTGGGGAATGATGATCCGATTCCGCCGTCAGATTATCTCGATCGGGTGCGCGCGCTTCTTGCGACACCAATGCCGCCCCAGATGCTGCGGCGTTGGCAGGCGCGGGAAGCAAGCTCGCTGACGCCGATCACTTCGGCGCATCCGTGCCTTGCCGATCGGCTGGCGGCGATTGGTTGCCGCGATCTTCTGGAATCGGCCGATCGCCGTGTAACCCTGCTTCCAACTGCCGGCCAGATCGATCCCTCCGCGTCGGCAGTTTCGCTGCTCGGCGATTCGCAGGCGCGGATCTGGGCCACCATGAACGCCGCCTGGAAATCGCAGGTCATCGGGCGCTGGCGAATGGAAAATGCCATCGCGCTGGATTGGGCCCAGAAGCTTGCCAAATCGCAGGCAGAGGCCGCGCTATCGACTGCCGAGCCGACCGCCGAGCGGCAATGGGAGCGGGTGCGCATCGAGATCGAAGGTGTCCCAAATAACGAATCGATGCGGATGCTGGAATCTTTTCTCGAGACACACGGCACGCACGCCGCCGCCAATTTCACGCTCGCGCGGTTGCTGCTCAATGAAGATGAGGAGCAGCGGGCGGTCGAGCATTTTGAGCGGTCGATGAAGCATGACAGCGAATACATCACCCCATCGCTGCATATTCTGCTGGACTATTATCGCGACGCCGGCCGCGACCGCGACGCCGATCCGATTCGCCAGCGCCTCGAAGAGCATGAGCGCATCCTGACGGCGGCGCGAAAGGAGCGATTGAAGGTCAATCGCCGCGATCGTTTTCTTCCGCACGATCTGCCGGCGGACGATCTGGAAAAAGTCCGCCGCGTGCTTCATCGCCTGCCGCAGGTGACGGCGGGATATCTCGCCCGCAAGCAGGTGCGCCTGCTCGCCGACAAACCGGGATATGTGCTGGGAATCAAGCGCCGCGCCAGTTTGCTCGATGAACGCCGCAAAGCCGACAAGCGGCTGACAGAGTATCTGTCGTCGGCGCTCGAGGTGCCGTGCGCGGTCGTCATTCTAAGCCGCGCATCGTTCGGCGTGCGATCACGATTGCTGAAAGCCTGCCCCTCACCGGTATTTTTCGCGAGCGAGCAATGACACGCACGGCGGGATAACCCCCCTCGACGCGAGTCGAGAAGAGCCGCGCACGTAGCGGTACTCCGCGGAGTAAGCGGTGATTGCGCTTCACCCCGTTCCCCGCTTACTCCAGGAGTACCTTCCGTGCGCCCTCGGCGCGAGTCGAGAAGAGCCGCGCACGTAGCGGTATTCCGCGGAGTAAGCGGTGATTGCGCTTCACCCCGTTCCCGCTTACTCCAGGAGTACCTTCCGTGCGC
>DATBDZ010000233.1:0-30486 GCA_036276235.1 Humisphaera sp. | reverse complement strand
TGTGACAGGGCAGACGGTTAATCTGACTGGAAAATCGGGTATCGGAAGCAACAGCTCGCCGTTCACGGTAACCGCCGCCAATTTGTTGGCGACCGCCGCTGACCTTCACGCCGGCACCTTTGTCAGTGACACCACGGCAGCGACTTCGGTGTCCGTCATAACCAACGCCGGCGACGTGGGGATCACCTATTCGGGCGGATCGCTCAACTTCACTTCAAGCACGGGGCTCTTGAGCGCATCGGGCGGCGCGACAGTGAGCTTCGACAATACCGGCGGCGACGTCGTACTGGGGGCCGTCCATGCGGCGAGCATCACCGCCTCTGGAGCGATCATCGCGGCCGGCAATGTCAACGTAACCGGCGGAACGGTTACGCTGACTGCGGGCACCGGCATCGGCGCCACAGGAAGCGCGATCGACACGAACGTCACGAGCCTCAACGCAACCACGACCAGCGGAGACGTTTACATTGTTCAGCCCACGGGCCCGCTCACGGTCAGCGCCACGAGCAAGGGCTACAGCAACCCGGCGGCGCAGACAGGCAGCGACATCAATGTGCAAGCCACGAGTGGTAATCTGACAGTCGGTACGATCTCGGCTCTGGGTGCGGTAACCCTCACTACGGGCGGCGCCCTGTCCGCCCCGAACGGCAGCGCGGTCAGCTTGACTGCGAACACACTCAGCCTAACCGCAGCGCATGGCATCGGCGCCAGCGGCGCCGTCGTAATAACCTTGGCCAACACGTTGAGCGCCGATGCCGGCACGGGCGGCCTGTTCATAACCAACAATCAAGCGCTTAGCGTGACGTCGGCGTCGGCAACCGGAGGGGACGTGAGCATTACGGCCCTCGGCGACCTCGATCTCGGCCTGGTGACTGCGCCCGGCCACGCGGTCACGTTAACTGCCACGGGCGGCAATCTGGTCGATCCGACCGGTCCTGCCCTCAATATCGTCGGCCAGAGCGCCACGCTGAGTGCATCAATGATCGGCGCCCCCGGCGACGATCTTGAAACTGAGGTCTCAATAATCGATGCCACAGCGGAGAGTGGCGGCATCTATATCAGCGATCACAGCGCCGCAACTATTACGCTCACCGCAAGCGCGGCGGGAGCGGGCGCCGATATCGATTTCAGCAGCGAAGGCAGCATCGTTTTGACGACAGTAGTCGCCGATGGCAATACGGTGGACCTGGAGGCAGCGGGGTCAATCACCGCCACACCAGAGCCGGTCAACATCACCGCCCAGACGCTGGATATTGTCGCTCCCGGCGGCATCGGTACATCGGGCGCCCCGATCGAAGTGCGCGTGGAACAGATCGGCGCCGCGGACGGCGGTGCGCCCGGTGTCTTCATGGAAAACGCCGGCGCGCTCGAGATCGACGAGGCCGCGCTTGAAGTGCCAGGCAGCGGCACTCTGACGTTCGATGCCGCCTCCATTACCATTGCCAACATGGGGGGTACGCCTGCGGAACTCGCGCCGGGCCGCTCGCTCGTGCTCAAGACGCAGACTGGACCCATCGTGTTCCTCAACTCAGCGGACACAATTGAAGCCAGTGACGGCGGCACCATCACTGTCGAAGCTGGCACCATTGCGGGCAGTGACGGGGTGGCCGTGATCGGCAACCTCAAGACGGACGGCGGCAACATCAAGGTCACCGCCGATAGCTTCATCACCATCGGCACACTCAACGCAGGGACGGGTGATGTCACGATCCAATCCGCCCATGGGATCATCATCAGCAACGGCGCCACAACCAACGTGATCGCCGGGACGGCGACGATCAGCGGCTCGGCGCCGACCCTGGCCGAACTTCAACTGGCCCAAACCAAGGCGATCGCGGCCTCGGCGGGCGCCAACGCGGAGGCGGTCGCCACAGCCGCGACGGCCGAGGCCCTCGCCAAGGCAATCCCACTCCGCAAGGCCGCGGTGGCAATTGACACTACAAACCTGGCGGTGGACGTGGTAGCAGCGGGCCTGGCCCTCGCAGCGGAGCTGGCGGGGGAAGGCGCCGTGGAGGTGACAGCTGCCGCCCAGACCGCCGCGCTGACACTCTATAGTGTCGCCCAGGACATAGCCGACGTCGAGCTACCTATTGCGGGTGTCGCGCAAGCAATTCCGCTCATTGGCGACCTCGGTACAGATGAGATCTACGCCGATACGCAACTCCTCGCCAACATAGCATTACAAATCGACCTTACTCTGCTGGACGCAGAGACTGAGGAAGAAGCCCTATTGAGCGAATTGAGCCTTGCGGCCGCCGACGCCGCCGCTGTCGCTATCACGGGCGCCTCCGATCTGGCGCTTGCTGTGGCGGAGCTGGTGATTTCAAAGGCAGAGCTGGCGAGTGCCGAGGCCGATGCCGAGGAGGCAAAGCTCCTGAACGAAACGGACGCTGTCGTGGCCACTCAGGCCGTTGAGGCGCTCGAACAGGGCAATGTGATTGGCAGCACTACCAAGCCATTGGGCATTCAAGTGACCGGCGCAGTCAATGTAACAACCGGCAGCGCCGACAGTGTCTTGAAAGTGGTCGGCAACACGGCCTTGGACCAGATCCAAGCCAGCGGCAGCGTCACGCTCATCTCGACCGGGGCCATCACGAATGGCGCTCCTGCCGGTGTCCCAAACATCGTAGCCACAGGTCTGACGATCGTTGCGGTGAACGGAGTCGGCACAAGCGCTAATCCCCTGCTCACGCGCGTCGGCACGCTCAACGCCACCAACACGGGCAGCGGCGACGTCGACATCAGCAATACATATGGCACCGGCGCGGCGCTGGGCATCACGGGCATCTCCAACTCGGGCGGCGGCAACGTTGTCGTTTCCAACAAGGGCAACGCCGCGGCCGGACAAGGCATCACTGTGAACGGTCCGATCAGCGCGACTGGAGCGGGCACTGTGACGCTCAACTCAGGAAGCCCATTGACGATCGCCGCGAACGTGACGTCGGCCAGCGCGATCGTCCTGTCGGCGGGGGAAACGGCAGCAGCCGGCGATGATCTGTTCGTCCTTCCAGGCGTCACCATTCAGTCCACCACGTCGTCGGTGACCCTCCAGGCCGGCGATAACCTCAGCATTCCCGCCGGTTCAACGATCCAGGCAGCGGGCGCGATCACGATCACGGGCGACTCCAGCTCGCTGGACACGGCCGGTGCGAATGTGCTGGTTCAGGGCACGCTCATCGCTCCGTTGGCCTCGATTTCCGGCGGCATCCACAATGACACGTTTACGATCACGCCTTCGGCTATCACGCCTGTTACCGTGGATGGCGGCTCGGGCAATGACACGCTCAATTTCGTCGCCGACGGTCTGCCCGTGACCATCTTGGGCAACAAGATCACGGCTGCGGGCCGCGCGCCCGTGACGATCCTCAACGTCGAAGCCGTGCAGATCACCAATGCAGCAGGCGGCGGCAGCGTCACGCTCAATGCGACGGCGGGATTGAACGACGCCCTAGCGCTCACTGGCACCGGTCCGGGCGCAGGGACTTTCACGCTCAACGGCGGGCCGTCCTTCTCCTTTAGCGGGGTGAACACCTTCGCCTACAACGGTGGGACTCAGAACGAAGCAATTACCGTTGCGCCGTTCGCCACTCCTTTGCTGCCTTGGGGCGTAGCGGTCGCGATCGACGGCCGCACCGGCGGCTCCGGCACTGAAGTGCTGACCTACAACAACGTCGCCGGGTTGTCTGACAACATCACGATTCAGCCGTCGGCACCGGGGGCCGGTCAGCTCAGCGACATCAATTCCGCCACCAACGCGTCCATCGCGGTGATCACCTACGTCCAGACCAACAGCTTCGTCATCAACGGCAGCAGCACCGGGTTGACCGGGACCACCAACAATCTGTTCATCAATGGCATCGACGCGAACAATCAAGTTGCCAGCGGAAACGACGACACCTTTGCCAATTTCCAGGCCTCAGGCGACGTCACTCACCCGATGGTGCGTGTTTACGACGCCGGTGTTGTTGGTGCTCATTCTCCCTCGGCCGCAGAACTTACCGACACGGGCGGCGCCGCCGCCAACGACCTCTTCAACCTGCAAAACTTTACGAATTTCAGCAGTGTCCGCATCGGATTGCTCGGCGGTAACGACGTGCTCGATCTGCTCGCCGGTGCGCAAACTGGCGCCTTGGCTCCTCTGGCGATCAACTACTCCGCTGGCACGGGCAATGACAGCCTAATCGTCAACAGCACCAGCGGCCCGGTGCTCGGCCCCATCAACTACGATGGTGGTCCCGGCACCAACTTCCTGACCCTCACCGGCGGCACTGCCACCAGCGACACCTACACCCCAGGATCTCAGCTCGGCTCAGGCACCAACACGCTGGTCTTCCCCGGCGGCACGGAGGCGGTGACTTTCCAGAACCTCGCGCCGATCTTCGACCAGGTCGGCGGGCCTCTGGTGGTCAATGCGACCAATGCGAACAACGCCATCAGCTATGTGGAAGGCAACGACACGACCAACTCGCTGAACTCCGCCTGGGGCCAAGTCAGCGTAGACACGCTCGAGCCGATCAACTTCAATAACAAGACCGCGCTCACGATCAACGGGATGGCCGGCACCGACACCTTCAGCCTTAACAACTCGAACACACCCGCGGGCTTGCTCGGCATCTCCGTCTCGGGAACCGGTTCGACCGGCTCCGACGCGCTGATCGTCAACGGCGTCGCCGCCACGATCGGCGTCGACACGGCGGCTAGGAAAATCACTGGCGCAACCGGCACCCTTGGGACCGTCCCCATTTCCTACGACACCATCGGGACATTGACTGTTAACACGGGCCCCAGCACCGCGCTGGCCATCGGCAACTCCAACACCTTCATCTACACGCCGCGCTCGACCGCCGACACCGGCACCGTCAAGACCGACACGCTGCCTATCAGCTTCAACGGTCTGGGTGCCGGCAAGATCTTGGCTTTGACGGGCTCCGGCACTGGCGCCAGCCTGGTCACCAATGATCCAACGGCCAACGACACCTTCACAGTAGCCGGCACCAGCACCAGCGGCAGCGTGACCCTTCTTCGTCGCGCCACCATCACCACCGCGTCAATTTCCAACCTCACACTCAACGGCCTGGCCGGCGCTGGCACGTTCAACGTCACCGGGCCGGTGCCATACACCTCGACAACGCTCGCGGGCACTGCCGCCGTGGCAAATCTCGTCGGCAACGGCACACCGGTGATCACCAATGTAGGAAGCATCACCGCGAGTGTATCGGGCGGCGGGCTCGGTACAGTGACTCTCCCCGGGATCGCAATCCTCAACCTCAATGCGGCGGCCGGCAACATTACTTTTGCCGGCACCTCCGGCTCCGACAACTTTGTCGTGACTCCCACCGGTGCCAACACCGCGACGACGCAAGTCGGCGCCTTGTCGCCTGTCGTCAACACGACCAATACCGGCAGCCTCAATGTCGACTCCAGCGCCGGCAGCGACAGTCTGACGATTAACGGCTCCAGCAGTTCTGACACGATCAACGTCAGCGGCGTCGCCGTGACCGTGGTCGGACTTAAACCGGTCAATTACGCCAACGTCGAATCGCTTCAGGTCAACGGCTTAACGGGTAGCGACACCTTCAACGTGACCTCGTCAGCCACGGTCCCCATCAGCATCGACGGCGGCGACCCGATCGGCGTGCTGCCGGGCGATCAAATCAACATCCTCACCAACCCCGGCGACACCGCCAACCTCTTCCCCGGTCCCAGCAGCGACCAGGGCGGGTTCGTGGTCAACGCGAATCAGCCGATCAGCTTCGTCCACATCGAATCGATGAGTGTCAGCGGAGGCGGCTCGCCGGCCATCAACGGCACCAACGGCAATGACGTCATCACCATCGTCGCTCGCGACAGTTCATACGCGGCAGGCCTCGATGGCATCCAGGACTTCACCGTGTCGGTGAACAGCGGGCCGAACTTGCTGTTCGTCAACACACCGTCCGTGAAAGTAAACAGCCAGTCTGGCAATGACCAAATCATCCTGCAGGCGCCGGCACCCAATCTGGCCGCTTGGAATGTGGCGGTTACGGTTGACGGCGGCGTGCCGTCGATCAACGACCAACTGGTGGTCATCGCGCCGGGGGCAGCTCAGGCCACGTACACGCCGGCGCCGGCCAACGGCGGCACGTTGAACGTTGCCATCGGCAGCGGCACGATCGCCAACGTCTCATTCACCAACATCGAGAACTTCATCTACGACGGCCAGTCCGGCGGCGACACGTTCACCATGGTCGGAACTTCCGGCGCCAATGCGTTCACGTTGACGCCGGGCGCCACAAACGACACGGGCACGCTAAGCATGGATGGCGCCTTACCCGTGACGTTCCAGAAACTGGGAACCAGCGGCCAAGTAGTAGTCAACGGCAACGGCGGGGCCGACTCCCTGATCTACAACGGCACGGCCGCCAACGACGCGTTCGTCATTAACAGCAGCGCCGTGGGCGGACAGGTCAATCTAAATGCCAGCGTGCCGGTTTTGACGCAGAACATCCAGACCCTGTCGCTGGAAGGACTGGCCGGCGACGATACCTTCACCCTCGTGCCGACTATTGGCGGGACCAACCCGTACACGACCTTGAACCTGGACGGCGGGGCCACCGCGTCGGCCACTGGCAATCAGGCCACCCTGACCGCAGCCGCATCGTCCGCGCTGAGTGTCAGCGGCCAGACGATCGTTCAGGGCGCTAAGACCGTGGCCGGCACCAGCCTCCAGAAAATCAACCTCGCCGGTGCGGGCAACAACCTGACTTATACCGGCGTCAACGGCGTGACGGAGGCCATCAACGTCATCGCCTCACCGACGGCCGGGCTGGGGCAGGTGAGCATCCCCAACGTGGCGCTGTGGTCGTTCACCGCAGTGCCGTTCGTCTACGTCAATGGGAACCCGGCGGACAACGACACACTGACGTTCACCGGGACAAACAACAATGACGTCTATCTGATCCACTTGGAGGCGGCGGGTAGCAACGCAGCGCCAGTCCTGCAACTACAGGACGCAACGGCGCATACCTTGCTGACGCTCGGGAACTACACCGGCTTTGGCACGCTGAACGTCAGTGGTCTGGACGGTGCCGACACCTACAACGTCTACACTGCGGCGACGGCGCCCTCCGACCCGAACTCACCGGGCGGCCGTAACCTCTTCATTAACGGCAATCTGCCCAGCGGCAAGAAGAAGCTCACCAACGTGCTGCATATTTTCTACTCCCCCAAGCGGCCGAAAATCGTTCAAACGGTAGCCACGCAGGATCCCACCAGCGGCCAGGTCCAGCTGGATTACGGAACCGCCCTGTTTCTGATTGGCTATGCCGGGATCCAGAACGTGACCATCGCGGCTAAGTGAGTTGGATCGGCAAGGCATCTGAACTTGAAAGCGGGGCGGCTCAGCCGCCCCGCTTTCGTTGTTGAAGAGCCTGCGGTTAATCTTTCTCCTACCTCTTGGGCCGGAATGTAGGCCCCTTTCAGTTCTCAACCAAGAGCACGCTATGCCGAATTCCGAAGCGAAGCAGGTGGTGGCCGCGCGCGAGTCTTTGACGCGTCCATTTCATTTCGACGATTTCCTCGCCAAGCTCGCTCCCAAGGACAAAGTGAGTGCCGGGCGTCGCCTCGAAGTCCTGGAGGCCGAGTCTGACGCGGATCGTGCGCTGCTCTGGAAACGCCTGGCATGCACCCTGATGAAATTATCCGGCCACGCCGCCAAGCTGATCGGAAAACAGACCGTGCAGTTTTACGTGGCGGACGGAAAACATCGCATGCAGGTCTTCGCCTTGGAAGATTTGCAGGACGGGAACTTCACGATCTTCTGCCCCGACGTGTTACCGCAAGCTCTTGCCGCCGGGCCTGTTGGCGCACGTCGAGCCACCTGATGCTGGAGCGTACGCGGTGGCAGCCTGCGCTGAGCCCATGCACATTCAATCGCTGGACGGCAGTTCCCCCAACCTCGGCCAGCACGTCAAAGACATGACCGGCTGGAACCGCAAGGCAATCCGCCTGACCCTCGGCCGCTCCGCCTCACCCGCACACCTGGAAACGGCGGAACTGTTGTGCGCCATCGCGGCACACCATTTCGCAACGGATGCTTGACGGAGCACACAACTGGCACTACGATAGTTCCAGTTTTGGCCCCCATGGCAGCAAGCACGCGTTTTTCCGTCGGTGTTCACATTCTGACCCTTCTAGCACACGAAGACGGGCGCGCGTTGACGTCGGACTACATCGCCGGAAGCGTGAACACAAACCCGGTCGTGATTCGGCGGATGCTTGCGCTGCTGGGTAAAGCCGGGCTGGTTACTTCAACAGAAGGTGCCGGTGGCGGCTCGACATTGGCAAAGCGCCCGGAGCGAATCGCGCTGGCGGATGTATACCGAGCGGTCGATCCGGGAACGCTCTTTGCCGAATCACGTAGCGACCCCAATCCGCTTTGTCCGGTCGGACGAAGCGTACATTCGGTGCTCAGGCGGCACGTAGAGCAGTTCGAGACGCGATTGGAGAAGGAGATGGACGAAGTAACCATTGCCGACGTGTTGAAGGGAGTTCGGTCCCCCGCGCGGAAGTAGTTCTCTTACACCCTTAACTGTAACATTATATGTTACGGACTGGAGCCCGGATGAAAGTCGTTCATGTCGCAGCCGCAGCGGCAATTCTCATTGCATGCGTACAACGCGTTGGCCAGGCAGACCCACAACAACCGCCACAAGCCCAGAAGGAGAACCAGATGAAGTCGAATGAAGCGCAGCAGGTCGTTGACCTGCTCAAGAGCATCGAGACCGGTGACCCCAAGCCCGTCGCCGTCGTCAATCCGGACAAATATATCCAACATAATCTCGCCGCGGGGGACGGATTGGCAGGACTCGCCTCATTGCTAAAGGCATTGCCGCCCGGCTCGGCAAAGGTGAACACCGTGCGCGTCTTTCAAGATGGCAATCTGGTCTTCGCCCACACCGATTACAACTTCTTCGGGCCGAAAATTGGCTTCGATGTTTTCCGCTTTGAGGATGGCAAGATTGTTGAACACTGGGACAACCTTCAGACCAAGCCCAATGACCCCAACCCCAGCGGGCACACGATGATCGACGGGCCGGTTACGTCCAAGGAGATGGACAAGACCGACGCCAATAAAAAGCTGGTGCAAAACTTCGTCGAGGACATTCTCGTCGGAAGCAAGATGGACAAACTCGCCGGCTACTTCGATGGCGACAACTACGTTCAGCACAACCCGCAAATCGGCGACGGCCTTTCTGGACTGGGCAAGGCGCTGCAAGCCTTAGCCAAGCAAGGCGTCACAATGAAGTACGACAAGATTCATAAAGTTTTAGGCCACGGCGATTTCGTGCTGACCGTCAGCGAAGGCACGTTCGGCGGGAAGCCAACATCCTTCTATGACCTTTTCCGCGTTGAGAACGGCAAGATTGCCGAGCACTGGGATACGATCGAAACCATCCCTGCTAAGACAGAATGGAAGAACAACAACGGCAAATTCTAAAGTGGCGGCACGAACGCTTTGGAGGACAATCAAGACGCAGAAAACGGGTCGACGCAGAAACGGGTCAAGTGCGACTGAGATCAGAAACAGGCCGAGCCGGAAATCACATAATCGCACCCGACCCGTTTTCTGCGTCCCCGTTTTCTGCGTCCAAGACGGTCGGCACCCGCCTGGGTCGGGTCGAGCGCAGAAGAGCAAACTTTCCCAGGTGATTTTCCGGGAGAGCATCGAGCACTTGCGCATAAAGAAAGACCAGCGCGTTAAGCGCCTGGTTCTGCGAAGAGGCCGAGAGTCTTCGCCGGGTCACGAGGTCATTGAGAAAGGACTCGACCTCGGTGTTGCCCAGTTCCTGGGGCTGGGTCCACTGCCCGCGGGCAGTGGCGCAGAAGCGGAGAAACTGCTGAATCCAGCCGCGATAGGCATCGATGGTATTGTCGGCCAACCGGCGTTGCCGGCCCACCGCCTCGAATTTCTCAAGCAATTTCATGGATTTCGTGAGCCGAACAGATACCATACCAATCTTGGCCGAGTCAACAGAATTATTGCTTTGACAAGTGGCCCCGAGGCCGGCAAGCTGACGAGGGTCAGCCGGTGCTATGTTGCGCTGGCGGGCAGGAGACTAAAAGGTTATGCCCACGGGGAACAGCCTTCTCACGTTTGCAAAGCCGGTCTATTACCGACCGCCATTTCCTGAGGAGCCGTTACGCGCCGCGACGAGCAATCCGTGGCTTGCGGCCGTTTCAGGAGAAGCTGCGTTTGCAGGCGCGATCCCAGACGTCGCGATTCGCCGAGTCGGCGTGGTGACCGAGGTGCCGGAACTGATTGGCTCCGACGCTTGGGCGGACACTCGGCTTGAGCGCCGCAACGAGATCACGGTGCGAATCGCAAAGCGTCTTCAAAATCGTGCGTCGGAGTGGAATGAGCACGTGTGGGCTTTCGAGCAGTTCATCGACAAGCACGTTCGCTCTGCGGCCGAGGACGCGCTCGATCGCGTGGGGCTGCCGCGCGAATTGATGCGGTTCGTCCGGTCGGATCTAGTCTGCTATTGGCAGGAAGTAAACTATCGGGATATCTTCCAGCCGGGGTTTTATCATTCGCTTTGGCAGCTCTACGCCGCCGGGCACATTCCCTGCGGGTGGGATGAATCCGCGGGATCGGGTGTCCTGCTCTACCGATGACGGCGTCCCGGCGTGGGCATAACCAGCCGTTGCAGCGGACCGCGCGGGCGTCGCGGTCCTTGTTGTTCGTGAGTGCGTCCGGTACCCGCCCGGCCGCTGAACGTCAGTCCGTTATGCCGAATCCGGCGGTGCGACATGGCCAACTTCCGAGCCGAGCGTGTGTTCGTGATGCTCGATCAGCCGATCCCCGGATTCGACCATCTCAAAGCGAGGCGTGTACGACTTCCCGAAAGAGCACGCGAAGCTCGGACTGCTTTCTCCTTCGGCCGAGGTTGTGGCAAGGGCATTGGCCGGCCGCGACCGCACGCGCCTTCAACCTGCGGGAGCGTATGCGGCAAATGCCCTGGGATTGTCTGACCAGGTGCCGGCCAAAGCGATCTTCCTGACCGATGGCCCGACACGGACCGTAAGGATTGGCCGAGCCACGATCCAGCTTCGCCGGACGACGCCCCGGAACATGGCAGGGGCTGGACGGCTCAGCGGCCTCTTGATTCAAGCCCTGCGCGAACTGGGCGAGCAGCATGTGACCCGGGAGCGGCGAGATCATCTCAAGCGAACGATCCCGTTGGCAAAGCGACGGGAACTTCTCACAGACCTTCGTCTAGCTCCCGCATGGATGCACCCGATCTTCCGCGAAATGGCCCGGGAGCCGGCGTGAAGCTCGCTTTCCAGTTCTTTGGCAGTGCATGGGCGAACTACGATGCTGCGAAGCCCGGCACATTCCGCCTCGTCCCTCCTCTTGATCGACTGCCAGGGCTGCGTCGAGATTACCAGGCGATGCGGGACATGTACTTGATGGAACCAACGAGCTTTGACGACATCATAAGGACGCTCGCGGAACTTGAGAACCGAATCAATACTGGCTCGTGAGCGTTCCGGCCTTTGGCTTCTACTACACCACTCATGATCTGCGCCAGCCCCGCGGCATGCCTCTCCAGCAGAATGTCATAGCGATTTACGCGCAGCGCTCGAAGATTCTTTTACCGTAACTTCCGCAGCGGCGATGAGTTGTGCGCGTCGAAAGATTTCTGGATTTTTATAACTTTTCGATCGTTTTTGTCAGCGCGACAAGTTGACAACTATTGAAGCATCAAGCACTTGCGCGACGAGAAATCAGGGGAGGGGGTCATAATTTGTAAATCATTTCCGGAAAGCGAGTTATCGAACAAAAAGCAAACTTTTTGCTCTATAGTGAGGAGATGAGTTTCCAGTTTCCGGTTTCTGGTTTCAAGAACTGGTTCAGAGAAACGGCAGGTCACCGGGTCCAGGATGAGCGCTCTCTATTGTCTATTGTCAGTCTGCGGATTCTTCGTAGTCCTTCGTGATCTCTTCGTGCCGTTCGTGGTTGACAGCTCCGGCGCGGGAAAAGCTCGGCGCAACATGGCGGCGATGTTGCAAAAAATGTTGAAGAATGTTGCGCGGCACCCGGCTGGCGATCCAAAAACAGCGGTCGGGCAGGTAGCGGCGCGAAAAAAACATTTGACCCGCGAGCTTTCTTTCTGGCTTCTGGCTTCTGGCTTCTGACTACTGGCTTTTCTTTCGCGCGATGCAACATCAAAGACGTTGCAATGCAACGGAATGATGAATTATTTGATGCAAAAGGTTTCATTGCGGCAATATGGGTGCTTTGAATGACCCGCATTGATCTGCGTTCATCCGCGTTCATCTGCGGTTAATTCTTATGACCAGGCGGACGCGCGCCGGGTGAAAATCTCTTGCTCTCACCTGTTCATCAACTTAGCATGCCAACGCTTTCACTTTCTGGAAACCGAGCCAACCATGAACAAACGCCTGCTCATCTCATCGGCCTTTCTTGCTGTTGTCGCATTCACGCTCATTGGCCTGGCGGCGGATTTGCGGCAGGTGCCGGCGGAGCCGATTGCTAAGAAAAAGGAGCTTTTGTTTTCCGATGACTTCGAGCGCGCGGAGCTTGGCAAGGCCTGGGGCCAGGTGGTGCCGACGTTCACGCTGGAGAACGGCGCGATGAAGGGGACGCAGACGCGGCAGACGACGCCAGCGCAGGATGGGAAGCCGGCCGTCACGGGGCATCAGGCCGTCGTTGGCAGCGATGTGCCGACAAAAGACAGCATCGTCGAATTCCGATTTCGCTTTAACGGCGCATCCGCGGTTTCCGCGGAGTTTGATGATCGCAAGTACACCGGCGCGCACTATGGCCACATCTGCTTTGTGCGCGTCACGCCCAAGAGCGTGAACCTCACCGATCAGAAGGATGGGTCAATGCGCAATGACATTTATGCGATGACCGATCCGTCGCAGCGGACCGAGAAGGCCAAGCTGCTGGTCGGCCGCAGCGCGACGTTTCCGGTGCAGCTTGAAGAGAACAAGTGGTACACGATGGTGCTGGAAACCGTCGGCGACAGCATGCGCGCCTCGATCGATGGGAAGCCCGTCGCATTCCTCAAATCCTCGGGCATCGCGCATCCAACCAAATCAAAGATCGAGTTCGGCTGCGGCGGAACATCCGCCGACAAAGCCGGATACTTCGATGACGTGAAAATCTGGAACGCCGAGGCGGCCAAGTAATAAGTTGCCGCATGATCTCCGACCGCTCGATTCTCCACGTCGATATGGACGCGTTCTTCGCGTCTGTCGAGCAGTTGGATAACCCGGCCCTGCGAGGCAAGCCGGTCCTTGTCGGACATGACGGCGCGCGCGGCGTGGTTGCCGCCGCTTCTTATGAGTCGCGCGTTTTTGGATGTCACTCGGCCCAGCCGATGTCGATCGCCAAACGGCTTTGCCCCAGCGCGATCATCGTGCCGGTGCGCGGCGAGCGCTATCGCGAAATCTCGCGGCACGTGTTTGATATCTTTAATCAGTTCTCGCCAGTGGTTGAGCCGCTGAGCGTCGATGAGGCTTTTCTCGATCTCACCGGTACGAGCCGATTGCTGGGTGAGCCGCGCGGCGTAGCGCGGAAGATCAAGGACACGATCAAAGCGCAGGCGGGCATCACTGCCTCTGTTGGCGTCGCGCCGAATAAGTTTCTCGCGAAGCTCGCATCGGACATGCAGAAGCCGGATGGGTTGGTGGTGATCGAGCCGGACGCAATCGATCGCATTTTGCTGCCGCTGGCGGTGACCAAACTATGGGGCATTGGCAAAGCCACCTCGGCGCGGCTGGCGAATGTCGGCATCCGGACCATCGCCGATCTGCGGCGAGCGCCGGCGGAACTCGTGCAGCGCTATCTCGGGTCGGAAACGCAGCGGTATCTGAACCTGGCGCGCGGGATCGATGATCGAAACGTTACGCCCGACCGCGAAGCCAAAAGCATCAGCCACGAGCAGACGTTTGGCGTCGATCTGATTCAGCCGGAGGAAGTTCGCCGCGTGCTGCTCGATCAATCCGAGCAAGTCGGCTGGAGGCTTCGCCGACATGGACTCCAATCGCGCGGCGTTTCGGTGAAGATCCGATTCGGCAATTTCGAAACGATCACCCGTTCGGCGACATTGAAAGAGCCGACTGATTGCACCGCCGACCTGTGGACCGCGGCACGGGAACTCTTTGACGCGTGGACATTTCAACCCGTGCGATTGATCGGCCTGACCGCCGAGCGCTTGAGCCAGGGCGGCGATCAAATGGGCTTGTTCGCCGACCCCGCGCGCGATCGCCAGCGAAAGCTCGACGCGGTGGCGGACCGAATCAATGCGCGGTATGGGAAGCGATCGGTGAGGCGCGGGAGTTGAAACTGTATGACTGATCTAGCCGACGGCGAAACAACCGAAATGAAGGGCTCCGGCGCTAAGCCGTATGTTCTGAAGAACACCGGCGGCGTCTACTCTTGTTCCTGCCCGGCCTGGCGGAATCAGTCGATCACCATCGAACGCCGCACGTGCAAACATCTGCGCAAGCTGCGCGGCGACGCCGCCGAGGAGGCGCGCATCGGCGGCGCGCTTCCACAGAAGCCGGTCAAGCAGACGGCAGATCGAGAAGAGGAAGGCGCCGGCCCGCCGCTGCTGCTGGCGGAGAGCTGGGACAACGCCGCCGACTTGTCGGGTTGGTGGATGAGCGAGAAGCTGGACGGCGTTCGCGCCTACTGGGACGGCGGCCAATTCCTCTCGCGGCAGGGAAACTTCTTTCACGCGCCCGATTGGTTCGTTCAAGGCTTGCCGAAGATTCCGCTGGACGGAGAACTCTGGATCGACCGGAAAAAGTTTCAGCGCACCGTCAGCATCGTCCGGCGGCAGGATAAGAACGATCTGTGGAATGAAGTGAAGTATCTGGTCTTCGATGCGCCTGGCGTCGTGGGCGCCTTCGAAGAGCGATTCAAGGCGGTCAAGGAAACACTCGATGGGAAAGCGAAGTTCGCCAAGCCGCACGATCACGACATCTGCAAGGATGTCGATTGCCTGCGTGCGGAGCTCGCGCGCATCGAATCGCTCGGCGGCGAAGGGTTGATGCTCCGCCAGCCCGGCTCGAAGTACGAAGTCGGGCGGTCTTCGACGCTGCTGAAGGTGAAGAGTTTTCGCGATGCCGAGGCGATCGTCATCGGGCATCAGGCCGGCGCGGGAAAGCACAAGGGACGCCTCGGCGCGCTGCTCGTTCGCCTTTCCGACGGAACTGAGTTTGCCGTCGGCACCGGGTTTAGCGATCGCGAGCGCGAAGCGCCGCCGGCCGTCGGCGCGACGATCACGTTTCGATACCAGGAGCTTTCCGACGGCGGCGTTCCGCGGTTTCCGAGCTACCTTCGCCTGCGAACAAATTTGGAACCAGAGTCTGCTTTGTCCCCTCCTCCGGTACTCCGGGGGAGGGTTAGGGTGGGGGTTCGCGCAAGCGATGCGCCCTCAACACAACCCCCACCCCAGCCCTCCCCCGGAGTACCGGGGGCGGGAGAAACGACGCCTGCGTCCTCAGGCGAAGGCACCAAGCCTCGCTACTTTGAATTTGTCGACGACAAATCGAATAAATTCTGGGAGATCTCTCAATCCGGTTGCGATGTCACCACGCGATGGGGACGAATCGGATCGAATGGCCAAAGCAAGACCAAATCGTTTGCGCAGGCATCGGCCGCCGAGGCCCAGGCTTCAAAGCTGATCGAAGAGAAGACCGCCGAGGGATACGAAGAGAAGTAAAAAAAGACCTGTGAACATGCTCCGTTTTGGTATATTGGCGCTCACGCGGATGAAGCACATCGCAACTGGTTGGCTTAAAACAGGAGTGGCCTCATGTTAAATCGTCGTGCATTTCTTACTCGGACTGGCGCGGCCGCGGCGGCGCTGGGGCTGGCGCGGTTTCCTCTTGCCTGGGGCGATGATGCTTCGCCCAAACGCAAGCTCCTGTTCTTTACCAAGTCATCCGGATTCGAGCATTCATCGATCAAGCGAAAGTCGAAGGATGAGCTGAGCCACGCCGAGCAGGTCGTCACCGATCTGGGGGCGAAGCATAATTTTGATGTGACCTGCACGAAGGACGGCAGAATCTTTGTCCCCGACAAACTCGCCGCGTTTGATGCGTTTATGTTTTACACGACCGGCGATCTGACCGAGATCGGAACTGACAGGCAGCCGCCGATGTCCAAGGAAGGGAAGCAGGCGTTTCTCGATCTGATCAAAGAAGGCAAGGGATTCATCGGCACGCACAGCGCCAGCGATACCTTCCACAGCCCCGGCAACAAGGCCGCGGGTACCCACTCTCGATTCGTGCAGGATGGCGACAACGTCGATCCGTATATCGCGATGCTCAGTGCGGAGTTCATCGTTCACGGCGCGCAGCAAAAGGCGCACATGACTGTCGCCGACAAGAACTTCCCCGGCATGGCTGCCGCCGGCGATGGGTTTGACATGCTGGAAGAGTGGTACACGCTGAAGGACCACGCCAAAAACCTGCACGTGCTGCTGATTCAGGAGCCGGGCCTGAAGGGAAATATGTACGACCGCCCCGCGTACCCGGCGACCTGGGCGCGCGAGCACGGCAAGGGCCGCGTCTTTTACACCTCAATGGGCCACCGCGAAGAAGTGTGGCTCAACCCGATCTTCCAATCGATCCTCCTCGGCGGGCTCTCGTGGGCTTTCGGAAATGTGAAGGCGGATGTGACGCCGAATATCGAGAAAGTGACGCCGCAGTATCTGACGCTGGGGAAGGAAGACCCGCCGAAGGCGAAGTGATTGCTGAGACTTTCGGAGAGGGTGCTAAATCATCGCAAGAGACTGTCATGCTGAGCCGGCCCTCACCGGCCGCCCGACGCGACGCGCTCGGATACCACATCCCGCGGATGCGGATAAACCGCGGCTCCTGGCAATGATGTCAGCACGACGCAAATTGTTTGCGTCGCCGGGTCGGCCCAGAAAATCGTGCCGGTTGATCCGGTGTGGCCGAATGTTTTCTCCGAGCAACCGGGACTTCCCGCCCTTGCTCCTACGTTGAATCCGAGCCCGCGCGGCGTCACGCCTGCGGCATTCTGATTCGTAATCATCAGCTTCGCCGTCGCCGGCTTAACCACCGCGCCTGCGCCTTTCATGAATTCTCCGAGAAATCGCGCCAGATCGGGGGCGGAGGCATGCACGCCGCCCCACGGCGCGCCGAGCTGGCGCCAGTAGGGGCTGTTCCAGTCCCAGTCCTTCGCGGTTGGATCGCCGCCTCCTGCTTCCGGGGCGGCGTGCTCAGTTTGGCAGCGAACCATATCCTCCAGCGCGAAGTGGCCAAGGCCCAGCGCCGAGTGCCGCATGGCGAGCGCACCGAAGACCGTGCGATCAACGAGTTGCGAAATCGAAACGCCGCCGAGTTGCTCGGCGACCTGAGTCGCCAGCAGAATTCCCATGCTCGAATATTGATACCGCGACCCGGCGGCAAAACTCAGCGGCGCGCGAACCGCATGCGCGGCAAACTCCGGCAACTGCGCATGACTCTTGCGCAGCGCGTCGTTATCCGCCAACTGATCCGGCAATCCCGACGAGTGGGCCATAAGATGCCGCATTGTGACCTGGTCTCGCCCGTCGCCGGTGAATTTCGGGATGTACTTCGTGAGCGGATCATCGAGGCTGAATTTCCCCTGATCGAAAAGCGTCATTAAAGCGGCGACACAGATCGGCTTGGAGATCGACCCCATCAAAAACATCGAGTTCTCGGAAATCCCCTTGCCAAATGCGCGCGTGAACGCCCCTTGGCGTCCAACGACATGCAGAACCGCCGAAGTGACCTGGCCGCCGTCGACGGCTCTGGCGAGGATATCTGCCGCGTCTTCCATTGCGCTGGGGCTCGCCCCCGCGAACAGCCGATTCCCCATCGCCGCCGCGAGTCCGAGCTGGAGGAAGGTTCGTCGTTTCATGATGGAAAGTCTAACACCTGCTGAGGTACCCCGAAGCATCTGGCCGTGGAAAATAAGTTGTCAGTTGCCAGTTGTCAGTCAAGGCGAGTTGCGAATGCATTGGCATTCACTAGCAACTGACAACTAACAACTAGCAACTTATTCTCCCAGGCCAGATGCTTCGGAGTACCTCAGCATGACATTTCCTAACCTGATTAAGTTGTGAACAAGATTCCACCTGCAATCTTGTGCGGAGCACGTACTGCCTGTTGCATGAATTCCTGATGGCTTCGTCTTGACAACGGTGCGATACTTCGCGCTTCCAGACGGAGGAGCTCAATCCGATGGCAAATTCTTCTCGGAACAATCTCGTGATCGGCGGGATCTTGCTGATAGCCGCCGGCCTGGTATGGTTTTTCTTTAGCCGCCCCACCGCCGAAACTCGAACGACCGCCGCCGACGCTGAAGCGCCGGCCCCCTCTGCGCATCTTGGGCGGAAGCTGGCGGATGTGCTGGAGGGCATTCCCAAGCCCACCACGCCGGAGCGCTCGCTGGGCGGACTTGCCACGTGGACATCCACCTTCGATCTGAGCGCCTCGGAGCATGCCGTCATCACCATGCGGACCGATCCGGCGGAGCTGGATTATGCGTCGCTGGAGATTCCGTTTCACACGGACGACGCCTTGATGAACGCTCGCCCCAAGCGGATCGCCAAACAGTTTCTGCACAACATCGCGCCGGATTTTGACGGCGGCGCGTGGTTCGACGAAGGCATCACAAAGATCGAAGCCCGCACTGAGCAAACGCGCACGACGCAAAGCGCCCGAGCGACGATCCGCATGAGCGGATACTATCGCCAGAACAATGTGATGATGTTGCAGATCAGTGCCACATCACTTCGATGAGCCGAGGATCGTCAATCATTCTTGTGCGGCACGTGCACTTCGGTGGGATAGAAATCATCCTTGGCGGCGCCGAATTCTGATTGGGCTTGCTCGTCAGTTTTTGCGGCGTCGAGCGGCGCAGTGCTAATGGCCGCCACGGCCGGTGCTTCGACCGCCGCGGGGCTGGCCGCCTCGGATGGAACGGGCAGCTCAATATCGGATGGACCTCCCGCCAGACCCATCGGGATTGGCGCTTCGGGCGACTGGCCCGCAACATTGATCAGACTCGTCGCTTTAGCGGTCTTGGGACACCAGGGGCGGCCGAAGTAGATGAGATTCAGGAAAATCGGCCAGATGATCCCGACGACGGCGAAGCTTGCCGCCACGCATTGCCACTGCTTCGGCTCGCGCCACCAGGCGTGCTTGTAGGTGATTCCTTTGGCCTTCCCCAGGATGTTAAGAAAATCGACGACCGTCGGATCTTTAATCGCGCGGAATTCCGCGGCGAAGTCCGGCCCGCCCGGCTTGCGCAATTGCGCGAGATTCGTGCGCGGCTTATAAGGAATGGGCCCGACAAAAAACGTCGGCCGCCAGCGCGCCACAAACTTGCTCCCCTCTTTTTCATAATGCCCGTTGAACGCCATTCCGGTGACGATCGTCGCCGGCTTCATCGCTCCCTTTCCATCGGGCACGAGCTGACTGTGGACGGCCAACTGATCGAAAGTCGGGCGGCCCGCCTCGGTCTTGAGAACCATCTCTTCGAACATCCGCGGGCTGTTGATGGAATCGCCAAAGCGCGAAAGATTGTCGGTCTGCTGCGTGCGCGTGTAATAAAACACCAAGCCCACGACGATCGAAAAGATCATCCAATGCCACTGCCTGATTGAGGAAAGATGCATTAGAACATCCCTTTGGAAACGCCGATCGCCTGCAGGCTGGTATCGTCCATGGAATAGGTTTCGGCATGCCCATCGACGAACAGGGCATTAATCTTGTGGCGATGTCGGAAGTAATCGAAAAGCTCGCTTCCGGCGCGAGTCTGAAAATCGTAAAGCGTGTCGGTAGCAGAGTATTCAAAGACCGAAGGGCAACGTCGATCGGTCTGATTGCGCGGGCGACCGTCGATAAACATGAAAACTTCGGACGGATGTTTCACGTCGGTGATGTGGGCCATCGGGTAGTTCCACATCTTGCCGCTGGAGCCTTGCTCGGGCGTGCCCTGGCGGCGGCCCAGGAGCGCTTCGTTAAATGCGTAGCCGGTGAATTCGTCGGGCGTCGTCCAGCCGGAGCTTTCTTTTTGCGTCCAGCCAGTGGCGTCGGTTGCCTGGCTGGGGCAGCGCCAATGCGTGCGCAGCTTGTCGAGCTGGAGATCCTCTTCCAGATGTTCTCGGCTGTCGGTACGGATCGACACGCCCATGTACAGCGCAAAAGCCGCGGTGACCGGCATCGGGCGGCGTTCGGTGCCGTCCTCGTAATAGTCAAATCGAACTGCCTCGCTGTCGCCCAGGCCCGCGGGATTCAGCACGCCGCCGATCGGGCTCCAATGCCATCCAGCGCACGGCAGATAGCCGCGATGCTCATTCACATGCATCATCCCCGCCTGCCCAATCGTGCGCAGATTCGAAAGGCACTTGGCGCGATAGGCATCCTCGCGGACCCTCGCCATCGTCGGCAACAACAGCGCAATCAACAGCGCGATCAAGCCAATCACGACGATCAATTCAGTTAGCGAAAATGCTCTCGCAAATGATGTGGAACCAAGGCTCCGCGAAATTCGTGACCCATGAGCAGGCAATGACACACGCGCCTCCCTTCAGCAATCGGCCGTTGTCTGAACGCCAAACATCTTGAGTCGGACGACAAATAGTGTCGCCGAAGGCGCTGGAAATTCAAGGCAAAAATCTGGAAGGAGGGTGGGACGGGTCCGTGCACGATTCGTACATGGAATTCCTTTCACAACGCATGCCCATCTGCGGAGCCATCATGCGTCGAGGGGACGTCGATTCGATCGACACGGACATGCTCACGCAAGCGTGAGGCATGGCACCCGACCGACAATGTGGTGAAATGATGAAGAGGGTCCGGGCGATCGGGATTTTTATATTCGGGTGCCATGTCCCACGCTTGCGTGGGCATGTCTTTTTTAGATCGTGTACTCCCTTGGCGCGCCCCCGGGCCCGCCCAAACCTTTAATCGCATTTTCCCCCGCCTGCACGGTTTCGGTGCGCGGTATGATGCCCCGCGATGACACGCGCGCTGGGGATATTGGCTGGTCTGGCTGGTGGCGTTTGGCTCGCCGTGTGGCTCAATTGTTCGCCGGCGAACATCGGCAAGCCGCCGCCTTGGATCGAACAGCTGATGATGGACCCGCCGAATCCGCCCCGATATGGGAGCTTCGGTTTTTTTACCTACTCCTTTTATGACGGTATCGGCCAGGGATTTCCTTTGACCACGCTCAGCACGTATGACAACAGCTTTGGGAAGCAATTCACGCAATGGAACGACCGCGCCGTGATCGCGGATGGCGCCGTGGCGGCAGCCATCGCGCTCTTTAGCGCGATGGCGGGATCGTTCTTGTTGCCGTTGGTGGTCCGAGGCGTGCGCTATCTGATCGTGCCGGTGTCGTTTCAGCTTCGCTGTACCCAGTGTGGCTATAACCTTCGAGCGACGCCAAACCGTTGCCCGGAATGTGGGACCGTGCCCGGCGCTGTTAGATAACCGTTTGTTGCGATAGCATGGGTGTGATGAGGCCGTGGCGATTGAGCCCGCTGGATCGGCTGGCCGCGATGTCCGTGGCGTGTTTCTTTCTGTTGCTCGCCTTTTACCTCATTTCATTTCGGTGGCATCCGGGGATTCGCTTTCATGCCGATGATGGTCTGCGGCGGTTTGCGTCTAGCAACGGTCAGATCGTTCTCTTTCGTCCGCCGCACGGCGGCTCTGATGACGCGGCGTTGTCTGAACTGGCCGGGCGCATGAGCAATGATGATTTCACGTGGAGCGAGCCATTCCAGCAGGATGGGAAATCGTTTGCGCGCGGCACTGTTCGCGAGGCATCGCCGACGCTGGCGATGGTTGAACAATTTCAGCTTTATCGATCCCATAGTGTATTGCTCGCGCCTTACGCGCGCGTTTGGCTTAAGGCTCTGGAAGATCCGCGGCGGTGCATTCCAGCCGACATGCTGCTCAAGCTGCTGACAGTTCGCTGGCGGGACGCCAATATTTGGCCGGACAGCGGGCGGCCGTATGTGGTGATGCGTAGCCGCGCGGGATCGGCCGGGCCGGATTTGTCGGATTGGAATCAGACGGTTTATTCGTGGCACGATGAGCTGAGCGATAGGATCAATCAATTGAATGAGCTGTGGCTCCTTGTGCCCACGTTGCCGTTTCCACTGCTCTGGCTGACGCGGCCGCGGCGTAGTCGCGAGTATTTGCCGCTGATCGGCCGGTGGATATTCAATGGCGCCACGCTGGCGTCGGCGGGTCTGTTCGCTGGAGGGTTTGTCATCTGGCATCGCAGTTACACTATCAGCAATGAATGGCAAATCCCGCCGGTTGCCGTCGCTGCGCCGCCGTCACCGGTCGATGTCGCGCCGCTGGACGGAACGTGGAGCAGGTGGCGATGGATCGGATACTCCAGTGGCCGCGTGCAGTTTCTTGAGCGGACGGTTTTTGATGGCGATAGAAACTCTCGGGGAGACGATCGTCGCAATCTTTGGATCGTGAGCAATCCCGATCCGTCGTCCACCGTCAACTATGTCTTCCACGGGGGAAACTGGCTCTCATCAAGTGTTCGTTATTACTCCATGCCGGCGAGAATTGTCGTGGGGCGGAACATCAAATATGACCCGCCGCCGCCCTTTGTCGTGACGCAGCCCAGGACGCCGCAACCCAAGCCCGCCACTCCCCCAAACACGCGCGGCTTGGGCACTCTCGCAGATTTGCGCCCGCCGCCGCCGATGTATGAATCGCTGCTCCTTCTCCAATCGGCGCTGATGGACGAAGAACGTAACCTGCAATGGGAATTCCGGCAGCTCAGTTCGCAGACCACTTCCGAATCGGCGATAAAAGAATGGCAGCAAAGGGCGGATGCACTCGCGCAGCTGACCCGAAAAAACGAGGCCGAGCTGGCGGCAGTGACGGACCGATTCTCACCCAAGCGCGTCACCGCCGACATGATGAACACCGCCGACCGCGAGCGACTCCAGTCGATGGCCAGAACAGCGCAAATATTGCAGCGTCGCGCGATTGCGCAGGCACCGCGCCAAGCCGCCTTCCTGCAGCGCCTTGCCAACGCCCCGCGCCCGATTCCCGGCGCTCGGACGATTATTGTCTCGATGTGGCTATTCCTTCTGCCGACGCTCGTTCTTCCGCTGATCTGGATTCGATCCTCGCTGCGCAGACGTCACGTTCCAGGGCACGCTTGCCGCGCGTGCGGCTATGACATGCGTGCGACGCCGCAACGGTGTCCGGAGTGTGGGACCGTACCAGCCGATAAGCGACCGGGGACAACATGATTCGCTTCCTTCGCCGATTGCTCCTCATCGCGCTAGTCTACGGCTCTATGGCGGTAACCGCCTGCCTTGCGCTGGTGTGGTTTTGGAGCTTCTACACGGGGATTCAAATCGATTGGGCCACGGAGCGCTTCGAAAGGGCATTGGAATCAAGACGCTCCGCAGATTTGCACTTCGCGAACGGTCAACTCGTGCTACAAGCCGGCGGAAGCTCCTATGTAGGCGGAGTTTCTGTGGCCGCGACTTCTGAGGGCCGCGCGTCAGCTATTGCGCCGAAATCCAACCTGCGGATTCGTAAATACCCGCGGGGCCGAAACACGGACTTTTCACGTGCCCCATCAACCTGGAGCGGGTTCGGGTTTATCTGGCTCTCGCGGCATCTTGGGAGCGAAGCTTCAGTCAGAAAGGCGCAAGAGTACGTCCTCCATGAGCAGGCCAGGCTCCGCGCGCGAGGCGAGAGCTTGCAATCGGCGGCCAGTCCGCTTGCGCTTTCTTACGCGGATGAAAGCTGGTCGTATTCCATTCTCATTCCCAGATGGTTTTCAATCACAGTTCTGTTGGTGCTGTTTTGTTCGCTCGTAGTGATCGCCGTCCGACGAATGCGGCCTCGATTTGGCCGCACCAAATGCCAAACGTGCGGCTACGATCTCCACGCAACACGGGAACGTTGCCCGGAATGCGGGACGGAGCCTGCCGCCGAGCCAAAGGGGAAAATGTGAAACGCCTGCGGGTTGTGTAGAACTGGCGCTACTCGCTAGGAGCCCCCACCCTGACCCTCCCCCGGTGGTTCGACAAGCTGTCCAACCGCCCGGACCAAACTCGCCGCGCATGAACGTGCTGATTCCCGCTCCCGCTCCGGGCCCGTACCGGGCCGGCTATTTCCCGCCCGGCTGGACGGCACCAGAGCCGGTAAGCTACGCGATTCTTTCGGTGAAGTAGCGATTTATCAAAACGTAACTTGGCTATTGATGTGCAACGGGGTGGTCTACCAAACGAAACCGGGACAGCGCTGGATTTTGCAATCCAGCGCTCTCCCGGTTCATTTTGCCAAGTCAGTCGCGCTTTAAAGTCGCAGCTTACTTGCCGACGGTAATTGGTTCTGAGCCGAATGGGCTGATCACGCCGCTGTTGTTTGTGTCGCCGCTGTAGACCGCGATCCACTGATAGGTGCCGGTGGACGGAGGAACGTAGCCGCCGGGGTGGTTGCCCATTGTCGCGGTGCTGTAGGTGCCGTTGCCGTTTACCGTGACAATGTCAGTGTAGACAGCGCTGGACAGCGGCGTGGCAGCGGTGGAGCCGGGAGCCATCAGATAGAAGGTGATGGTTCCGGTTTCCGCGAAGCCGCCGGAAAGCGTTGCCGTATCGTTTGTCGTCGCGACGCTTACGATTGGAATGCCGCCGGGCTGTTCGCCGGCCATGTTGATGTTGTTCAGGACGGTGTTGAGAGCGCCGGTCTTGGTAGAATCGCCGCCGAAGAACTGACCCGTGGCGGGGTTAAACGCGGCATCGGCGATCGACAAGATTTGTGTGATCGGCAGGGTCGTGCCGTTGGCGACGCCAAAGGCCGCGCCGTTGTTTCCGACGCTGAAGCTGCCCAGGCCACCCGAACCGTAGGAGCCGAGTGCGACGGCGAATGCCTGCACGTAGGTGTTTTTCTGCAGGCCGCCGGGTGTCCAGGTGTTCAGATAAGCCGCCGCCACCTGGGCGTTGGTCAGACCGGCTAGACTCGTGCCGGTGTAGGAATTGGTCGCACCAAACAGGTGCGGGTAGTGGGTGGCCAGCGAATTACCGAGCAACTTGGAGCTCGGCCCACTGTCGAAACTATTGATGAGGGCCTGGCCATTTTTGTTGTGCCAGAAGCCGATGGTGGCAAATGAGCCGGCGGAGCCGGTCGTTGTCGTGGTGACGACCGGAGTGGTCTTGATCGCCGGGCCGGCGGGACCGACCGTTTGCGTTTCCAAGGGACCGCCTTGGTCGTGGGCGGAGTCGTTGTTGGCATCGCCGCTGTAGACGGCGGTCCATTGGTAGGTGCCCACGGCAGTCGGCAGGTAGCCGCCCGGGTTGTTCCCGTTCGCGGTCGTATAGGTGCCGTTGCCGTTGACGGTCACGACGTCGGTGTAGACCGCCGTGTTGCTGGAGTTGCGCAGAGTGAAGGTGATGGTGCCGGTGTCGTTGAATCCGCCGGAGAGGACGGCGGTGTCGGTCAGCTTAGCCACGCCGCAGATGACCACCGGGGCACCGGCCACAGTGTAAATCGCTGGGCCGGCCTTGCGGATCGTCACCGGCTCATCGGCGGTGCCGCTGGTGACGGATGCGTTGTTGCTGTCGCCGTTATAGGTTGCGACCCAGTAATCGGTGCCGACGGCGGTGGCAGTGTAGCCGGTGGAGATGGCGACGCCGCCCGTGAGTGGCTCGGTGTCGGTAATCAGCGGCGTGCCGGTGCCGTTGGGATTGTTATAGAGCTTGAAGGTGACCGTGCCGGTGGGATTGTTCCCACCAACGACGGTGGCTTTGTCGGCGATCAAACTGCCAACGATGGCGCTTGTCGGAAGCTGAGTGGTGTTGATGGACGGTCCGGCGGTGCGGATGGTCACCGGCTCATCTGCCTTGCCGCTGATGACGGACGAGTTGTTGCTATCGCCGTTATAGGTTGCGACCCAGTAATCCGTCCCTGCGGTGGCGGCGACAAAGCTTGCGGAAGTAGCGATGCCACCCACTAGCGATTCGGTATCGGTAAACAGCGGCGTGCCTGTGCCAGTGGGGTTATTGAAAAGTTGGAAGGTTACAGTGCCGGTCGGATTAAACCCGCCGCTCACGGCGGCTTTGTCGGCGATCGAGCTGCCGACCTCCGCGCTGGCCGGAAGCTGCGTGGTGTTAACGTGTGGGCGGGCCTTCCGGATGATCACCGGTTCATCAGCCTTGCCGCTGGTGGCGGATGCGTTGTGGCTATCGCCGTTGTAAGTGGCGACCCAATAATCGGTGCCGACGGCGGTGGCGATAAAGCTGGCCGAGGTGGCGATGCCGCCGACGAGGGTTTCAGTATCGGTGAACAGAGGAGTGCCGGTGCCGGTCGGATTGCTGTAGAGCTTGAAGGTGACGGTGCCCGTGGGATTATTTCCGCCGATGACGGTCGCCTTATCGGCGATTGCGCTGCCAACGATGGCGCTGGCAGGAAGCTGGGTCGTGTTGATGGAGGGTCCGGCCGTTCTGATCGTCACCGGCTCATCTGCTTTGCCGCTGCTGATGGATGAGTTTTTGCTGTCGCCGTTATAGGTGGCGACCCAATAGTCAGTACCGATGGACGTGGCGACAAAGCTGGCTGAGGTGGCGATCCCGCCGGCCAGCGTTTCGGTATCCACAAACAGCGGCGTGCCGGTGCCACTTGGATTGCTGTAGAGCCGGAATGTGACCGTGCCGGTGGGATTAAGCCCACCAGTGACGGTCGCTCTGTCGGCAATCGAACTGCCGACAATCGCGCCCGCTGGAAGCTGCGTGGTATTGATATGGGGCGCGGCCTTGCGAATGGTGACCGGTTCGTCGGCCTTGCCGCTGGTGATGGATGCGTTGTGGCTGTCGCCGTTGTAGGTGGCGACCCAGTAATCCGTGCCAACGCCCGTGGTGACAAAACTGGCCGAGGTGGCGATGCCGCCGACGAGCGATTCGGTATCGATAAAGAGCGGCGTGCCGGTGCCGGTCGGATTGTTATAGAGTTTGAAGGTGACGGTGCCGGTTGGGCTGGTCCCGCCCGTGATGATTGCTTTATCGGAAATCGAGCTGCCAATGACGGCGCTCGTCGGTAACTGCGTCGTGTGGATCGCCAGCGTCGCGGGTTTCCTTACGATCGTCTGCTCGGCCGTTCCCCTGACCGGCGTTTGTACTTGGAGCACGGCGATGTTCACCTGAGCATCCGTCTGGTCCGCGGAATTGACCGGCCGCAAGATGACGGCAATCAGTTGTCCAACCCCCGGCACGAAGTCCTTGTGATTCTGTGCATCGCTGATCATCTGATCGACGTGGCTCTTAATGAAGGTAACGCCTGGCGGGCTGGTCCCCGGGCCACTGGCGAGCAGAATCCAGATCGCCTCCTGCACATCGCCGAACGTAATTTGGTGGCCATCCGGGGCGGTCTTGCCGACCAGGTTTTGATTGAGCAGGTAGTTCACCAGCGGCAGGTTCTGGGGAATGTTGAGCACGCCCTGCGGGATCGTTGCGCCGGCACTGGAATAAACATCCACAGTATATGGAATGCCCGGCGTGATGTGCCGCACCGGATCAGCGCACCAATCCTTGAAGATGCCGTTCAGGATGCTGGCGGCGCTTAGCTTTGCGCTGAAGTAGCTCGTCGGCGGATTGCCGCTGCCAGGGAACGTCAATGTTTCGGTGGCCGTCTTGGGTAGCGATGCGTCAAAGGCGGCGAGATTGCTTTCCTGATCGGCCGCGCTGTTGTTGTTGCTGTCGCCGGCATAAGTAACTGTCCAGCGATATGTGCCCGGCAGCGCATTGGCGGGCAGGGTGTCATGGGCGGTGTACGTGCCATCCCCGGTGAGAGGCGCCAATTGCGTGAACAGAAAGTTGTCGGGCCCACGCAGGGTGAAGCGGAGGTTGCCCGTTGGATTAAAGCCGTTGGTTACGACGGCGGTATCGGTCAGTGTGATCGGCGAACCCGCCAGCGTAATGGCGGCGGGGCTCGCCGTGGTTACGATCTTGGGGCTGGCTGGCAACGCAATGGATAAGAGCTGCCGCTCCTCCAGCGCCTCCGCCATTCTTCGCGACACGGGCGCAATTGCCCTGGCTCGCTTGTGACTTGAACGGAAACGAGCCCTCACCAATTTAGAAAAACTCCGCATATCAAACTCCCTTCCAGCACACGATGGGCTGCAAACTATAAAAGGACATCCCGAACGTCTAAGATTTGATCGAACAGAGATTGTTTCCCACAAATCGCACAAACTCGCAAGAACAAAAATCTATTGATTTTTGCCAGCTTTTGAGCCGAAAACTCAAAACCTCCCAGCCGCGTTCCCCGACCGCACAATTGCCGTCCGCCCGAAGGCGGAGGCAGTGCGATCAAAAGTGATACACCCCACGCGCCTTGAGCAAGCGGAGGCCGGTCTACATTGCCTCGCGCACCGGCAATACCGCGCCGCGCATGTCAGTTGTTTCAGAAAGAAGTCGGCGTGCTCTTCTATCGGACTCCCGCTACCCATTTGGTGAGCCGCAGACAGATTTCCCAGTTGTCCTGATCCTTGATGGCGACGTCGCCGATTCCTTTGCCGCTGAGGGCGTCGTTGGAGATCCAGCCGGCGTCGGTGATCGCCAGGAAATGCCCCTTGCCGAGATCAGCCGCGGCCATCAGCGCGCCCGGCTCGTCGCGAGTGCCCTTGGGCGGCTTTTGGTGCAGATCATTTTCGACGATCGGCTTGGGATGAGCCGCGTGATTCGGTTCGAGGACGATCTGATTGCCGGTGTAGTAGGCCCAGCGCAACCCGCCGATGATCGGCACGCTGGCCGGCAGCACGAGTTGCTTCGCATCCGTGTATTTGCTCACCCACTTCATCCCAAATGCGCCGAGCAGTTTGTTGAAGTCTTCGATCTCCAGGTTGTGATTCTCCTGATTGCCCATGACGATCACCCCGCCGCCCGATTCGACAAAGTGGCTCAGCTCCGCGACATCCGACGGAGTGCAATGATGCGGCGGCGGATTGCCACCAACCGCCTTGTCGCTCGGATTGGCGATCAAGACAACGGCAACGCCTTTGAGCGTCGTGGCGTTCAGCGGCTCATCGTTCACGCGAACGTTGAACGTGTCAGCAAGTTTCGCGAGCACATCCTTGTAAGTGCCATCCGGAAGATAGCGCGATTCGCCCTTGGCATTAAAGTAGCGGCTGTAAAGCAACACCGGCTTCGCTGCCTGTGCGTCGGCGAAATGCGGCGCGCAAAGTAGCGTCGCGAGTGTGAGCAGGAGCGAGTTGACAATGAAAGTGCGCCGGGCGGGTTGGGTTATCATGTTGGGAAAGTATAACAAGCGGATGTGCCGGCGATAATGGAAGCAGAAACCCTACGCCAAGGAGAATCACCATGTCCGAGTTATTAGCCGCTGGATTCAGACGTTCGATAATCGCATGCTTGATTCTGCTGATTGCGCTGGCGGGCGTCGCGAGCGCCCAGGCCGGCGGATCGTACGCCGTCACCAAAACTCTCAAAGTCGGCGGAGCCGGAAGCTGGGATTACGTCACCGTCGATTCGGGGAGGCTCTACCTCACGCGCTCCACACACACGATGGTGCTGGATGCCGCGACGGGCAAGCTGATTGCCGACATACCGGGCCAGAAGCGCTCGCATGGCGTCGCGCTGGTTCCGAAGGTCGGGCGCGGCTTCATTAGCGACGGGCAGGATGGATCGGTCGTCATCTTCGATCTGAAGAGCAGCGCAGTGCTCGGCAAAATCGCGGCGGCCAACGACGCCGACGGGATCATCTACGACCCCGCCAGCGATCGCGTGCTGATTTCCTGCGGCGACGCCAACCAGCTTGTCGCGCTCAAGCCGGATGTCGATCCGAAAGCCGGCAAGGCGGAAACACCGCTGGACCTGGGCGGCAAACCAGAGTTCCTCGCCGCCGACGGGAAGGGGAAGGCTTACGTCAATCTCGTCGATAAAGACATGGTGGCGGTGGTCGATACCAGGTCGATGAAAGTTCTCTCGCGCTGGCCCACCGCCCCCGGCGGCCAGCCGACCGGCATGGCGCTCGACGCCGCCAAGGGGCATCTGTTTGTCGGCTGCCGCAGCGGAAAGCTGATCGTGATGAACACCGCCGACGGAAGCATCATCTCATCACTGGCGATCGGCGCGGTGAACGACGCCTGCGCGTTTGACCCTGCAACAGGAGAAGCCTTCGCCAGTTGCGGCGATGGAACGGTCACGATCGCAAAAGAAAAATCGCCCGGCAAATTTGAAATCACCCAAACGCTGGAAACGCGCAAAGGCGCCAAGACGATGGGGCTGGATCCGCAGACGCACACCGCATATTTGCCCGCCGTAGAATACGAACCCGGCCAGGCCGACGCCCGCGGCCGCCCGACTGCAAAGCCGGATTCGTTTATGGTGCTGGTTGTGACGCGGAAGTGATGACGAGCGTCCCGCGAAAACGCGCTCCGCTGCGCGTCGCGGCTAACCGGGC
>DATBDZ010000232.1:0-10447 GCA_036276235.1 Humisphaera sp. | reverse complement strand
GGCTTCTCAGTTGTCAATGTAGAGTGCTTATTCAGAAATTGCCCTGTTGAACGGCGTTCTGCCCAAGGAGCATATCGTGAAGATGAAAATGAAGTGGATCATGGCGGTGTGGCTTGCGACTCTATCCGTCGGGCTCGCAATGCCGGGCTGCAATAAGGAAGAGGAAAAAAAGCAGGGAATATCGGCGGCCGATCAGGCGGCGGCGGATAAGCGCGCTGCCAGCAAGCTGGCGGCCGATAAAGATGCGACGGACAAGGCGATCGCCGACAAACTCGCCGCGGACAAGGCGGCGGCAGATAAACTCGCGATGGAGAAGGCGACGGCAGTTGAGAAGGCGCTGGCCGACAAGGCCGCCGCCGACAAAGCTGCCGCCGACAAAGTGGGCGCGGACAAGGCCGCCGCCGACGCCATTGCGGCGGAGAAGACCGCGGCCGTCGAGAAGGCGCTGGCCGACAAGGCCGCCGTTGACAAATTGGTGGCCGAAGAGGCCGCGGCGCAGGCCGCCGCCGCCAAGCTTGCCGCGCAGCAAAAAGCCGAAGCCAACTCGTTGCCCCCGGATCTGGTGATGATGAAAGCGGAAATGAGCCAGGCGCTCTCGCAGATGGATCTGACGTTTGCCAAGCTCGATGTTCTGGCGGCGACCAGCGGAAACCTCAAGGACGAAAACAAGGATGCGGTCAAGTCGATCGACGAGCTGGAAGCCTCGACGAAAAGCGTTCAGAAGCGCGCTACGGATATGCGCGATCGCGGCGCGGCGTACTTCGATACCTGGGACAAGCAGCTCAAGGCGATGTCCACGCCCGAGGTCGCGGCAATCGCGGCGAAGCGCAAGGATGAACTGGCCGCCAAATACGCCGAAGTGCTCACCACCATGCAGGGCGCTCGTGCGGCTTTCGATCCCTTCTGGGCCGACATGTCGGCACTCCGCGATGCCGCCAAGAAAGGCGTCACGCAAGACACACAGAAAAACTTCGCCGACCAGGTGAAAGCGGCCAGGGACAAAGCCAATACGCTGAAGGATCGCGTTGGGGCGGCTTCCGCCGAACTCAATCAAGTCAGTGTCATCTACACGAGGCCATAACTCCCAGAGCGACCGTGCGCAGCATTTTTTTCAAACAGAACTGACCAGGAGAATCCGATCATGCGGTTTACAAATCTACAATCTATTGCGATGCGTGTCGTCGTCGTGGCGGCGATCGCCGCGTGTTACGGGTGCGGCCCAACTGCCAAGACAACCGTCGAGAGCATGACGGTATTCGGCAACGAAACCGCCAAGGCCAAGGATTCGATCGATAATTCGGTCCGGTCTCTCGACACGCTGGTCAACTCACAGCCGGCGGATCTCAAGAATAATTTCGACGCTTATTCGAAGGCGGTCTCAGACCTGGATGATCAGTCGAAGGTGGTGAAAGCCAACGCCGACAAGATGCGCTCGAATGGCGATGTCTTCTTCAAGGAATGGGAAGGCTCATCCGATATCAGCCCCGAGCGTCGCTCCCAGTTGAGCGCATCGTATGACAAGATCAAGCAGGACATGGCCGGGGCAAAGGATGCGTTCGGGCCGTTCATGGCGTCGCTCAAAGACATCCAGAGCTATCTGAGTCTCGATCTTTCGGTCAAGGGGATCAATTCGATGGCGCCCATGGTGGCCAAGGCAAAAGACAACAGCAACCAGGTCAAATCGCAGCTCGATGATGTGCTGATGCAATTGAATTCGGTGCGCGGGATGCTTTCCACCACGAAATAGTTGTGGGGTGGGTCCGCTGACTGCGCACGGAATGTGGGGATGCCGCCCTCTGAGCGGCGGCATCCCAAACCGGCGTGTTTACGCGCTTGTCGGCCTCGCCCGCCGCAGGGTTCATCCGGCCTTGCCGCGGACTCCGGATAGCAGCAGGAGCAGACCAAAGAGGCCCGCCGCGCCGCCGCCGATGATGTACCACATGGTGTCCCTGGTGAATTTCCCGGTGAACGTGTTGCTCACCTGATCGGCGGCCGAATGGGAGGCGTTCATGCCAACGATCAGCACGATCGCCCCGACGACCAGCAATACGATCCCCGCGATGCGCTGTGGACTCATGGGTGACTCCAAAAAGGGCAAGGGATTCAGGTTCGTTTCCGCCAGTAAAGCGCTCCGAACACCGCGCCAATCGCAGCGGCGATGAGCAACGATGATTTGGGATTGTCGCGGACGCAGGACTCAAAGCCTCTTTCCATGGAACGCGCGCGCTGAAGCGAAGCGCGGGCGCGCTGGCCTGCCTGGTCGTATGCATGCTCCGCCGCCTCGGTGGCGTGGCCGGCGGCGTCGCGCACTGTTTGAGCCGCGTTTTGCACGCCCGTTTTAACGCTGTGCGCCGCCGATCGGATACCGTCGGCAACGTCGTCCACTACATCCGCTGCGTGGCGCGCCGCGGTTTGATCGCTGTTATGTTTCATATTTCGCTCCAAAAAAAAGCCGACGCCATCGCACACATAAAGTGCCTAATCGCGTCGGCTTACTGTTAACGGGTCTCACAGCCAAAATCGGCCGGGCTACCCTTTATTTCGTCATCCGAGGACTTGTACTTCCCGCCGGGAGCCGATGTGAGCAAAGCTCCGCTGGCATGTGATCTTAGGCCGGCCGAATGCCAAGACAATGTAAATGCGCGAGATAGCTGAATTCCCCAGAGGATCACTTTAGATCATAAGAGTCGTCCGCCTGCGTCGGCGTTTGGCGCTTGACGCCGGCGGGGGGCGGAGATGCCGGCGCCACAGTGGCTACACGCGCCGGCGCTGCGGCGGACGGCGCAGCCACGCCGCCGACAGCGGGCACTGTCGCGCGCTTGTGCAATTGAAGGCGCGATTCCACCAGAGCAGTGAGGCCGCCAAGCACGTCCACCACGCCTTTCTCGTCGGCGGTGCCGCCGTTCGCTTCGGATGCCGCCTTGTGTGCATTGGAAATGACGCGATAGATGCTCTCCAGGCTCATGCCGCTATCATAGCGATATTGTGACCGGTTCGGGCAAAATCAATTGCTTTTCCCAATCTTCACGAAGCCGTGCGCAAACAATACAATGGCGCCGTTGGAGTGTCCTTCATGAGCGCGCGGGATATTTATTACAAGACGATTCGCCCTCTTGCTCCAATCGAACGGTTGCGCATCGCCACGCTGATCCTGGATGAACTAAGTGCGTCAGGCGGAAAGGGCCTGGATATTGGCGATAGTTGGAGCGATGAGGATATCGCGGATCTGACGGGCTACTCGATGAGTCAGTCCGCACCTGCGGCGACTGGGGACGTCTAATCCGAGGAATGTTAAATGCTGACACGTGGTCAACAATTAATTGCGCAGAAAATCGTTTCCTGGCATCCCGGCGCTGGCGGTGGCCAGGCCTGGATTAAGTGGGGAGTTGAAGCGATCGCTCAATTCAGGAAAACAAATGGACGGATCGCGGACTTGCATACAGAGGCAATTCGAGCGCTTTGGGGCAGCAAGGACCTGAAGGAAACGAAACTACTTGCAGCGAAATCTCCCGCAGGAGAAGAACTGCTCCGCTGCTCGATCTATTACATCGGGGAGCAGGGATTTGATCGCGTCAAATCGCTTCAAAATATTACGTCTGAAAATCTCCATCGACTGTTCGGGCATGCCACAATGTGGGCGCGCGATGTGGCAAACCTGACGGAATCGATCGGCGAATTGCCTCCCGACGCAATTGATCTGGTCCGCGAGGCTGCCCGTGAAAGAAGGCTTCACTTTCCCCAACCCATCGATCTTCAAAACCGATCCGACCTCGTTGATGCAGCCGAGGCGATTCTGTCACTCGAGCATGCAATCAATCTCGGCACATGGCCAACGGTATTGGGCTCTACCTTGGATGATGCCGAAGCACGGGCAACCGCCGAATTCCTTCTGCGTATTGCGAAACATCCGGGCTCTCGATCGGGGAGGGACATTGCGTTCAAAGGGATAGCGTACGACTACAATCGCCGCGCCTTGGATGGGCTTGAGCTGGAGTTATTCGCGATTCATATCCTTCATGTCCCTGCCGCTGACAGCCCAGCGCGAAATCAGGTACGGGATCGCATGATTCAGATCATCGACGAAGCTACCGCCAAATCATCCAAGTCGAAGCGGATCGGCGAAGAGCTGTCATGTGCCGCCATGGTCTTGGTATCGATCGGCGACGAGCAATCAATCTCAAGGATTGTGCAGTGCAGGCGCGATCAACCGATGCTCGCTCAAGAGCTGTTCCCGCCGCAGAGGTTCGAGGAAAGCGGGTACGAGATCGACCAGCGGGGACGGCGTCGAGACCTTTTGCCTGGCTTCGAAATTGAATTTGTAAAGAACCAGGCTCCTAAGACGCCTAAACGCCTCCAGCAAGTGGAAATCTTCCGCCCCATCGACGGTAAATGTGATGAATGCGGCGGCCGGATGCTGGCGCTGTTCGATATCCTGATCGATCCTCAAGTTCACCTCCATTTTCCAAACTCACGTCGCGTTATGCTCCCAGTCTGTGTTCAATGCAGCCATCGCAAGGACGGATTCTTTTCATCGCTCCGCTGCGACAATCTAACCGGGCAGGATTTGGATGCTTGGCCGTGCAGCGATGCATCTTCCCTTACGCATTGGGCTCCAGCACGCCAGTTTCAGCAACGCGACAGTACCCACAAGGAACGAGCCGAGGCATGGTTGGGAGGCGCTGCAGCTTGGCAACAGTACGTTCAATGGCCCATGTGCGGGAAATGTCGCGGGCGGATGATGTTCGCGGGCCAGGTTGGAGCAGTGGGCCCATCCTATTATGGATTCTTCTGCCCGGACTGCCTGACGAGCAACGTGCGCGTTCAGTACGACTGAGCCAGGCATCAAGACTCAACAACATTGAAAATGCAGAGCATGGCGGTACAGTCGCCCTGTCGCGCGTCCATCGCGCGCCGTTAAAGGTGACGCGAACCTTTATATAAAGGTTCGCGTCACCTTTAATTCGGGATTTGGGTGAGGTAACGTGGCCAACGAATATTCGACAACTTGGTTCGATCTGTTTCTTGGATCGCAGGATTGGGATCAAACCGACAAGGAAATCGGATTTTTGCGGCATTGGTTGCCGCTGGAGCGATACGGCGACCTGCTCGATCTTTGTTGCGGTGCGGGAGGCACGCCAGCCGGCTAAGCCGTCTGGGTTACAACATGGTCGGCCTGGATCGCAGCGCCGTTGCGTTGCAGCGCGCGAAACGGGAGTCCGCACCCATTGCTTATGTTCAGGGTGACATGCGGCATCTTCCCTTCAGGGCGGGTTCATTTGATGCGATCATCTGCCTGTGGCAAAGCTTCGGGTACTTTGACGCGGATGCCAACGAAGCGATTCTGGCGCAGGCGCGGAATCTGCTTCGGCCGCGCGGCCGCTTGGTGCTCGATGTATATCATCGAGGGTTCTTTCTCGCGCATCAGGGCGTGCGGACTTTCATTCGCAACGGACGGACGATTTGCGAGTCAAAGAAAATGATGGGCGATCGTCTGAGCGTGGACCTCGATTACGGTCCAGACGGGGCGTCCGATCACTTTGAGTGGCACTTGTACGATCCGCAAGAACTGTGCGAGATCGCAAGCCGCCGCGGCTTTGCGACGCTGGCAAGATGCGCGAATTTCACGCCGGACACGGAGCCTTCAGCAGCTTTTCCCAGAATGCAAATCGTGTTTGAGTCAGTGAACTTGTCTTAGTCGAATACGCTCCGCTGCGCGTCGCGGCTAACAGCGTTTGGAGAACTCGCGAAGCACGACGCGCAAGCGGAACGCGTTCTGAGGAGGTTTAGATCCCCTTCTCTCCAAACAAGTTTCCGGTCGAAGCTTGGCCCGCGACCAGCTTGAGCGTCAGGACGCCGCCGGTTGGTTTGGTTGTCGCGGTTCCGGCGGGTTGCACGACGCGCACGACGTATGTGCCGGCGGTCAGGTTGCTGAAGGACCATTTGCCGGTGATATCGGTCGTGGCCTTGATGTCGCCGGTATCGAGCTTGCCGTCGCTGTTCGCATCGATGTAGACGGTCCAGAGGCCCAGACCCAGTTCCGAGGTATCGACCAGGCCATTGCCATTCGTGTCGTTGAAGACGCGGCCGGCGATGCTCGCCTTGGCGGGGGAGACGATCACTTTGAAGCTGATCTTGTTGGACTTGTTCAACTTGGCGTCGGTGATCGTCTCGCTGACAGTGTCGGTTCCCGCGGCGGGGAAGGTGTGGATCGTCGCCGGGATGGTGCCGGCATTGGCTACCGTGAGGAACGTATCGGCGGTGCCGTCACCCCAGTTGATATCGACCTTGAACGGACCGGTGGCGTTGCTCTGAGCGAAGGTTCCCATCTTGATCGACGTGGGCACGGTGGCGACGGCTGTCTGATCGCCCGACGCTGTAATAACGATCGAGGGGCCCAGCGGATGAATGTTGCCGGTCAGTTGCAGGTTGTAGCCTCCCAGGCCCGTGCCGAAAAAGTCTTGCGCGACGATCGTATAGGTGCCGGCGCCGGTGGAGGGAACATGGTAGACGTTGCTGACGGAGGTATTGATGCCGGAGCTTCCGTTGTTAATGATTCGCGCGCCGCTGGGCGCGAAGACCTGCAGATAGGGATGTACGCCGCTGGCGGCGCTGCTGTCGGCGAGGGAAAGATCAAACGTGTCGCCGCCCGAGCAGGAGAAGGTGAAGACGTCGATGTCGCCGGTGCGGCTGATGGTGCCGGCCTTGGTTTGGGTGTTGCTGATGGTGCCGCCGTCGCCGTTGCTATCGGCGGTCTGGCTGGCGGGGGCGACAGCCAGCTCCAAATCGTAGGGGCCTGTCGCGCTGCCGAAGAAATCCTGCACGACCGCCGTATAGGTACCGCCGAGAGTCGCAGGGGCTTGGTAGGTACTGCCGACCGAGGTATTGACCCCTGAGCTCCCGGTGTTCAATATGCGTGTCCCATCGGGCGCGAATACTTGCAGATATGGGTGCATGGCGCTGGCGGCGGAGGCATCACCGAGGCTGATGTCGAATGAGTTTCCCGCCGGCACGGCGAACGTGAAGACGTCCAGGTCACCGGTGCGGTTGATGGTGCCGGCCTTGGTCTGGCCGCTGAGAATGACACCGCCGTCGCCGTTGCTGTCGGCGGTTTGCGTTGCCGGCGCTTTGTCGAGTTCAAGGTTATAGGGCCCGACAGCAGAGCCGAAGAAATCCTGCACGATGGCGGTGTAGGTTCCCGCGGCACCGGGCGGCACACGGTAAGTGGTCCCAACCGATGTATTCACGCTCGATGAGCCGGCATTGATGATCCGCGCGCCGGTGGGTGCAAACACCTGGAGATAGGGATGCATGGCACTGGCCGCCGACGCGTCGCCCAGGCTGATGTCAAACGAATCGCCCGCGGCCGCCGCGAAGGTGAAGACGTCCAGATCGCCGGTGCGGTTGATGGTGCCGGCTTTGGTCTGGCCGCTGACAATGACACCGCCGTCCCCGTTGCTATCCGCTGCCTGGGCGGCGGGCGCCTTCACCAGTTCCAGATCATAAGCTCCCGTGCCGGTGCCAAAGAAATCCTGCACCAGAACGGTGAAGCTGCCGCCGGAAGTTGGCGGAACCTGATAAGTGGTCCCGACCGACGTATTCAAACTGGATGAGCCGGCGTTGATGATGCGCGTCGCGGCGGGGTTGAGCACCTGTACATACGGATGCATGCCGCTGGCGGCGCTGGCGTCGCCCAGCGAGATGTTGAATGAACTCCCGGCCGCCGCCGAGAACGTGTATGTGTCGATTTGCCCGACGTGGGAAATGTTGCCGGCGATGGTTTGCCCCGACCCGATGGGAGTCGCAGCCAGAAGAAGCCGCGACTCGATTCTCTCAACGACGACCAGAGCGCGGCCGGCGCGACGTGCGCGGCGCTTTCCACCAACAAGACGATCAAACGAGGACAACGACGCGACGCGATTTTTCGTAAGCATTTGCAATCTCCATCCCTATGACGCTAAACAACAGCCCGAGCCAGAAAATCGGAATCCGATATCCGGAACCGCTGGCCGCCGATCCAAGCAAATTGTGAATCCGTGCCCGAAAGAAAAGGTGATGCTATATCTTTGCGGCGTAAGAGCAAGGAAAAAATTTCGGGTCCTGATTTCTTGGTGCTCAAGCGGGGGCGGGAAGCCCCTCATTCAGCGCCAATCACGGTTCCTGGCCGAGCTTGCGAAGCGGCGGGAGTGCTTGCAGTCAAATTGTCAGCGCGATTTATAGTCGCAGACTCAGTTTCGGGCGGCTAGCCTTCCCCCCGGTAATTCAGGGCATGAAGGTGACTTTTATGAGCATCCAGAAGCGTCGGCAAAAGCGTGTGAAACCACTCAGGCAAATTCAGAATCACATCGGTGAGGCGCGACGCTCTGCAAACGTGCGCCAATGCCCGCCGCTTGTCGAGCAGGTCGAGAATCGCATCCTGTTCTCTTCGACATTTACGCGGGCCATCACGCTTTTAGGCATCGGCAATTCAGGCTACGACTTTGCGCACGATACCAACCTCAAGCGAGACAACGACGCATTGCAGACGGCGGCGGGAGCGGCGAGCTTGGCCGCCTCCTATCAGCCGTTCAATCCGGTTGTCCAGGCGACAGCGATCGTCACCAACGGATTCGCGTTCGCCAGCGGAACGGCGGTTCTGGCCGAGGACATCGGCCACGAGACACCGGCGACGATTACAGGGGATATTTTCTCGCTAGTGGGTAATGCGGCGGGCGTCGCGGGCGGGGCGGTGAATCTCGGTGCGGCGCTCGATCCAGACCCGGCATCGAGAGCCGCCGCCGATGCAATCTCCGGGGCCTTTGATCTGGTGGGCGCGCATGCACAGATCATCAGCATCGCCGCCGAGCGCGGGCCGGCGGCGGCAGCGGCAATGCAGGACTATCTGCGCAGTTTGCAGAATGCAGTCGGCTATGCCCTCAACAATGTGACGGTGACCGCCAGCTCGCAATACAAGGCGGCACTCAGCGCCGTGCAGAACGCGCTAAACGCGTCGGCCACCGTGCTGGCCAATACGGGAAGCAGCACGTTCACGGGAAATGCGAAATCGGCCGCCAACGCCTTCAATCAAAGCGTCGCGCCCGTGAACAATTTTATTGCCGCCTCGAAGCTCCCCAAGGTCAACGACATCGTCACAGTGGCGCCCGGCAGTTTTTCGGTGACCAGCAACGGCAGCACCCTGCTCAAGGGAACCAGCACAGACACCACCAGTGCCGGCATCGAAACCATCACCGCCTCCGGTCAGAGCGGCAGCGTCAATTTCAAGTCGACCAATTCAATCAACAATGCCAGCGTTGTCCAGACGGATACAAACACCACCACTTCGCTATCGGTGACGGCAAAGATACTTCCCAGCGGCCAGGCGAGCGAAACCGTTACTGGGCCGAACGGCACCGCCGATTTAAGCAATGCCGCCATCAATCTTGGAATCGGGACATCGGCCACGGTCGTCGGAAACGGCGACACCATTTCCGAATCCGCAACCGGCGACAAACTCACCGTGTACGGAAACAACAATAATACGACATTGTCAGGCAACAGCTCATCGGTGACCGACCATGGCACGCATGACACCGATACGCTGAACGGCTCAAATGAGAGCGCGATCGTCACGGGTCCCAATGACACAACGTATCTTCAGAATTCGACCGATCACGTCATGCACACCGGCGCCGGCGATACCGTGACCGGTCCGGGCGCAAATATCTCGGTGAAAATCAATCTGGGCGCGTGGCAGCCGATACAGGCTTACACGCATGTTGGTTTTATCGATCACACGGTGGCGGTCTTCAGCGTGAACCCTTCGACCGCGCAGGTCGATGCGTCGATGTTCACAGCCACCATTTTGTGGGGTGATGGAACGCAATCGTCCGGCACTGTTGCCGCCGACCCGTCGAAGGCGACAGGATTTCCCTTCGTGGTGCTCGGCTCCCATGTGTACGCGACGAGCGGTGATTTCCCCGTTACGGTCACCGTCAACGGGCCGAAGGGTGCGACGGCAAGGGGACAGGAATGCAGCGTCGATTCAATTTCGATGCCGTCGGCGGCATCCAACCCGGCGACAAAGCCGCCCGTGCAATCGTCCACCAGGCCGCTGACTTACGTCACGATTTTTCCGCAGGCGTGGCAGCCGCTGGAGTCTTATGCCGGCGTCGGTTTTAAACTGAACACAGTTGGCGTCCTTTCAGGCTCGTATGATGGTGCTGCCGACACGAACATCGCCGACTATAAGGTCGTGATTAATTGGGGCGACAGCCCGTCCTGGACGAGCGGCATCGTGGCGGCGGACCCGAGCAGGGCGACCGGCTTTTCGATTGTCCTGCTTGGCTCGCATACCTACGCTGCCTCAGGGGATTATCCGATTGTTGTCAACGTGACGGGGCCGGACGGGATGACGGTCGCGGCGCAAACAAGCCAGTGCGATGTGAGCGCGATGCCGAATCATTTGCCCGGC
>DATBDZ010000231.1:0-12718 GCA_036276235.1 Humisphaera sp. | reverse complement strand
AAGCATCTGGCCCATTCGGCCGAGACGGCCAGATGCTTCGGAGTACCTCAGCATGACGGTTGTCGCGAGTGACATATTCCAAAAAACTCCGGCGAACATATTGGCGGCACGTAGGGCGGGCACTGCCCGCCGCATTTCCAGAATACCTCGACATGATGGTTTTCGAGGCGCGGCATCGAATCAAAAATCCCGGCGCAAATCCATTCCGGCGTAGAGCGATGCAACCTGTTCGCCATAACCGTTGAACGGCAATGTTGCGCGTGTGTCACTCGAATCGCCCAGCCGCTGCTCAAGCGCCTGTGACCAGCGCGGATGCTGGACGGCTGGATTGACGTTGGCGTAGAAGCCGTACTCGTTTGGCGCGTAGCGGTTCCAGCTCGTCGGCGGCTGCGATTCGGTCAGTGAGATCTTCACGATCGATTTGATCCCTTTAAACCCATACTTCCACGGCACCACCAATCGCAGCGGCGCGCCATCCTGCGGGGGAAGCTCGCGGCCATACAACCCGCTCGCGAGAATCGTCAGCGGATGCATCGCCTCATCCATGCGCAGCCCCTCGACGTAGGGCCATTCCAGAATGTGCTCGCGCTGGCCTGGCATTTGCGCGCGATTCATGACCGTTTCAAACGCAACATATTTTGCGGAGGGCTTCGGCTCGACGCGATCCAGCACGCGCGCCAGCGGCAACCCGATCCACGGAATGACCATCGACCACCGCTCGACGCAGCGCATCCGGTACACCCGCTCTTCCGGCGGGGCGATCTTGAGCAGCTCATCGATATCAAACGTGCGCGGCCTAGCGCATTGCCCGTCAATGACTACCTGCCATGGCCGCGTGATGAAGGTCTGCGCCAGCTCGGCGACCTCTTCTTTGTCCGTGGAGAATTCGTAGAAATTGTTGTAGTGCGTGATCGTCTTCAGCGGCGTCAGCGGGTCATCCGGCCCCAGCGGCGCGATCACGCTTGCCTGTGTCGCGCTGACGACGCCGGCGATCTGCCGCGTTGACATGGCTTCATTTGATGTCAGCGGGTTGAGCTTGCGATAGGCCCACGCGGTCGCGGCGACCGAGCCGCCGAGGATTCCGGCGCGCAGGATCTGCCGCCGCGTGCGATAGAGCCGCTCGTCGGTGATCTGTGACGATGGAGGTTGCGATTGGGACATGGCGGCTCAACAGTATACGGGATAGATGCGGTTTTGGATCAATTGGTTACGAAGCCTCTTGCTGGATTTCAATCGTCACCGTCTTCGCACATCGTCATGCTGAGGTACCCCAAAGCATCTGGCTGGATTGCGCGAACGGGCCAGATGCTTCGGAGTACCTCAGCATGACGGTAGCCTCGAATCCTTGATTAGAATTGCCGACGGCAACTTCAGTCAGGCGTTTTTTCAAAATGTTGGCTAAAATGAGTTGAAACCCCAACCGGCGAGGTCCGCTTATGAAGCGCTGCTGCACATTCCTTTTCCTTGGCGTGTTCCTGCTGGCAAGTCCGATTTCTCGCGCCGCGGATGTAACGACTCTGGAAATCGGCGCCGCCGCACCTGATTTTAATCTGCCCGGCATCGACGGCAAAAATCACACGCTGCACGAATACGATCAGGCGAAGATCCTGGTGATCCTCTTCACCTGCAACCATTGCCCCACCGCACAGGCGTACGAGGAGCGCGTGCTGCAGCTTGATGCCGACTACAAGAACAAGGGCGTGAAGCTCGTCGCGATCAACCCGAATGACCCGAATGCCGTCCGGCTGGATGAGCTGGGATACACCGAGTATTCGGATTCACTCGATGAGATGAAGCTTCGGGCGGCGGAACATCATTTCACGTTTCCATACCTCTACGATGGGAAGACGCAGTCGGTGAGCCTCGCGTACGGCGTGCAGGCGACGCCGCATATTTACATCTTCGATTCGCAGCGAAAGCTGCGCTATGTCGGCGCGATCGACGATTCAGAGGTGAAGGAGGTTCACCAGAAGTATGCCCGCGAGGCGTTGGATGCGCTGTTGGCGGGCAAGCCGGTGCCGACCGAAAAGACCCATGTCTTCGGCTGCTCCACGAAATGGATCGACAAAACCGACAGTGCCAAAACGGCGATCGCCAAGTGGGATCAGGAGCCGGTGTCGCTGGCGGAAGTAGACGCCGCCGGCGTGAAAAAGATCGCGGCGAATCAATCGGAGAATCTGCGGCTGGTGAACATCTGGGCCACCTGGTGCGGGCCGTGCGTCGAGGAGATTCCGGACCTCGTCGCCATGAAACGCATGTACGGAAAGCGCGATTTCGAGGTCGTCACCATCAGCATGGACGAAATCGAAGACAAGGCCAAAGCATTAAAGTTCCTGCAGAATCTGCACGTCGCCGAGACCAACTACATCTTCAACGGCGAGCAAAAAGACGCGCTCGTGAACGCGCTCGATCCAAAATGGGAAGGCCCCGTCCCGCACACGATGCTGATCGCCCCCGGCGGCACGGTGATCTATCGCCACACCGGCAGATTCGACGCGGTCGAAGTGAAGAAGGCGATTGTCTCCTACATCGGCCGCACCTACGCGCCGCAGCCAAAGCTAGAAGGAGTGAAGGCGGCGAAGTGACTCACACGCCGCTATGCATCCTCGCCCCCGGCGGCTGTTCCTGGATCAGCTTTGCCTCGGCATCCAACATCTCATCCCATCGTTTGCTAACCAGCGGCGCATCCTGAATCTGCTCGGCGAGCTGGATGAACGTGCGATAGTGTCCATGCTCGCTCGACCAGAGGGCGTGATACAGCTTGGCCAATGTCGGATCGGAGCCGTCGGCCTTCAGATGATCCGCCAACAAGCGGAATCGCTCGCACGATCTTGCTTCAATCAGCGCGCTGACCATGAGGCGATCGACCAATTCGCTGGTCCCCTCTCCCTTTCGCACGAGATCGCGCAGGCGTGCCGCGTAGGGATTGCTGTGTTGGCGAGTGAGCCTTCCGCCGCGCCGGGCGAGCAGGCGCGTGACGGTTGCCAGATGCTCCACCTCATCGCGCGAGATGGCGGTCATCGCCGTCACCCAGTTCTCCGGCGGATTGGGCTCGGGGAAACGATTGAGAAGCTCAAGCGCGTTGGTGGCGGCTTTCTTCTCCAGATGCGCGTGATCGTTAAGCAATTCGAGCGGACGCTCAAGCACCTGCCCGGCCCAAGCCGGCGGCGTGAGATATCGAAGCGGGAGGTCGGCATCCATGGTTACGGCAGCAAACTGCGGAGCGGGACGGAAAGCTTCTTCCCTCGGCCGGCGCTAAAATCCACCGTGCCACTGGAGAGCGTTACGCTTTTCCCATAGCGCCCTTTGCCAACCGCCGGCGCGGTATATACCTCGACCGCAAGATCACGCAGATTGATAATGATATATTGCGGGATGCCGGCATTGGCGTAAATCCGCTGCTTGGTCAGGCGATCGACCTGCAACGAACTGTCGGAAACTTCGATCACGCAGGTGACCTCCGCGGCACTTGGACGTTGCTCTCGATAATCATCTTCCGTACCCACAACGATTGCTCCATCCGGCTCTGGCACGCTGTTCGGCGAAACTTCAATCGGTAACTGCAGACGCAAATAACACCCAAACCGGGAGAATTTCGGATTCAACTTGGTGAGCATGGTAATTACCCATGCATGATGATCTCCGACAGTCATTGGGTCTTCCCCTTCCCTGCTCCGGTCCTTGCGCACGAGGAATCCATCAAGCAACTCATACGGCTCGCCTTCGGGAAGGATTCCGGTCCCGATCATCTCGTAGTATTGATCAACAGTAATCGGCATCAACATCGCGCGATGATCAACCAGTTCCTTTAAGCCTGCAGCAGACATTGACGACTCCCGTGTGAAGCTTGACTATTATACACGGGTCAGACCTTCACCCACGCCTCTACCTTATTGCTTTTCATAATCGCCTCGCAAACGGCGACCTCTTCATGTCCAGCCTGCGCGTTGGCGTAAAGCGGCGTTCCTTTACCGCCGTTGATGATGGCGCCGTAGACGGAGCGAAAGAGCATCTTAAAGGTGTCGGGGAAGCCTTCGACGTGGCCGGGGGGATAATCCATGAAGCCGGCCGGGCCGGGGCCGAACGCTCCGGTTCCTCGCACGGCGACTTCATTCGCTCCGTCGCGATTGCCGAAGTTCAGCATCTCCGGCTCTTCCGAGCACCACCATGCGGATTTTTTGGAGCCGTAGATCTCGAAGCGGATGCAGTTTTTGCGGCCGGCCGCCACCTGCGAGACGCCTAGATTTCCCCGCGCGCCGTTGTTGAATTGCAACAGCACGTTGGCGTAGTCCTCGGTCTTCACTGGGTACGTTGCGTACTTCATGTCGGTGTCGGCTTTGGAAAACGTCTGCACTTCGCCCAGCGGGCGCTTGCGGGTTTTGTGCCAGGTGTTGAGGTCCGCAAAGACGGATTTAATCTTCGCGCCGAGGATGAACGAGACCGTATCCATCCAATGCGTGCCGATGTCGGCGACGGCGCGGAGCTTGCCGCCTTCTTCGGGCAGCAGCCGCCAGTTGTAGTCGGTGTCCTTGAAGAGCCAATCCTGAAGATAGGTTCCGTTGACATGGATGATCTCACCCAGCTCGCCGCGCGCGACCATATCGCGCAGCGCGAGCACGGCCGGGTAAAAGCGCACGTTGTAGTTGACCGCGAAGACCGTCTTCGATGACTTGGCGAGCTTCACGATTTTCTCAGTTTCGGCGGTGTTCATCGCCAGCGGCTTCTCGCAGACCACATGCTTGCCGGCCGCAAGCCCGGCCAGCGACATTTCACAGTGGAAGCGATTGGGCGCGGTGATATGAACGACATCGATATCGGGTGATTTCATCATCTCGCGATAATCGCCGAACGCCTGCGGAATACCGTGCTTCGCCGCCGCCGCTTTGACATTGGTCGGCACATCGCAGAGCGCGACGACTTGCACACCAAGGCGGCGCAGCGCCTCCAGGTGAACTGGCCCAATGAACCCAGTCCCGATGATCCCCGCGCGGAGTTGATTGATCTGCGTGGTCGAAGCCATTTGTCTGTTTCCTCGTTTTCCAGAGAAGCGTGCCGAGAGAAAATTGCCGTTGCCCAGACGGGCGGGGAAGGTATCCTCAAAAACAGCGGAAAGTGCAAGGTGGGAGGGACGGAGGGACGGAGGGACATAGCACATCGGTGCTAATACAGGTGGACCTCGGTCCGACCGCTACGCAGCGTCTTTGCATTCGTCTCTGGCTTCCCGCTTCTGGCTTCCTCCGTCCCTATGTCCCTTCGTCCCTTCGTCCCTTCGTCCCTTCGTCCCTTCGTCCCATCCCAAATCAATTCGTGACGTTCCAGATTCCTCCGGGCAAAAATCCAATCTGATTCCCCAGGTCATCATCCGCGGCCGCTTCCAATCCGATCGTGTGGCCGGCGAGGATCGACTTGAGCTGGATATTGAACGTGATCGTTACGGTTGGCACCGTTGGACCCGCGCCGTGAATGCTGCTGGCGCTCAGGTTTACCGTCATGTATTGATTGGAGAGCACGCCCACGCCGCCGACGGTCATTGGCGTGACATATTTTCCGCTGGCGGGATCGTAGATCGAGAACGTTCCGGCTGCTTCATTCCACATGAGCGAGAACTTCGCGCCGTTGTCGGCCAGGAAGCGCAGGCGAATGTCCGAAAGCTGATGCCATGATCCAGAGGGCACCGTCCAGGTCAGGGCAAGATTCTGCGCGACGCCGGCTTTTACTGTCTTCGTCGCGGGCGAAATCGAAAATATGCCGGGCGTGACCGACGGGCGGATCGTCATAAAGTTGATCGCGCCGCAGAAGCCGCTGCTCGGGGCGGCGTCCCAAGCGAGCCGTAGCATGTGAGGACCGGCGGTGAGCGGAATGCTTGTCCTGGTGACCGTCTGCATCGCATCAACGCCGCCGGTATTGGGGACCGCTACTGTTCCGGTGACGTTGCTCCCGTCGATTTCGACATGGAAGGCGCCGCCGGCGGCATTGTTCGAAACGCGGAAATCGAAATCATAGTTGCCGCTCTGGGCGACGTTGATGGTGTACTCGAGGAATTCGCCGACGGTCGTGCCGGTGACGCGGAATCCGCCGCCGGTGTCATTCGTGGTTTTGACATCGACATTCGTGTTGGCTCGCGCGGCGCCGTTGTCGTTGCCGGGCGTGGTGTCGTGATAGGCGGGCCCTTCGCCGCCCTTGTCGAAGTTTTCGGCTTCTATCTTGGTGCCGGCGAAAGCGGTGCCGATCTGAATCGGGCCGGAGCCGAACGGCGTTTGCGTCGAGAAGCTCAACGCCATGCTGTAACTGACATCTCCGGCCGTCGGCCGCACGCGGACGAAATAATTTCCCGCCGCCGGCAGCACCACGCCGTCGAGCACATTGCCGGTGGAGAGCGTCGCCAGAACATCGCCGCTGTCGATCGTGCCGTTGCCGTTCACATCGCGAATCACATCCGCGGCAACCGCGCCATTCGTCGGATTCATGATGTTGACGCGGATCTCGCCGGGCTGCGTTACGTTGACCTTGTAGATATCGGTGGAGTCAATCGCGCCGACGAATTCGTTGACCGAGGGCGAGGCTGCCAGCCCACCTAGATTCCTCGCGGTGGCCAGCGTATTGCCGGCGGTATCGGTGGATGCAATTGTGAGCGAAAGGTTGTCGCTGACGTTTCCGCTGATTCGCGCAACTTCCAGGTAATAATCGCCGGGGATGGTGAGCGTGGCCGGCAGAACTTTGACGGCGCTTGGCGCGGCATTGCTGGCGATGATCTCGCCGCTATCGACGATCCCGTTGCGATTGCTATCGCGGATCAGCTCGAAGACGGCATTATTCGCCGGCAGCGCCGAAAGCTGCGTGAGCTGCGCGACGAAGACAAACGGCCCACCATCGACGACACCCAGGTGATAGAAATCGATCGGATCACTCGCGCCCGCTCCGTCGCCGACGAAGTCGGAGAAATGGGTAACGACCGCGCCGCCCGCCGTGCCGATCTCCGCCGCACCGCCCAGCGTATTGCCGGCGTTGTCGATCGGCACGGTGGCCAGCTTAAACTGGTAGTTGCTCGGGGTGCCGCTGGACACCGCCTCAATGAAGAGGTCCTGCGCCGCCGTGACGTTGAGTGTCAGGACTCCACCCGGTATGGCGATGCCGCCAACTGACTTGAGTTCAGATACATCGAACACACCATTGTTGTTAGCATCGGCGCCGGCGGAAATCTTCATGGCGGCGGAGGTTTGCGCGATCGTGATGATCAGTTGCTCAGGTGCAGGCACATGAATCTTGAAGGCATCGCGAAGGTCGGTGCCATCCATGAACTCGCCGGTCGTGCTGTTTCCGCTGACAACCCGCGCGGTGGCGGGAGTGTCGCCGGCGGTATCGAGCGTCAACGCGAGGTTATACGTCGGCGATCCCGCGCCGCGGAACACGCGAACGAAGTACGTGCCCGCCGGCTCAGTTGCCGACACGGATTCGCCGGCGTTGCCTGCCGTCACGCTGGCGGCGATGACCGTGCCGCCGCTGTTCAGCAGTTGAAGATTGGCGTCGGTGCCCGCCGCCGTTGCGGGGAATGCCGCCGAAAGCAGCCCTGGCGCGGGCGTTGTGAATTTGAAGAAATCATCGGTGTCTGCGGCGCTGAGTGCATCGCTGAACAATTCCTGTCCGGCCAGACTCCCAATATCCAGCGCCGCCGCCCGCGAATTGCCGGCAAGATCGGTATTGCGATTGGACATCGTCAGCGTGTAGGGGTCTTCGCCGGAAAATCGATTGACGATCAAAAAGTAGCTGTCGGCGACGGTCAGCACGCGGCTGATATGCTCGCCGGTGACGCCGCGCGTCTGCGATGAAGCGATGATATCGCCGGTGTCGATGTTGCCGTTGTGGTTTTTGTCCTCGACCAATTGGAGGTCAAAATCGCTGTTGGCGACGCCCGTCATGTTCGCGTCAAAGATAAACGGCCCGCCGGCGCCGACCGTGAATTTATAAACGTCGGTCGGATCGACGGAGCTGAGAAAGTCATTAAAAACCTTGTTGCTGGCGTCAAGCGTAACGGGCTTTGCGTTGGCCAGCGTGTTGCCAGCGGAATCGTGGGCGCCATATATAAAGTCCAGCGTGTAGTTTGAGCCGCCGGTATTGTCATTGACCGCAGGTTGTAGATGACTGGCGACCACAAAATATTTACCCGGGTCGATCGGCCGCCGAAAAAGGTCGGCAATGTTAATCCCATCGGTACTGGAGGTGGCGATGATCTCGTTGCTTTTGAGGCGGCCATCATTGTTGGCGTCGCGGTAGAGGGTAACGTCTGCGGAGACCTTCGCCTGTGAGCCCGCCGGGTCATTGAGCGACAGATTCGCCAGCAGGACCTCCAAAACACCGGTCGCGGGAACGGTGAACGAATACGTATCGATCAGATCGCTGGCGACGCGGGCGCTGGTATCCAGATATCCGACGAAATCGCTCACACGGTTGTTGCTTTCCTCAGATAGCGTGCCGAGGTCGCGCGCGGAATTGGTGTGTACATCCAGCGACCCAGTGAACAAAGCGCCGGGCGCATAATCGGTTGCGATCTCCAGCGTGTAGAACATCTGGGGAAACAATTGGCTGGTATCCGGCTGCACAATGACGAGATAATTGCCGGCGGCCAGGCCGCTCTCATGAATCTGATGGTCCTTGTTTGATTCCGGCGTATTCGCGATGAAATCGGTGAAGGGAATGTCATCCCCACGTTCAAACACCACCCGCCCGGTGCCGATCGGCCGCGAAAGCTGAATATCCACCGATCCCGGATGGGCCATCGTGAAGTGATACCCATCATCACCGTTGAGCCCCGACACCGACCCTTGCCGATAGGCGCGGCCATCCAGCTCGCCGATATGCTCGTTCACCCCGTTTAAGAGGACGCGCTTTTCCAACCGTTCGCAACGAACCACGACAGACTTCAAGCCCGGCATGTGCATTTCTCCCAAGTCCGACCAAAGATCCCCTGCGTCTACATATGCGAAACGCAAGAAATCGTACTGCGAGACGAGGGAGGGATAAAGGAAAATCTTCGAGAAAACCTGTGAAAAACCCGGATGCCGGACAGCATGCGGCATGCGGCGCAAAAATGAGCCGCCTTTGCGGGCGGTGCGAAAGCCGGCTCGACTAGGTGCGGTGAGATGGTGACCGTCACGCGCGACAACCGAATCGGCGGGATAAATACCGCCCTACAGCGCTTGCGAACCCGTCATGCTGAGGTACTCCGAAGCATCTGGCTTGCTCGCGAAATGGGCCAGATGCTTCGGAGTACCTCAGCATGACGGTTCCGTGTAATCTATCGTGACTCGCGAGCTCGCGTCATCAGTGCTTCTGCCGCTTAAAGCGATAAATCATCTGATGCCCCTGGCCTGTCGGCGCGGCAAACGCTTCGCTTTCGACGAATTCCCAACCCTTGCCGCCCAGAAGATTCCAAAGCGGCAGATCATCATCGGCGTCGGCGGTGGCATCGGGCGCGGGCTTGTCCAGCGCGGGCTTGTCGGGCGAGGCGGGGGCCGTCGTCGCGGCACCATTTGGATTATTCAGTTTTGCCACCAGTTCGCCCGGGTTTTTGGCTTCAAATTTCTCGCCGCTGCCGCGCCAGACGATCTGTCCGGCGGCGACTTCGAGCTTGCCGTATTCCCATTGTGTTGATGAGGAGAAATTGGAAGGACTGATGATCATCGGCGCGGATCGGCTGCCTCCCGATTGTCCGCCGCCGCCACCGCCGCGGCGGCCCTGTGCCATCGAGTTGCTGGAAGCCAGGGCCACGCAGATCATCGCACACGACATAACCAAACGATTTAACATGTCATTGCACCGGCCCGACGCATATGCCAGGCACCAATCCTTCTATTGAATCAGTTGCGCCGCGATGGCCGATCCGCCGGGCCGGTGGGGCGGACATTCTTGTCTGTTGTCTTGAGTGCAGCAGACATTCTTGTCTGTTGTCTTGGTGGGGCAGACATTCTTGTCTGCCATCGAATCCGTGAGTGGAGAGACATTCTTGTCCCTCCCGATCGGATTCGAGTCTGCTCGGGTGGCAAGAATGCCACCACTCGCAGACTCAAGACAGACAAGAATGTCTGCCCCACCAGATTACTGTAAGAATGCCACCACTCGCAGACTCGAGACAGACAAGAATGTCTGCCCCACCATCCCTACAACTCCGCCCCGCTTCCCCGTATAATGGTGGATTGACAGGGAAGGAGCCTTGCATGGAAGGAGTCGGCGTGGCTAAGAAATCGCCTTTGGCGGAAAAACTGGCGGAGGTGAAGGACAAAATCGCCGCCGCCTGCGTGAAGGCGAAGCGCGAGCCTTCGGAGGTGACGCTGATTGCCGTCACCAAGACCGCGGCCCCGGAGCAAATCCGCGAGATCCTCACGCTCGGTATCACCGACCTCGGTGAGAGCCGCGTGCAGATCCTCACGCAGCGGGCCGGTCAACTGAACGAGTTCATGCAGCGCCGCCTCGTGCATGGAGACGGCGTTGCCCCCGACAAGGTGCGCTGGCACATGATCGGCCATCTGCAGCGCAACAAGATCAAGCCGGCGCTGCCGCTGGTTTACATGATCCACAGCATCGACAGCCTGCGCCTGGCAGAAGAGCTGGACGTGCAGGCGGCCAAACTCAATCGCCGGCTTCCGGTGTTGATGCAGGTCAATGCCAGCGAGGAGACGCAGAAGTTTGGCGTCGCCGTCGGCGCATCGGTTCACCTCGCCGAGCAAATCGATTCGATGCCAAACCTTCAGCTCTGCGGTCTGATGACGATGGCCGCGCTGGAAGAGCCGGAAAATAAAATCCGCCTCACCTTCGCCCGCACGCGCGAAATTTTCGAAGAGATGAAGTGGCACAAGATCGGCGGAGCGAGCCTCCGCCACCTGAGCATGGGCATGAGCCACGATTTCGAGCTGGCCATCCAGGAAGGCGCGACGATGGTCCGGATCGGCTCAGCCCTCTTCGGAGGCAAGGCGTCGGATCATGACACGGGCGAGGAGGAATGAGCCGCTGTCGCGGAAACCCGAGTGAAATCCGAAACCCGAATCCCCGAAATCCGAATCAATGACGAAATTCCGAATTGATGTCACGCGAAGATACGAAGGGACGAAGGGCAAATGCTGAGCCGCGCAAGCGTCATGCTGAGGTACTCCGAAGCATCTGGCCCATTCGCCCAATCCTGCCAGATGCTTCGGAGTACCTCAGCATGACGACGTTTGAGGATCCCCAGGGCATGTTCAAGTCGAGGGCCTCTTCGCGACTTCGTCTCTTCGCGTGACATTCGGATTTCGTCATTCGGATTTGATTCGGATTTCGGAGATTCGGATTTCGGAATTCGCGGCGCAGAATAGGCTTGGAAAACCGACGCACCGCATGCCGCGCATCGATTTCTTCAACTTCTTTCGCTACGCCCTGGCGACGGTGGTGACGATTTACGCCACGATCGTTACGCTCCAATCGTTGTGGAGCTGGTATGTGTGGCTGGCGGGGAGCGATAAATATGTCAGCATCATTCGCCGATATGTGATCCTGCATGGCCTGCGGCTGCGGTTTCGGACGTTCTGGGGAGATGTGATTATCTGCGGGTTGCTGTGCGTCACGTTCTTGATTCTGTGGCATGCGCACTATCTGATCTACGATCTGGGAGACCGAGTCGCCGATGCCCGCCAGCTTACCCAACAGCCCTGATGTCAAGCTCCTTCCGGGCGTGGAGGGGGACGCCGCGCCGGCGACGCCGATGGAGCCGGCGGCGGAAGTGGTGGCGGGCATCTCGCCGCAATTTCAGCTTTCAGAATTGCCGCGCGATGAGCTGAATCATCTGGCCGAGGAATTCGGCCTCGACCACACCGCCTACAAAACGCGGCAAATGCTGGTTGCCGCCATTCACGATCGGCGGCAACTGATTGGCACGCTCGATCGCGATGCGATGCTCGATGTCATCCGCTGGGGCCGCCGGCCCGTGACGGCCAACGCGACGATGGAGCAGATCGCCCAGGAGATCGCCCGCATCAAGTCGATGCAGTTTTCCGGCCTCTCGCATCGCGGGCTTCTGGTGCTGGCGAAAATGCGCGGCGTCGAAATCGACGAATCCACGCCCATCCCCAAGCTGATCAAGCGGCTCAAGAAAAAAGAAGGGATTTTCCAGAAGCTCAATCGCAAGCGCCGCGCTATGCTTGGTTCGCTGGTAGCAAAGGTAATCGGCGAAACCGAAAGCGCCGCCGACTATCAATTCTTGCCAACCGAAAACCCCGAGCCCGACGCCGCGCCCGGCCACACGAGCACGATCAAGGATGAGATTCAGGAATCCGGCCTGATCGGTGGCATCACCAGCCGCCTCAAGAAAACCGCGGATGCGTATCTCAATCAGAAGCTCGACGAAGTAGAAGCCCGCATCGACCGCAAGCTAGACGAGATCGATCGACGCTTAGCCGAATGGCGCGACAAGGAAATCGCCAACCGTATCCGCATCCTCAAGATCACTTTGTGGGCCAGCGTCATCGTCGGCGTTTTCTCGTTGATTTATTCGTACGTGACGGTCGTCCTCTTTCCGAAGCCCGGTACGGAAGGCGGGACCAAAGCAGTGCCCGCGCGCCTGACGATGCCGACAACGCAACAGACGCAGCCTTCGCCGACGACTCAACCGTGAACGATGGATTGTGTTTCATCATTTTTTCTACTGGTAGGTGTCATGCTGAGGTCCTCCGAAGCATCTGGCCCACTCGCGGAT
>DATBDZ010000230.1:0-2647 GCA_036276235.1 Humisphaera sp. | reverse complement strand
TTAACCCCTTCCGCGATCAACTGCGAGCGGCTCTTACCCAAGCGCTTCGCCAAATTGTCCATATCCTTCAGCAGCCCGCGTTCGATGGTCACCAGAACTCGCTTTGCTCCCTGACCGACGCGCGGGCGGCCGCGGCGCTTTGCGCGCTGCAGCATGCGCCGCTGGGCCGGCGTCAGGGGACGCGATTCGTTCAGCGCGACGAACGGCTCGTCGTATTTGCGGGTCGCCGCCGCGAGTTCCTCTTTGTTCATCTCCCAATATGGTTTGGAGCGTTTGCTCATTTTCGTTTCCGTCGAAGACAGTGTTTATCCGGATCGGTCAATGGTCGGGCATGTATGACGAACGCCATGTCAGCAGGGCTCATGGTGAAGATCGCCTGCATCCACATTCCGTTTTGATCCTGACCCTGAACAAGGAACTTGCCGTCTCCGATGTAGCGCGGGAAACCACGGCCGGCGCGATTGATCAAGTACTCTGCTTGTTCAGGGCTGATGCCATGCTCGCCGATGTGATCGACGTTCCATCGCTCCCATCGGAATTCAAACACGCTTTAAGTATATATCGATTTCTTGGTGTTGCAAGATGTAAAGGACGCTGCGCTCTTGCTGATGTCGGCCGAGTACGGCCGACGCTTGCGGAGTACCGCAAGACCATGGGTTGGAAACCCATGCCACGAAATACGCGACAGCGTTGTTGCCCAGCTAGTTGTGGGGGTCGTGTTGGATTTGTCGTTCGATCACCATACGATTTCGCGGATGTCGCTGCCTGACTCACTTCGCATCGCCCTCAAGGAATGGGCCACAGTCTGCTCGGCCCTTGAAACCGGCCGGCAGATGATTCTGCTGCGCAAAGGCGGCATCTATGAGGCGGCGGGGGAGTTTGAGTTGGAGAATCCCCGGTTTCTGCTCTTTCCGACTTATCTCCATCAGAATCTCAAGATGCTCAAGCCTGAGGCACATGTGGGATTTGAGCCACGGGCGGCGGAGCCTGAGCAGATTCGCCTCTCGGCGGCGGGAGAGGTGGTTGAGATCGTGCGGCTCTCTTCGCGGGCGCAGATGGATGCGATTGACGCCGAGCATATCTGGACGCCGCCTTTGATTGACATGCGGTTTTCGTATCGGCCGGAGAATCCATTGTATCTGCTATTATTGCGGGTTTATCGGATTCCGCGGCCGATCACGGTTGCAAATACGCCGGCGTATGCGGGGTGTAAGAGTTGGGTGCCGCTTGAGCAGGCGGTGAATGTCGAGGGGGCGGAGGCGGTGATTGCGGATCGGGAATTTGAAATGCGGCGGGCACGGATTCTTCGGTCAGTCGGGTAACGGGATTGCAGACGGTTCCGCCGTTGGGGCGAACATCGTATTCGCCCGCGTTGGCCGCGCCGACGACGGAGGGTGAACACAAGGTTCACCCCTACAAGACAACCAGTAGGGGCGAACCTCGTCTTCGCCCTCCACCGCTCGCGCGAGCAGCACAGGGCGAACACAAGATTCGCGTCTACAACCGGTCCATTGCGCTTCTCGTAGGGGTGAACCTTGTGTTCACCCGTGTCGCGCTCGTCGGGAACGAAGGGCGAACACAAGGTTCGCCCCTACGAAACCCGTCTAATTCCGATCCGGCGTCGTTAATGTCGATGCGGCGACACCGACGTGCAGATCGTCGAGCACTCGGCGCACCTGGCTGTTGTCTGTGCGGGCGACGATTGAACCTTCGAGGCGCGATGTGCCGACCGGGTCGGCCAGGTGCGCGGAATTGTTGGAGGGTTTGAGCAGGGCGTTGCGGATGCTCACTGTGCTTGATCCTTCATCGTCGGAGAAGGAGACGAAGCCGGTGCCGCTATACTCGAGCTGCTCGGTGGGCTTTTGGGTGTCGATGACATACCACTTGATGGAGGCGTTGCTTGCGACGGCTTTCATCTCGCGCGACGGAGTCCAGAGCACGTGGATGTGCATGATCTGCCGAACCGGAGCGGCACACGGCTGGCCCGCCAGCGTCTGCTCGGCGGCGGAATCGAGCAATACGACGTCCATCTCCCCCTTGGAGTCACGCCGGCAATAGGCACGCGTGAAATCCTCGCGGAAACTCTGCTGCTGGCCGACCGATGTCAGTTTTAGTTCCTGATCCTGACTGGCGCAACCACTCAGGATTGCCGCGAAAACCACAAAGCACGAGACGATACGGGTGGGATTTATTCTTCGATCGAGCACATTATTCCTTCCGCACACAAACTGCGGGTCAAGGGAATCAGAGCGGACGCCGCCGATGTTGGCAGCAAAGACCGTCGCTGGTTGTCACACATGCCATGCCAGCGAGAATTCCGACCCGCCGGCGCAGAATTGGTTAGGGCAGACTCTTCGATAATGTTCCAACCAGCGCCGGCGGCTCAGGCCACCGCCTTCGCCGTGGCTTAGGTCAGGCCCAGCAGCGCCAGCGTGTTGCGCTCGACGATCCCGCGCAGCTCTTCGCGCGGCACAACGGGGAGATTCGTGCCTTGGGCGAGCTGATTGATGCTGTAGAGAGCCTCGATGCATTCGGTGGCGCTGGTGTACGGGAAGTCGCTGCCAAACAAGAGTTTATCGATCACGCCATGCTGGTAGGCCAATACCAGCGCGTTATACGCCTGCCACGGCCGCGACAGCATCCCGCT
>DATBDZ010000229.1:0-2734 GCA_036276235.1 Humisphaera sp. | reverse complement strand
CGCTGACGTATTGCTACGCCCGCTCGACTTGCATGTGTTAAGCCTGCCGCCAGCGTTCGCTCTGAGCCAGGATCAAACTCTCAAGTTGGACTTGAAACTTTGAGCCGGCTGATCACAACGTTTGACGAGGTCCCACCATATATATCGCCCGCGATTCACATCGCTGACGACGATGGTGTAACCTTTTCAAAACGTGTACCGCCGAAGTCTTTCGTCCAGCCTCGATCCCTGAAAACCTAAATTTTCAAGCATTCGAGACTCGCAAGGACTCCGCCGTCCACGTTTCTCTTTCTTCATCTTCACTTGTCAAACAGCCCGGGATCCGAGGACCCCTCTCCCCCTAAGGGGAGTTCGCGAAACCTCATCCGACGGCAAATGACAACCGATGACTATCGGCTGTTGATTCACTCATCTAAATGAGGAGCTTCACGGGCACGAAAACATGCCTTGGCCTTGGGCCAAGACAGCGCCGCGCTCAGTGGCCGGTTTATAAGCCCGCCCGATCAGCGTTGTCAACGGTTGTTGTCAACAAATCATCGCATCATGGAGAGATTTTCTCGCGGCGAGGAAGTCTTGAGTTTTCAGGACTTCACGCCGTACTTGAGCCACAATCCTACGACGTTCTGAGAGCTATCTAAGCGTTGAATCGCCGAATGCCAGTGGGGGCTGCCGGCATTCATTCAGTGGGGTTGGGCGCTCGGAAATGTACCCGTCGCCCCTTCCCTGACGGCCAAACGACATCGAGAGATCTGCACAGCATTGTTGTTCGTGATTCCGGCCGATAGTCTGGCCTTCGATTCCCGGACAACTTTGCGCAGCGCCTTGTTCCAGAAAAACCCTCGTGAGCAGGGGAGAATTCGGGGATGACGCAACGGGTGTTGGCGTATGTCGCGGGATTTTGGGGGACGGCGGATTGACTCAAGGGACGTCACGCAGGGGCGGCTATGAACGCGAGATCGGGATCATCGATCTCGGTCACGAGCCTCCGCTTTCTGTCGATGGTTCCGAGGCCGCTGTAATAGATCGTCGCCGCGTATCGGTTCAGTGGTTTAGCGGTACGATTTTGACAGGCTTATGCGGCGCGGCTCTCATCGGCGGCGCCGTTTTTGCGTCGCTTGATGGCGAAATGACTTTCGCCAGGGTTCCCGAACGGGTGGAGAGCGCGCTTCGCGGCGCGTTCGGCGCCAACGATCGCAGCGCCAGCCTGCACAAGAGCGACCGCCTGCCGCCCCCCGGTGAATCGAGCACCGCGCGCAATGTAGTGCGGGTATCAACCGTCAGCCGCGTCGGTAATCGCGACGTGATGCGGGTAAGGCCGTTCATCCGCGTATCCGGCAACTTGTCGATGACGACAAGCGATCTCAGTTCCAAGATACCGCCTTTCAATGCTCAACGCTTGCTCAGCGATGTGGGGTCCAGCACGCCGGCCGCGTCAGACGAGATCACCAAGGCCGACGCCATCGAGCCCGACGCGGAGGTTTCGTTCGTCACCAAAGACCTCGGTATGGTCCTGCCCAAGGCCAAGGTTGCCGCTGTCGTAGCACTCGACGAGGTCCTGCTGCGGGTCCGCGATGCCGCGAACTGGCGCGGCAACGGCGGCGGTGTACGGTACGCGGCTCTCGGCAATGCCGCCGCTGATGTCAGCGCCACGCAGTCGGACATCAAGCTCGCCTACGCCACCGAAGGCGGGTCCCCGGATCCTTACGCCGGCTTCGAAACCCGAATAGTGCCGGAGAACGTGACGCTGCTGCCGAAAACCAAGGTGCAGGTCACCGGTGGCAATGCCAGCGGCGAGCGCGTTCACGTTGTCAGGAAAGGCGACAGCGTCAGCTCCGTGCTGCGCGACCAGGGCGCAACGCCCGACGAGACCAGAGCGATCGCGTCGATGCTCGGCGCTCGCGGCCGCGAGGGCGGGCTAAAGGAAGGCGAGAAGCTGCGCATCCTGATGGCGCCCGCGGCCCCCGGTCCCAGTGCCCGGCTGCAACCATATCGCGTGATCATCGCCAACGACTCGACCGTCGAAGCCGTCGCAGCGCTGTCGGACCTGGGCAAATACGTCGCCGTCGACGTGCAGAGCATGAACACCGTCACCGAGACCGCCGACAGCAGCAGTGACGATGAAGATGACGACGGCAGCGGTGTCCGGCTTTACCAAAGCATTTACGAGACCGCGCTTCGCAACAAGGTGCCGGCGCCTGTCATTGAAGACATGATCCGGATCTACTCTTACGACGTCGATTTCCAGCGCAAGGTGCAACCGGGCGACTCCTTCGACGTCTTCTATGCCGGCGAAGAGGAAGCCGCTAACGCGAACGAAAAAAGCGAGGTGCTGTTTGCCTCACTAACGGTCGGCGGCGAGACAAAGAAATATTATCGTTTCCAGACCCCCGATGATTCGGTCGTCGACTACTACGACGAGACCGGCAAAAGCGCGAAGAAGTTCCTCGTTCGCAAACCAGTCAACAACGCCATCATGCGCTCCGGCTTCGGCAGCCGCCGACATCCCATCCTGGGCTACGTCAAAATGCACACCGGTGTGGATTGGGCGACCGACTACGGCACTCCGATTTTCGCCTCCGGCAACGGCGTGGTCGAGAAAGTCGGTTGGGAAGGCGGCTACGGCAAATACGTCCGCCTCAAGCACAACAACGGCTACGAAACAGCTTACGGCCACATGTCGGCGTTCGCGAAGGGCATGGAAGTAGGCAAACGGGTGCGGCAGGGCCAGGTGATT
>DATBDZ010000228.1:0-8680 GCA_036276235.1 Humisphaera sp. | reverse complement strand
TGAACTCAACGTTCACCACGATGACTCTTAATCACCGCAGCTTGAGCCGGTTTGCTGCCTGATCCTGAACTCCGACAGCGAGAGGCCTGCTCCCATCTCGAACACAGCTTCTTCTTGCACACCCCTCTATAGTACTAGCATATTGTAAGGGTTTTGTTTGATAAGAGACGAAACAGACGGGAGTTACGAGCCGATACCGGGTCCTGGCGATTTCGCGATACATAAGACCATGTGAGTTAAAGACTTGCGCATCGGAACTTTTCCCAAATCCTTACATCAAAAAATAAAAATTCTAAGATTTTTGGCGCGACAAAGGGAGGTGCGTGACAATCAATCTAACCCGCGCGGCGGCGAAGGGTTAGGCGCGGGCGAGTTATCGAGCGGCCGCGCGAAAAGTTTTTTATAATCGCGCATTTGAGGGTCTGCAGCTCGATTAGGAAAGTCCGCAAGGCGCGATAAAGCAGTCCAACCGTACGCCGTGGTAAGATACTCCACGTGAAACGCCTGCGGCGCATCGCGTGGAACGGGCTTCGAGGTATGTGGGCACTGCTATGCGTTGTCCAGGGCACCCAATACATATTGAGTTTTTGGTTTCCAGTCGCACAAAAGTTAACATTCGTCGATGTAGCATTTCTTACGCTTACATTTCTAATCCTTGCTACCACGAGCGCGAGTCACTGGCGAGCAAGACGACCTCAAAGGCGACTAGCGCTCGGGCAATGTGTTAGTTGCGGCTATGACCTTCGCGCAACACCTTTGCGCTGCCCGGAATGTGGGACCGTGCCGACGGGCACGCAGGAGGGGACAACATGAAACGCCTGCGGCGCGACAACAAGCGTATTCGGCAAGTGCTTCTCGTTGGGCTGGTCGCTGCGTCAGCCGTGTTCAGCATGGCCGTGACCGCGCTATGGATACGAAGCCGTTTCGTTGTGGACATCATTCATCATCAGGGTGTCACCGCCAGATCATTGGTGAATTGGTACATGACGTCCATGAACGGCCGCATCTACTGGTTCAGCGAGGGATATTACGTGGATGCCGATGCGGCTATGTCAGCCGACGACCTGGGTTTCCATGTTATGTCGAGTCGGCTTGATCCGTCAGCAATCGACGGCGCCGTATACGAATCCCGGATCCGCGCATTCGGATGGTCCCGAGCCGGGTTCGGCATCGCGCGCCACGACATGCGGCCCGCCGACCTTGGTGACGGCAAGACGACCGGCCATTATGTAACTTGGTACGGAATGCTGCCGCACTGGGGCTTGTTGGCTTTTACAGTTTTTGCCTTTTGCGCATTTGCGCTCTTCTATCGACGTGGCCGATCGCGCACCGTCGGACTGTGCTCCGTATGCGGGTATGACCTGCGCGAAACGCCAACCCGATGTCCCGAGTGCGGCACGATTCCGACTGGTGACGCAAAGGGGAGAACATGAAACACTTGCAGCGCATCGCAAGGAATGTCGCGGCCATCCTGTGGCTGCTCCTTTGCGTCTCCGTCGCTGCGCTCTGGGTGCGGAGTTATTGGGTCGAAGACACGGTTGTGTTCGCGTACGACCCCGTTAATCAGCTTGGCCGGGATGTGTATTTGATCTCTGTCAGCGGCCGCGCCGAACTGCAGATTAGTTGGGCTGGGCCTCAGTTTCGAGGGACAAAATTCAACCGGGCAAGCGAAAAGGGCGAGCTCCCCACTACCGACGACGTCGATGGATGGCGTCGGGACGAGGCCATGCATTCCACGGTTCGTACTGGCGAGGGTTCAGCTTCACCCGACAAGGTGCGGACCCGCATGTGAACGTTTACGCGAGTGCAACTCATTGGGGAATCCTGTCGGTGATCGCATTGCCCACTGTAATCCTTATGGCTCGCTGGAGAATCAAGCGAAGGCCGGCGGGCACCTGCGCCAATTGCGGCTACGATCTGCGAGCCACGCCGCACAAATGCCCAGAGTGCGGGACGATTCCGGCCAGCAACGAAAAGCGGATGACATGAAACGCCTGCGGCGAATCGCGTGGAACGGGCTGGCGGCTTTGTCGGCGGTGCTTTGCCTTTGGGCTTCTGGCCGCTCAATCGGCGATAGCAGCCAGCGCCCCTTTGTGCTGCTGCATGGCAGTTCGGGTACAGATGTATGGGTTGGCGGCGGGATTGCAATCGGCAACGCGCCAGCCGCCGGCTTGGCCGTGGATTTCATCGATCGGCTCGAACGGCTCGCCGGATTCCAATACGTGCATTTCGTTCCGCAACGGGGGCAGCATCCAAAGACGATCTGGCTGGTGTTGCTGCCGTACTGGTTTGTCATCGGGGCGCTTGCGGCCCTGCCGCTCGCGTGGATCGCAGCCTTCATCAAGAGGCGACGCCGCCTCGTGGCGAAACTATGTGTGGAATGCGGATATGATTTGCGCGCTTCGTCTGAACGCTGCCCGGAATGTGGCACGATCACGAAGTCAAAGGGGACGCCATGAACCGGCACGTGCGCAAAGCATTACTAACAGGTCTGAGCACTGTCGCTGCGGCGGCGGGCGTTGTTGTTGCGTTGCGGTCTATTCGATCGAATCGCGAAGTGGTTCGCGAATTGCCAAACATGCTGACCAGCGAATTTTTCTGGTTGCTCGCGAGTCTGTTTCTCATTGCTCACAGCATCCCGTATCTGCTCGGGGCCATGCTCGGCGCCAGGAAACGACGAGTTGACCGGAGAAAAGGCTGCTGTCAATCCTGTGGCTACGATCTCCGAGCCACGCCAACTCGCTGCCCTGAATGCGGGACGATTCCGGCCAACGATGAAAAGGGGACAACGTGAAATGCCTCGGGCGCATCCTGTGGAACGGGCTGGCCGCAATATCGGCGCTGCTGTGCGCGGCGACGCTTTGCCTCTGGATCGCGTGGATGGCGGGATATCAGCCGTTCGTCGGCAAGCCTTCTCCGGGAGTCATGAGAAACAGGCCCGCTTGGAGGCAGTTATCGGCCACGCCGTCCGGATTTCAATTCCTCCAGTACACTCAATTTCCCACCGAGCTGCGCGGGCCAGCCTCGCGAACCGCGGGGTTTGCGCCGTGGATCGCGGCCAAGACCGGCAACGATCGCGACCGCAAATTCGGCGGCTTCCTGTGGCGAAAAAAGACGAATCTTTTGCTCGTGCTAGAGCGGAGCTTGTTTCGTCCATTCATTCGTGATGACTGGGTCCCAGTTGCCGACGGAGTTGAATTCGTCTGCGCGGTTCCGTATTGGGCAATCATCGCTGTCTGCGGAACCATTCTCTGTTGGCGATTACGGCGATTGCCCCGACTCGTGCGTGGGGTTGTGCGCTTGCGACATGGCCGCTGCATTTTCTGCGGCTACGATCTTCAGGAAACGCCGGGCCGCTGCCCGGAATGTGGAGCGATTCCCGCGAGTAAATGACGTTTGGCGTACTGCCGATTCACGGCACCACCGAATACATCGCAAACATCTCCATCCTCGTCAGATCAATCAGGTAAGTATCAGACGCCGCACCGCTCGGCACATCGCGCGGCACATTCACGATCAGACATTGCCCTTTCCAGATCACGGCACTCGCCTGCATTGACGGCTGCGTTGCGGCTGTTGCCGCCGAGGGGCGCGGTGCGTCTCTGGAATCGAACCATTGCGGAGCGATGAAGATGTCGCCGGTGGGCAATGGAATCGTCCCATTCCAGTCGGGGGGCATCGAAAAACGTGTTGCGCCTTTCAGCGCGGCTGACGCCTCGGCGGCGCTCGGGTAAGGGCCGGTGTAGGCTCCGCGCGGCGGGCCAGTGAGCCGATACATCACCGCGCCGGCCCAGCCTTCGGTCAGGTTTCGGACCCACTCATTTTCGCCGTGCATACCGCAGATCGCGGTGGTGATCGGGCCGCGAATGCGCGTGAGCGGATCGATGCTCCCGCGCGGGGCGGCGATCACGCTACGTCCATTCACGTAGCGCGGCGAGCCCTGCGCATATTCCCGAGCGTTCATCACAAACCCGCCGCCGATCGGACTGCAAAGCAGGAACAGCACAATCGCAACCCGTCGGCGTCGCACCGCCAGAAAGATCGGCGGCGCGAAAATCAGGATCGAGTAGTGCCCCTCCAATGCAAAATAAGCGAGCCAACTGAATCCAACGTTGCCGCCAAGAATGAGCGCCGCTTTACAAGAACTCCACCAGCGGCGAGCAAGCCGCGCCAGCGGGCCGGCGTTGCTGAAATCCATTGTCGAATATCGGAGCGGATCAAACCCGCGCCCGCACTCAGGACAGCGCGGCTCCGCCAGCCCGCGCAGCGGATAGCCACAACCCAGGCACCGGCCGCGGGTTCCCTGATAGCTGGTCGCGTCGCTGGTCATAACACAGTTATTCTCGCGCGTTCCCCCGCTACTTTCCAGCCGAATCCTTCATCAGCGGCACGCTGATCCTCTTCCCATCGCGGACGAGCACCATTTCTGTCGTGGTGATCGACTCGATTCGATATCGGGGGACGCCGTCGGGCGTGTCGTGGCTGGATGCGTCATAGTAGTCGCCGCCGATGATGCGGGTTTGGGTGTATTCGGCGATTGAATCATTGCGCGGGTAACGGATGAGCGCGCGGTAAACCGCGCCGTTAGCCGCTAGCTCGCCGATGCCGATGTATTGCGGCAGCGCAAGCGGCTCGTCCGGTTTGGGGCTCCCAGCTGACAACAACCACTTATCGTCGCCGCGCGTGAAGTCATCGGCGATGTCGTAGCAGTGAAGCAGCGCGTTGTATCCTGCATCAAAGAAAAACATCCGCTGCGGATCACTCGCTGTGCCGATTTCCGGAACATTCTCAAAATCAGCGGTGCGGCTGGCGCCGTTGCCGTCCACGTAGGTGAGATGGATTTTGCCCGAGAGAGTGAGTTCGGTGACGGACATGCTTGCCTGGCCGCCGCCCGGCCTCATTGGGGTTGACCATTTGTATGAGCCGTTGCTGGTCTGGATGCGCAGGTCGGTCATCTGCTTCGCACCCCAGTTGGAAACGCCGAGCCCTTGCATTTTCCGCTTGCCGAACACGACGTTCGCCAGGATGTCCACCGGGCCCTTGTGAAAGGGCGATTCGCGCTTGGGCGCGGGGCGGTAAAGAGGCTGCGTTGCAGGCAACGGTAGCGCCCCCGTATCGGTCGCGGGCATCAGCTCAAGTGAGCGCCCATCGGCGACAACCATAAGCGAATGCTCGCGAACCTCCGTGACAAACCAATTCGTCGCCTGGGGAATGTCGCGAATGATCAGCCCATCGCACTCGGTCGTTCCGCCGCCGGTGACATAGTCGCCGGGTCGGCACAGTGTCAGCTCATCGTAAACCGGGTATCGCACCAGCGCCAGAGTGATGTCAAAGAACGGATCATTGGGGCCGATGCCCACCAGTTGCGGCTCGTTCATCGCCTTGGCTGTAATGTGGCCGGCACGGTCATCGGGCACATGCCAGCGGTCATTATCCCGGTACGCATCTGACAGCGATGTCCGGATAAAACTTTGGTGGTCGAAGCCGACGTAAAGCGTGTATGTAAGGTGCTCGTCGGTGCCGTCGCCGCAGCCAAAATCGGGGCGCGTGAACTGCGATTGATGGCGACGGTGCTGATCATCGTCGAATGTAATTTTGAGAAAAGCGGCGGCATCAATCTGCGATTTTTGCGGCGGAAGCGATTGCTTCGCATTACATCGCGGAAGAAGCATCACGTTCTTCGGATCGACTCCTTCGATGCGGATATCAGTAACTGGCTGATCTGAGAAATTCGCGACGCCAATGCGCGAAGAGCGGGATACGGCCGGCAATGGCGGCCGCGGGCGCGGCCGTTCGTCTGGCTTGGGCGGTGGCGGGTCGCGATGCATCGGCTGCTCGCCGGGCGCGGGCGCTGTTTCCACAAGCTGGATCAATTCACGGAATGGCTGACCCGGCAGCAGGTTGGCGATCAGCTCGCTGATGCCGAACATCTTTCCATCGGGCGAAAAAGCCGACCAGCCGACCGACCAGGATTTGGCCTGGACTGTCTTGAGGGCCTTGCCGGTTGCGCTATCGACGAAATCGACAGACGGGCCGCCATACCCGACGGCGAGCAGCCCGCCGGCGGGCGCGTAGCCCAGGACGACGGCGCTGGTCTTTGCCGTGTTTTGCAGATCCTTGATGCCGGGATTACCGGAGATATTGGAGGGGCCGTCGAAAATGCGGCTGATCACGCGGCCGCTCGCCGGATCGCGAAGTGTCAGCGATCCGCCCTCAAAAGAGCCGGCGGTGCATTCGACGGCGCAGGTTTGGCATTGCGGCGCAAAGAGAATGCGCGCGTTGCCGAATTCCTTTTCGCCTTTCCAATCTGAGAGGCGTTTGCCGCTGGAAAGATCCCACTGCCGCACGCCAAATGAAAACTCCTCGTCCGAAGGCCCGCCGCGAAAGCCGCCGGGCTGGAGTTGAATATTGCGGCCCCATTGCAGGCCGGCAAAAGCGGTCTTTTCCTCAACTCCAAAACCGGCGCTGTAAACGATCCCGTCCTGGTTATCCAATAATTTTGACGAACCTGCGACTGGATCGCGCGCCACCAGCTGCGACCACTTCCCTTGGTGTGCGATTGTCAGCACGGCATGAGGCCTCGGCGCGATGAATATGCGCACAAGTTCCCCTTTTTCCTCGGGAGTTCTCGTCCATTTTGCAATCTGCTTTCCCGAAGCGGTTTCCCAGAGGATCACCTGATTGGCTGCCGTGTCGGTGGTGGCATAGACGGCCAAATCATCGGAAAACCAATGTCCGCGATCGCTCTTGGCAAGCTCGCGCGCCTTTCCCGTTTCGACTTCCCACAGGCCGACGTTGATCGGATAAGAGAACGGTGGATCGTTATCGCTCCAAGTGGCGATCAGCTTGTCATCCGCCGAGAACGCGGCTTCGCCGAACGGCTCCGGATGCGGGATCGTCCTGAGCACCTTCGATGTGCCAATGTCCCAAATCTGCAAGCTGTTGCTGGTGCCGCTGGAGAGCAAAAGCTTGCCATCATGCGAAATCGCGAACACCGAGCTTGCGCCTTCAGGCCCGATCGGAAAGCTGATATCCGCGCGGCAGACACACGCAGCGCAAGCGAGCAAAAGTATTCCGAGCCGCAGAGACACGTTGTGCACAGATCTCATGAGATCCTCCCGATCAGTTGAGCGTTGGCGGCACTGTAAGCGTTCATTCGCCGGATAGCATTTTGCGCCTTCGGCAAAAATTTGCCGCGCAAAAAACTTTTTTGGCCTGTCATTTGTCGCGTGGCGCACTACACTTAGAGCGGCTCATATTTCTCTTACCCGTGAAAGGAGGTATGTGATGGCTACTCGCAAAGTGACGAAGAAGACGACCAAGAGCACCACGAAGAAGACCGCCAAGAAGCGCAAGTAAGCGCCCGCCACGGCAGTCGTTTCGATACAAGTGCCGCCAAAGCCCCGGTCAGGACGACCGGGGCTTGGCTTTTTCTTGCAGAGCTATGGACACAACAACGTTACTTTTGGGAATAGTATTTGGCGCGGTCGGCCTCGGATACGTCGCCTACGCGAAGAACGTCGGCCAGCCGCTGCCGGCGATCATGGGGCTGGGGCTGATGATCGTGCCATATTTCATCAGCAATGTTTTGCTGCTGACAATCGTCTGCGTCGCAATGATGGCGATTCCGTTTTTGTTGCGGGGGTGAGGGGAAGACAGCTTCTGTCACTTCAGATGCGGCTTCACTGCTTCCGCGTAAATCGCGTAGCCCTTCGCGTTGTTATGCAGGCCATCCGGCAGGAACAGATCCGTGCGCGGCTTGCCATCCGGGCCGAGGAATTGGTCCCACACTTCGATGTAGTCCAGGTTCTTCCCTTTCGCGACGAACTCCTTGATCATCGCGTTGGTCTTCTTGCGCGTGTCCGCCTGGCTCCAGCGCGTGGGATTGGGATTGAGCAGGCAGAAGACGATGCGCGTTTCCGGCAGCTTGGCGCGCACCTTATCGACGAAGGTCTGGAACTCGGCGATGAGCTGATCGGGCGTGGTGCCGGTGGAGAGATCGTTGCCTCCTTCGCGGACCACGATCAGGTGCGGCTTATACGGGAGCACGATGCGATCGGTGAAATAAAGCGCATCGGCCATGGTCGAACCGCCGAATCCGCGGTTGATAATTTTCATGTCGGGGATGTCGGTATCGAGGCTCTTCCACATGCGGAAGCCGGAGTCACCGACAAAGACGATGCCGCCGGGTGCCGGCGGCGCGGCGCGATCCGCGGCCTCAAACGCGGCGATCTCTTTTTCATATTTGTCGCTCGGCGAAGCCGCGACGGCGAACGCCGCGAGAGCAAGAACAATGAGCATCGATCGGCGAGGCATCAGAATCTCCTTTTGGGATAGTTGCTGCTGATACTACCGGCGGCAGATCAATGCGTGGAAGTCCGGCGAACCGCGAAACCCGAAGACAAGAAACGCGCCAGCACTCATTCTGCCCCGCAAATGCCACATGAAAGCTGTTAAGGTGACATCCACCTTTTTGAAAAGGTGGATGTCACCTTAACAGCTTTTGTCGCCGTCCTCGTGCTGATTGCGATACGGCTCCGCCGCGCTTTGCTCCTTCTCCCCTGTACTCAGGGGAGAGGGTTGGGGTGAGGGGACGGACCGTTCGATTTGCGAACCTCGCCGTTGTGCGACCGGCTGTCCCCTCACCCTGCCCTCTCCCCTGAGTACAGGGGAGAGGGTT
>DATBDZ010000227.1:0-11569 GCA_036276235.1 Humisphaera sp. | reverse complement strand
GTACTCCGGAGCATCTGGCCCATTTCGTAATTCGGCCAGATGCTTCGGAGTACCTCAGCATGACGGGTCTGAAAATCTGTGCGTGTCGCGAACAAACGTCCTGCAAATCGTGCGCGCCTCCGCGCAGTCCCGCTCCCGCGCAATTGAATCCTCCCCTCCACTCCGCTACGCTTTGCGGCCCTATGAAAATTGCGGTTATGCCCGGCGATGGAGTCGGCAAGGAAGTCATTCCTGAGGGCCTTAAAATTCTCAAAGAAGCCGGACGAAAGTTCGGCTTCACCTACGAAACCCACCACTATCCCTTTGGCGGCGAGCATTATCTGGCGACCAAGCAGACGCTCCCCGATGCCGCCCTGAAGGAATTGGCGGCTCACGACGCGATCCTCTTCGGCGCGGTCGGCGTCGATCCGCGCGGGTCGGCGCAGATTCCCCAGGGAATTCTCGAAACCGAAATCCTGCTGAAGATGCGCTTCGAGCTGGATCAATACATCAATCTGCGCCCCACGCGGCTTCTGCCCGGCGTGCCCACGCCGCTCAAGAACGCCAAGCCGCAGGATGTGGATATGGTCATCGTGCGCGAGAATACCGAAGGCCTCTACGCGCAGAACGGCGGGTTTCTTTACAAGGGAACGCCGCACGAGGTGGCCAATCAGATCGAAGTCACCACGCGGCATGGCGTCGAGCGCGCGATCCGCTATGCCTTCGAATACGCCAAGCAGTTTGGCCGCAAGAAAGTGACGCTCGTCGCCAAGACCAATGTCCTGCGCTTCGCGCACAACTTGTGGCTACGCGCGTTCGAGGAGATCAAGGCGGAATATCCGGGCCTCGCCACCGATTACCATCACGTCGATGCCTGCACGATGTACATGATTACCAAGCCGCAGAGCTACGATGTGATCGTCACCACCAACATGTTCGGCGACATCATCACGGACCTGGGTGCCGCGATCCAAGGCGGCATGGGAATGGCCGCCAGCGGGAATCTCAACCCGACGCGCAAAACCGCCAGCATGTTTGAGCCGGTGCACGGCAGCGCCCCCGACATCGCCGGCAAAAACTGGGCAAACCCGATCGCCACGTTTTTGTCGGTGGCAATGATGCTCGATTTCCTCGGCCAGCCGCAGGCGGCCAAATCGATCAATGATGCATGCGCGAAGGTCGTTTCCGACACAAAAAACCACACCCGCGATCTGGGCGGCACGGCCACGACGACGCAAGTCGGAGATGCCGTCGTCGCGGCGATGGCATAGAATAATGCGTGATGCGTAATTCGTAATGCGTGATGCGAAATGCGTAATGCGTGATTCGTGATGCCGTAATACATTCTTCTTCTTACGCATTACGAATCACGCATTACGAATTACGCATCACGCATTACGGAATCAGGACAAGCCCCCATGCCCATGTCCGACTATCTTCGCGAAATCCGCCGGATGATCGGCAATCATCGGCTCATGATGCCGGCGGTTTCCGCTGTGATCATCAATGACCGGCGCGAGGTCGTGCTGCATCGTGCCGCGGATGATGGGAACTGGTATGTGATCGGCGGCGCGCCCGATCCGGGCGAGCCGCCCGCGCTGGCGGCGGCGCGCGAGGCGTTTGAGGAGACGGGGCTGATCGTCGTTCCCGAAAAACTCCTGGGCGTTTATGTCGATCCGCTGCGGATCTACCCCAACGGCGACGAAGTGATGTACACGGCGATGTCGTTCCGCTGCCGGCCCATCGGCGGCGAGCTGAAGGTGGCGGATGACGAATCGCTTGAAGTGAAGTATTTTCCGGTCGATCGATTGCCGCAGGAAAATCTGGATGCCGCCCAGCGGCTTAAAATAGAGCACGCGGTGGCGGATCGATCGACCGGCTATTTTGCGTGGGACGAGGCATGGCTGAAAAACTTGTGATCATCGGTTCAGGACCCGCGGGGTGGTCGTGCGCGGTTTACGCGGCACGCGCCAATCTCAGTCCGCTCGTCTACGAAGGCGCGATGACTGAAGATAATCGCCTGCGCGGCACCATGCCGCTGGGGCAGTTGAATCTCACCACCGACGTCGAGAATTACCCCGGCTTTCCCGAAGGCGTGCTCGGCCCCGATCTGATGATTCGCATGCGCCAACAGGCCGAGCGCTTCGGCTCACGCATCATCACGGAAGATATCGTGTCGCTGGATTTGTCGCGCCGGCCGTTCGTGCTCAAAGATAGTATTGGAGCGACGCTCGAAGCAGAGGCGCTGGTCATTGCGACTGGTGCGAGCGCGAATTATCTGAATCTCGATTCCGAATCCAAATACAAAAACTACGGCGTCTCCGCGTGCGCGGTGTGCGATGGTGCGCTGCCGCGTTTTCGCAATCAGCCCCTGATCGTGGTGGGCGGCGGCGATTCCGCGGCCGAAGAAGGCACCTATCTCACCAAGTTCGCCAGTGCGGTGCATTTGGTACATCGCCGCGACACGCTGAACCGCGCCAGCCCAATCATGGCAAAGCGCATTCTCGACAATCCAAAGGTGAAGCCGCATTGGGATACGGTGGTGGAGGAAGTGCTCGGCGAAATGGCGCAGACTCTTGCCGGCCCAACGCCGAGCATGACCGGCGTCCGCCTGCGCAACTTGAAGACCGGCGAAACGACGACGATCAATTCTCCCGGCATGTTCGTCGCGATTGGCCATACGCCCAACACCAAATTCCTCAACGGCCAGCTCGAAACCGACGACAAAGGCTTCATCAAATTGAAGGACCCCTTCCGCACCACGACAAGCGTAGAAGGCGTCTTCGCCGCCGGCGACGTCGCCGACCCGATCTACAAGCAGGCCATCACCGCCGCCGGCATGGGCTGCAAAGCGGCGCTGGATGCCGAGCGCTGGTTGGCGAGTAAAGAGGGACATGCGGGGCGGTGATCGGGATGACGTGGCGCGCGGGAGAGGTGGACCTTCGGACTTCGACGAGCTCAGTCGAGTCGTCCGCCGGCTACGCGGGTTTCTGATTCCATGAAGGACCGGGATTCACGAACTCTACTGCTTCGATTCGGTTGTCCTTTACGTAGATGACGCCCACGTCATCAAATTCCTCCCCAAGCCAGCGTACTTCTCCGTTGAGCGTATAGCCCCATGGCTTGAGCAGACGATTCGTGATGTAGTCGAGCCATTCGAGCCACCCGTAGAATTTCTCATTCCCATCCCACTCGATTGCTGTTCCGTCTTGGGTTGGCCTCCACTGACAATAAACGCACGGCCGGCCGCTCCTGGCTTCGCGCGCGGGTTTGCCGTCTTCGCCGGGGATGTGCTCTGTTTCAGCCAACTCTCTGAGAATGTCGCGGTGTTCCCGCGTCAGCGGCGGGTCTATGTCGAACGAGCCCGTAAAGGACGTGTTGTATCCCATTTCCGAAATTCTAGCGGGTCGGCCTGAGCCCCAGAACCTCTCAGGCGGTCGCTAGCGGATCAATCGGTTATCACGGTAGCGTCGAACGGCCGTATTTCACGCTGGGATCGCTAGGAGGCTGATAGGATATCCCCATGGAGTCCGATGCGAAGAAGTCCGAAGGTCCGCCCAAGATGCGCGATTCCTCCGCCGATGATCCGCGCGTTTTTCTTGCCGCCGAGCGCACGTTTCTTGCGTGGATTCGCACGGGGATCGCGCTGATGGGGTTCGGGTTTATCCTGGCGCGGTTTGGGATTTTTCTGCGGCAGATTCAATGGGTGCGCGACGATCCTCGGCATCAGCCTTATGGCGCTTCCGTTTGGTTTGGCGTGGCGCTGGTCGCCGTAGGGGTCGCGGTGAATCTTGCGTCAACGGTGCGTCACGTGCAGCTTGTTCGCGGCTTGCGCGAGGGAAGGTCGGACTTCAATCGTCCGTCGAGATTAGCGATCACAGTCGCGATCGCGTTAGCGACGATCGGGCTGATCACGGCGATTTATCTGGTGGTTGTTTGGAAGATCGTGGGTTGATCGGTTGCGGCGCGACCAACGGGGATCGGATTTGGGACCACCGACACAAAGAACCCGTCATGCTGCGTGGCCATGCGGCTAGGCCGCACCCGCGAAGCATCAAAACGGAGTTGTAGGGTGGGTGTACTCGCCCACCATGAGCGACGTGGTGGGCGAGTACACCCACCCTACACGAATTCGCGACATTTTCAGAGCAGGTACTCCGAAGCATCTGGCCGCCCAGCGCGAATGGGCCAGATGCTTCGGAGTACCTGGCTCTGAAAATGTTGGCGGTTGTCTACAAACGCCACGGGCATGCTAACGCAAGCCCATGCCACCCAATTAGAGCGCTGCGCAAAACCGGGTGGCATGGGCTCGCGACAGCGTGCCCGCGGCGTCTTTCATGCTTCGCTGGTGTGCCCCTGACACATGGCCACTCAGCATGACAGTCCTCGTGCTTGGGGACTTCATTCAGGAAGGAAAAGGAACCGCGCCATCGCGAAGCGGTTGGACGACTCGACTGAGCTCGTCGAAGTCCGCAGGTCCACCTCTCCTGTCGCGCTCAGTCGCTCAAATTGCCGCGTGCTGGGTTACTACTTTTCGCTCGCGCGATCCCAACGTACGCAATCGATTGATGGCTGCGAGATACGCCAGCGCGCTGGCTTCGAGAATGTCCGTGCTCAGCCCGCGACCGCGGACCTTTGAGTCGCTGTGGGTGAGCTCCAGTTGCACCTCGCCCTGGGCTTCTTTGCCGCGGGTGACGGCTCGGATGCGATAGTCGGCGAGCGACGCCTGGATTCCGGTCAGGCGCTGGATTGCGGAATAGATCGCATCAACGGGGCCGTCGCCGATGCTGGCGTCCTGCACTTGTTGGCCGTTGCTGTCGCGGAGCGTCACTGTCGCGGTGGGGACGGTGTTGGAGCCGCAGAAGACTTGCAGGCCGACCAGTTCCCATAAGCCGCGCGAGACTTCCAGTTGCTCATCGACCAGTGCCTCGATGTCTTCGTCGAAGACTTCCTTTTTCTTGTCGGCCAGCGCCTTGAACTTAACGAACGCCGCCTCGGCTTGTTCGTCGGTGAGCGTGTAGCCCAGTTGCGTGACGCGATCGCGAAACGCGTGGCGGCCGCTGTGCTTGCCGAGCACCAGCGAGTTGGCGGGGATGCCGACCGTCGCCGGGTCCATGATTTCGTACGTCTCGCGATATTTCAGCACGCCATCCTGATGAATGCCGGCTTCGTGCGCGAAGGCGTTTTCGCCGACGATCGCTTTGTTGCGCTGCACGACCAGCCCGGTCAGCGAGCTGACCATGCGGCTCGCCGGATAAATCTTGGTCGTATCGATGTTGGTGCTGACTTTGTAATGATCGTGGCGGGTGCGAATCGCCATCACGATTTCTTCCAGCGCGGCATTTCCCGCGCGTTCGCCGATGCCGTTGATCGTGCATTCGATTTGCCGCGCGCCGTTTTCCATCGCCGACAAGGAGTTGGCGACCGCCAATCCCAGATCATCGTGGCAGTGCGATGAGAGAATGACGTTTCGCTCGCGCAGGATCGGCAGCTTTTTGAGCAGGTGCGAAAAGATCTCGCCGTAGGTTTTGGGTGTCGCGTAGCCAACCGTATCAGGCAGATTCACCGTCGTCGCGCCGGCTTCGACGACCGCCTGCACGATCTCCTCCAGAAAGTCCATCTCGGTGCGGCTGGCATCTTCCGGCGAAAACTCAATGTCGCTCGTATACGCCCGCGCCTGCTTCACCGATTCAACGCTGATGCGGAGAATCTCTTCCTTCCCCTTGCGCAGCTTGTGATCGCGATGGATCTTGGAGGTTGCGCAGAAAATATGAATGCGCGACTTGGCGGCGTGCTTCACCGCCTCGCCGGCGCGCTCGATATCCTTGGGCGTGCTGCGGGCCAGGCCGCACACGACGCTCCGCTTGATCTCGGCGGCAATCGTCTGCACCGACTCAAAATCGCCCGGCGAACTGATGGGAAACCCGGCCTCGATGATATCGACACCCATCGCCTCAAGATGACGCGCGATCTCGAGCTTTTCCGGGAGCGTGAGCGTGCCGCCGGGAGCTTGTTCGCCGTCTCTGAGGGTGGTATCGAAAATTCGGACCGAGTCCATAACTGCTCCTTGATGGTTGTGGGTTGTTGGTTGTGAGTTGTAGGTCGCAAGCGATTGACGACCCACAACCTACAACCAACAACCCACCAAAATGAAAAAACCCCGCGATCCGCATCGCAGGGTTCAAAGTCGATTCCGATTGAACGGGTTTCCCTACGATCGCGCGTAAATGAGCCCAAGGCCGCTAAGGACCAGGGTAAGCCGCGAAAGTGTAAGGGTGGCCACGTTCATTTGAGTCAGGTAGTTAATCGGCAAAATGAGGGAAAGTCAAGAGGAAATAGCGGAAAAACAGGGTGAGCGGAAGCAGGCCGGCAGACCGCATCACCGGAAATACTGCACGCTAATCGTCAGGGTGGCCCCCTGCGGAGGGAGATCGAAGGTGGCTTCTTTGAACGTTGCGCCGCGGAATTTCGGCTTGGGGTTATTGGTGACGCCGTAACCTTCGACGGGAATGCCGGCGGCATTGTTGTCCATCTTGCCGTTGCGATTCTCATCGTGCAGGACCGAGGCGGCGTACTTGCCGGGCGCGAGCTTGGCAGTGAACTCAACGCCGTCGGCGGCGGGTTTCACCTGCCAATTCACCGACTTGTCTTTCGTGCTGGGAAAGCCGTCGGCTTGTTTGAAGAGGCCGAAGATCAGATCGCCTTTGTGATTGCGCAGGTCGGCAATACGAATGGTGAGCGTCGCCGTCGGTGGTTCGTCGGCCGCCCGTCCGGCGGTTGCGGGGAGCATCAGGCAGATGGCGGCAACGACAGTCAGGAGGATTTTGCGAAGACTTTTCATGTGTTGTTTACTCTCATTGTAGGGTGGGAGTACTCGCCCACCGCGATTGACAAACGGCGGGCGAGCAAACCCGCCGCAGGAAAAGCAATCGGCGGGATAAACCCCGCCCTACCTCGCGCTGTCGCGCGTCGAACACAATTATCAGTCGACAGGGATTAATTGCGATACGTCGCAAATATTGCAGGCGACGGTATCAGCGGAGAGCACGTGAGCTCGGGATACCATCGGTGCCAGAAGAGGTCGGCGTACTCGCCAGCCGCGTCTGTCATCACTCAAAGAAGCACGGGTCTGCTCCGAAAACGCGGCGGGCAGTGCCCGCCCTACGGGCAAATGCGGCGCGTAGGGCGGGCACTGCCCGCCGGTTTCTTACGTCTCGTGCGCGGCGCAATCGCGTGGCTATACTCCCCGATCTTTCGCAAACGGGAGACGCGCACATGTGGCTTCAACTGATAGGCTGGATCGGAACGGCGCTCATCATCATCGCCTTCGCGTTCAAGCGCAAGCTCGCGCCGGCGCACGCCGCGCTGATCAATATCGTCGGCGCTTCGCTGCTCGGCGCATCGCAGATCGCCGACAAGGCATGGCCGGGCGTTGCGCTGGAAGTGGTCTGGGTGGGCGTCGCGATGTGGGATCTCTTCGCGGCTTTTCGGAAGCCGGAGTTGCAGCCGAAGAATTAGGCGTTGCCGTTGATCGACGCAATTGAAGCGGCGACACTCCCGGCTGACAAGGTTTCCACGGGAAGCGAAGAGAGCCATGAGCGAATATCAATACTACGAATTCCTGGCGATCGATCATCCTCTGACGCGCAAGCAAATGAGCGAAGTGCGCGAGTTCTCGACGCGGGCGGAAATCACCGCAACCCGCTTCGTTAACGAATACAACTGGGGCAACTTCAAAGGCAAACCCGATCTGATGGTGACCAGGTACTTCGACCTCATGTACTACTATGCGAATTGGGGAACGCATCGCCTGCTGCTGGGGGTGCCGGCGGATGGAATCGATCTGAAGGCGTGGAAGGTATATGCATCGAGCGAAATGATTCGGTTTCGCACGTCGGGTGAGCGGGTGCTGATCGATTTCGAATCCAATTCGGATGATTACGAAGACGATGTCGGCGAAAGCGAGGCCGCTTCGCTGGCGCCGGTGCGCGGGGAAATTCTCAGCGGCGATCTTCGCCCGCTCTATCTGGGATGGCTGTCGGGCGTCAACGTTTATGACGAGGATGCTCGCGGGCGCTCTCCGGTGGCGCCTCCCGGATTGGATAATCTGACGGCCGCCCAAACTGCGCTGGCAAGTTTTCTTCGAGTGGACGACGACTTGTTGCTGGCGGCGGCGGGTCTGGCCGAGCCGGCAGCTCCGCCAAAGATGCCGCTGAAACGCTGGATTGAGCAATTGCCGCCCGAAGAGAAGGACGAGCTTCTCTTTGAAGCCGCCAGCGGCGAAGGGCTGCGCATCGGAACAAAGCTGATGCAGCAGTACGCCCGATCGCAATCGCCGGCTGGGGCGGATTTGTTGAGCGGGCCGCCGGTGAAGGAACTGCTGAAGTTGGCGGAGGCGATTCGCCAGAAACGCGCCGCCGATGAGCGGAAGCGTACAGAGGAAAGGAAGGCGCGTGAGGCGGCGAAGAAAGCCGCCGCCCGCGAGCAATATCTCAATGAATTGGCGACCCGCGAGCAGAACGTCTGGCACGACGTAAGCCAGCAAATCGCGATGAAACAATCAACAGCATACGAGTCAGCGATCAAAACCCTTCGCGACCTGCGTGACCTGGCGATCCGCCAGGATGCGCTGGAGGCGTTCAGCGCGAAAGTCGCCGCACTGCGGGCGGCGAACGTCACGAAACATTCGTTCATCAAACGTCTCGACACGGCGCGGTTGGATAAGCGGTAGGGATGGAATTCAAGCTCAAAGAGGTCGCCGACGCACTGGTGGGATGAAACGCGAATGCCGCCCTGCCGATGACAACAGTCCTGACCCTCCCTGCGTTTTATGCTATTCTGATAAACATGGCGACGATCCTGTCATCCGATGCGGTGAACATCGCGATTGAGGAACTTTTGCTTACTGGGGCCGCCAGCTCCGCTTCGCAGGCAGAAGAGATGTTCCTGGACGCACATCTGTCAGAGGTAGCGCGCCTTGTCGTCGAACTTGACGATTCCTCCTTTGAGCAACACGAGGCGATCAAACTGTTGATGTCACATGGCAGCCGGCGCCGGGAGGACGCGCTTCCGTGACCGCGGACCAACAACTCGCACGCATTGTTCGATTGCTCCGTGAAGCGGGGATTGACGCGCTGGTAATGGGCGGCCACGCGGTTCGTTACTACGGAATTGACCGCAATACAATTGATTTTGATCTGGTTACCTCCATCGCAACTCCAGCAGAATTGCGTACGAGCATGGCGGCAATTTCTGGACTTGGTTCAATCCGAGAAGAGGCTGTCTGGCGGAAGCTTGACTTTGCCCGATTCGAAGTGGGCAAGCTGCCGGATGGCCGACCGCAATGGCTGGAATTCTGGTTGCGCAATCACCTGTTGGACGATTTTGCCGGCCTCAAGGCGCGTGCGGAACTGGGACAATACGGCGGGGAGATGATGCCCTTTCTAGGTCTGTCTGATCTGATGCGTAGCAAGGAAACTGAGCGTGAGTCGGATTGGCAGGATATCGCGATGCTTGAAGAGATTCGCGACGATCGTTACGCCGCAGTTTCAAACACGCCGGAAGGATTGCTTCAGTTTCTGGCCTCGCTTCGCAGCCGCAGAGGAATGGATGTCGCGTTGGAACGACAATTGGTTTCCAACCGTGAAGCGGTAGCGCAGGCGGCGGAAGTCGCCCGGCACCCGGCAACGCTGGCTTTTTTGTTTCCATACGTTCGCAATCAGCTCGAACTCCCCGGAGCCGTGCCCTTGCCGACGACACTCATCCAACTTCTCTCCACAGTTGTTGGCGGCTCACCGAAGCACTTTGCGGTTGTTGAAATCGCCCGCCGAGAATTCAAGCGCGCGGCAATGGATCGCGATCGCGCTGACAAGCAGCTACAACTGCGCAAATAGCCAGTTGTAACGATTATTCGGTATGGGGCGGCCCGCGGGTGGCCTCGTGTATCTTTTACATCGTGAAAGTCTAAAAAACGGGGGTCGATTTACATTTTATTTTGCGTTGCCGCTTGAGCGCTGCTACGTTCGGCCGGCTCGCCGGGCACCTTTTATCTCTGGATTGCGGAGTCATTGATGTATCGGGGAAAATGCCGCACCTTCGTGTGCGAGAGGTTGGAATCCCGCGCTCTGATGAGCGCGACTGCGCCCGCGTTGACGGGCGCGAACGTTGCGGCCCTCACGACCACGCCAGCGCCCGTCGCGGCGTACGAGCGGGATCTTCCCTGGAATATCAAGCGCATCACCGATACGGGCGGGCGACCGGTTTATTCGCCGGACGGGACGCGCATCGCGTACGTGCGCAGCGTCATCGGCGATGCGTATGAAGTCGATCTGAAGACTGGCATCACGACGGACCTTACGGCCGGTGCGGACCTCCATTGGTTTACTCGCGTTCACTATCTTCCCAATGGAGACTACATCCTCGTCGGCTCGGCCAAAGCCGATACCGTTGCCACGCTGGATCAGGATCAGGAACTTTGGATGTTGAAGGCGGGAACCACCACGCCCGTGCGGCTTGGCGCTAAATGCTATGACGGCCTGGCCGTCTCGCGGTTGACCAACACCATCGCCTGGGGAGATAACAATCTGCTGGACCCGGGCACGTTTCCCGTACACGGCTCGTCGCTGTTCATGGCGCAGGTTACATATCCCGATGGCGTGCCGACGCTGGCGAACAAGCGGGTGGTGGTGAGCCGTCCTTCGACATACGTGAACGGGCAGGATTTCCGTAACAACGACAGCGAGATCATCTTTGCCGACTACAAGGGGCCGATCGCTTCGGTGCTCGGGGCGAATGTGAAGACCGGCGCGCTCACCGTCTACCGGTCATTCACCAATGAGTACAACGAGCCTGAAGGCATCTTCCCTGATGGCAAATCGATTCTGGTGGAATCGAGCCGCGACAAGGGTGCGGGTCATCAAACAGCCCAATACATCGACATCTGGAAACTGACGCTGACAGCCAACTCCACCCACTTCGAGCGAATCACGCGCATTGGCGATGATGGACCATTCAAAGCGTCCAACCCGGTCGTCAGCCCCGATGGGCGATACATTGCATTTCAAGTATCGATCGTGGGAACCGCCGCCGGCGTCGGCGATGGCATTTTCCTGCTCGATACGCGAACGGTGCCAACTTTGGACAAGACGATCTTCAACGGCAATTTCCAAAGCGGGGTTGCGCCGAATTGGTCCGCGACGCCGTCGGCGACGGCGCAGGTGCAGTTTGCCGCTGCACATACGGTGCTGTCCGCGACATCGACAACGCCGTCGTCGATCTCGATCACGCGAACGATCAACACCGCCGGCGCGACCGCCCTCTCCGTGCGGCTGCTGGCGTCGCAATCCGGCATCAACTTCGGCGCCAACGACTGGCTCAAGATAGAGGTCAACGACGGCACCGGCTGGAAGCGGATCTTCACCGACGCCGGCCGCTATCAAGGGCTGGACGATGCCACCCCCGAGGGCGCTTTGCTGGCGGCGAATACCACGCCCACGTGGACGAATTTCATCCCCTTGCCGATCAAATCCGGCGGGCAGAAATCGATTCAGATCCGCATCACTTGCCAAACCACGTCGCCGGCGAAGCAGTA
>DATBDZ010000226.1:0-2567 GCA_036276235.1 Humisphaera sp. | reverse complement strand
CCATCAATCGACTTGACTGAAATCCGCTTCATCTCCGCGCCCGGTTAGCCGCGACGCGCAGCGGAGCGCGTTTTCGCGGGACAACCCTGAACCTGCAGCACAGCTACTTCATCCCGCGCCGCATTCGTTCCAAAACGACAGCACACTGCGGCTCGGCCGCGAATGCTTTGGGATAATGCCGCGCGGCGGATTCGGCTTCACCCGGCTCTCCTATTTGCTCGTAGGTTTTGAGCAACTGGAGCATGAGCTTTCCATCATCCGGGCGTTCGCGGAGTTGGTTGTAGAGGGTGATTGATTCGGAGAAATCATTCCCGCCGCGCGATCCGCCGCGGCGGGCGAATTCCTCGATCGGCATATCAAACATCTGCTTGCACTCGCGGCACTGCGAGATGCGATGAGCGCTCGTCTCCATCGGGATGACGGGGATGAAAAAGAGCGTAAACCATCGCCGCCGCGCGCGGCCGATCAGCCGCGCTTCATCCTCGCCGCAGTGGGGGCAGCGGCCCTGCACTTCGGATGCGCGCTCGCGCGTGCTGATCGTTCGCGAGCCAAAGATGATGATGAACCCGCGCCGACGATTCCGCCTGTGCATTTTCGGTCTCCCGCAAAGGCGTATCTATACACGATCGGAAGAGTGAACTCACGGTTGGGCATCTTCTCTCTCCCCTGTACTCAGGGAAGAGGGTCGGGGTGAGGGGACGAACGCGTCTTCTTTGCAAAGAGCGCCACGTCGCGACTCGCCATCCCCTCACCCAGCCCTCTCCCCCTGAGTACAGGGGAGAGGGTTCTGAGCGCGATCGCCCGTAGTCCAAACATTCTCGGTTTCCGTCAGCATGATGGTGCGCGAAAATCGCCATCGCTACTCGACGCAAACTCACGCGCATTTTTCCTCTCCATGCCGCTTCCCTTTTGCCGATGAATTTATCGGACCTGGGAATCCTGCATGCAGACTTTCTCTACTCGTCGGGCTGCCGCCATCATCGTTGTGATCTGTCTGGCGTTTTGCGTGCTCGTTGGCCGCGTTGCTTACCTGCAAACATATGGCCGCCAGGGGACGCTTCCCAAGGCGGAGCGCCAGCAGCACCAGACCGCCACTCTCCAGGCCCGGCGCGGCAACGCCTATGACCGCAATGGCCTGCTGATGGCCGGCACTATTCAGCATCAGGCGCTGTTCATCGATCCGCATTTCATCAACGAAGTTTTCGACGAAGAAGGCCGCAATCCGCTGGATAAGGACGAAGCCGTCTTCAAGTTGGCGCATCTGGTCGGCGTCGATCCGATGCAAATTGCGCATGCGCTGGGAGATCGCGGCGACAGCCGCTTCGTGAAGATCGCCGACGATGTGGATGATTACCGCATCGCCGAGATTCAGAAGCTCAACATTCCCGGCGTCGGCTTTGTGCCGACAAACGTGCGCGTTTATCCGATGGGCGGGCTGGCGGCTCATATCCTGGGCGATTGCGGCAAGGATGGGCACGGACTGGAAGGCATCGAGCTGCGATTCGACAAGATGCTCTCCGGCCGCGACGGATACGAACGCGTGCTCAAGGATGCGCGGCGCCGGCCGATCTCCGTGGCGGCGGATGACTATTTGCCGCCCGAGCATGGGCAGCATCTGGTCCTCACCATCGACAGCAACATTCAGATGTTTGCCGAGCAGGCACTGGCGGAAGCTTGCCGCACCAACAAAGCCAAGCGCGGCGAAGTCATCGTCATGGATCCGCAGACCGGCGAGATCCTCGCGCTGGCGAATTATCCCAGCTTTGAGCCGCAGAATATCGACGATGTGGCGCCGGAAAATCGGCGCAACAATGCGCTGGTTTCCCCCTATGAGCCGGGCTCGACGATCAAGCCATTTGTCCTGGGCCCGGCGCTGATGTGGCACGTGACCAACCCCACCGAAATCTGGCCCATCCCCGGCAAAGAATGGCACACCGCCTACGGCCGCCCCATTAAAGACGTACACGCATACGGCCACCTCGCGACGTGGGATGTGCTGGTTAAATCGAGCAACATCGGCATGTCGATGCTCGGCGAGCGGATGGGAAATCTGCAGCTTTATCGCGCGCTGCGAACTTTTGATTTCGGCAAGCCGACCGGAATCGAGCTGCCCGGCGAGGACCCCGGCCGCGTCAACCCGTTGGCCAAGTGGCAGAAGACCAGCACCGAATCCGTGGCGCAGGGATATGAGCTGATGGTGACGCCGATACAGATTTGCCGCGCGTTTTGCGCCTATGGGAATGGCGGGCGGCTGGTGCGGCCGACGCTGATTCGCGGCGTACTCGACGCCGACGGACACCTCGTCGCCCGAGCCAAGCCGGTTTCGCTGCGCGATCTCCCGCAGGTGATCGATCCGCAAGTGGCGGCACAGATGCGGCGAATCATGTCAGATGTAGTCGTGCGCGGCACCGCCACCGCGGCCCGCAGCGACACCTGGAATCTCTTCGGCAAAACCGGCACCGCCCATATCAGCGAAGGCAAGCGCGGCTACAGCTTGACCCGCTTCAACAGCAGTTTTATCTGCGGCGCGCCGCTGGAAAATCCGAAGCTCGTCGTCGCGTTCATTG
>DATBDZ010000225.1:0-3428 GCA_036276235.1 Humisphaera sp. | reverse complement strand
GCCATGTTGATCACGCCCATCAGGCCGAAAATGATCGACAGCCCCAGCGCCAGCAGCACCAGAATGCTTCCCAGCGATAATCCGGCAAAAGTGTTTTGAACCGAATGAGCAAATGTTTGATACCGATTAGCCGAATCGCGGGCGGCGATCGCCGCCGTTTCAAGCTGCTTGTCGCCCATTCGCTGGGCTGCCTGCGCGATCTTGTCCAGTAGGTTCGCAGCGCGGCTCGTGCCCATCTTCCCCAGTGCCCCGACCGAGGCGATCCGCGTTGCCGAATCAGTGCTGGTGACCAGCTCGATGCTCGCGATCGATTCGTTCAGCGCCGGCGCGAATTGACCCTTGGGATCCTTCTCCAGTTGCCGCCTGAGCGCCGCGGCGGTCTTGGGAAGCTCTTCGAGCATCGCCTGACGAGCATCAAGATGATCGAGATAGGTGGAAGTTGCCGAGATGGTGTCCTTCAACGTCGTCGCGAGAGATGTGTCACTGCTCGTTGCCGGCTGGAGTTTTATCAGCGCGGCTTTGGCCGCGGAAACGCTCGAATTTCCCGGAACCGGCGATGCGACGGATTGCGGACGATCCGCCTTTGCGGCGGCGATTGCCGCGATCGCGGGCGTAATAGTGGCCTTCTCGTCCGCCGACGCGGTGGCAAGCTTGGCATTCAATGCCGCCGAGCACTTGCTTAACGCATCGAGCAATCGGACAGCATCATCCGGGTCAGGCATTGCGCGAGCCGCGCGCTCGCCGGCGTCGCGAATGCTGGCGATCCGCACCACCGGATCCGGATCAAGCAGCGAAAGCGTCGCGATCAGATCGGCGACCGCCTTCTTCTCCGAAAGCAATCGCGGCGCGCGAATCGCCGTGGAAAGATCGGGCCTCGGAAAATAAACCGGCTGCCCGTCGGGGCCGAGCACATTCTGATGCGTCAGGGCGTCGAGCAGGGGAAGAACGGAGCCCTTGTCCTTCACCGTCTCGCGCTCGCCGAAGAGCATCAGGCGATCATCGCGCAGCAGCAGCGATCCATCCTTGTAAGCCCGCAATGCCGGATTGAGCCGCGCGTCACCCTTGGCGGCGAGCAGGTCGTAAATCTTCTGGCGCCCGTCGGCATCCGCGGTTTTGAGCTGCTTAATCGCGGCAACAAGTTCCGCAGGAACCTGCGCGGCATCGGCACCGCCGCCGGCTTGGCTTTGCCGCGCGATAAGGAAACCCATCGCAATCGCGACGAGCAGGAGATGTCGCAGGCGGTTGCACTGTGGAGCGCTGCTCACGACGATTCGCATCAGCACCTCATTACAACGGGAGCGATTCGCGCTTTGCTCCCTCTCCCCTGTTCTCAGGGGAGGGGGTTGGGGTGAGGGGACGAACGCGTCGATATCCAAATGGCGCAAGTTCGCGGCCCGGCCCCTCACCCTGCCCTCTCCCCCGAGTACAGGGGAGAGGGTTCTGAGGCTCCGCGTGTGCTAAAGCACACCCTACGGAATTGTTCATTTGCCGAGCGGCTGTAAACCATCCGTCATCGTATAAGCCGACATGCCCGTGTCCGTGATGACCTGGCTGTACATCGCGCCCGGAATGACCATCAAGACCTTCGTGCCGGATTTGAGCATTCCTGCCGGAGCGGCGCCGGGGCCGGAAGGCTCGCTCGTGAAGTAAGGCTCATCTTTTGCCAGCGTATGCGTGAGGTCCTTGGCGGCGGGGGGCGTCATGGCCATCGCCGGCATCGTGGTCGGCATCGTTGTCGGCGGTGCGCTGGAGCTGGTGCATCCGCCTATCGCTAACGCCGACATGACAATCAAGCTTGCTGAAATCTTCGAACTTCGCATCCGTTTCTCCTTGGAATCTAATATTGCGTGTGATGTTCCAGATGAAGCGCGCCGCCGCGGCTGCTGGGACCGCGGACGGCACGCCCATTAAAACTTCGTTACATCGCGCCGGTCAGCTTCTTCAGCTCGTCCGGCGTATGCAGATAGGTGCTATAGGAATCCGGGTGAACGAGGCCCGGCGTTTTCCAGATGATGTCAAACTGGCCGTCGGCTTTGATCGATCCGATCAGCACCGGCTTCCAGGTGTGATGGTTGAGGGTGTCCATCTTCTTTTTGCCGCCGGGCGCGTCGAACTCGATGCCGGAGACCGCCGCGATCACCTTTTCGGTGTCAAAGCTTCCGGCTTTTTCAACCGCGGCTTTCCAGACATAGACGCCGAAGTAGGCGGCTTCCATCGGATCGTCGGTCACGCGGGCGTCGCCGCCCGGCAGACGATGGCTGGCGGCGTATTTCTTGAACGCAGTGACGAATACCTTGTTTTCCGGGGTTTCCTGCGACTGGTAATAGTTCCATGCCGCCAGATGGCCGACGAGCTTTTCGGTCTCCATCGAGCGCAGCTCATCTTCTGCCACCGAGAACGCCATGATCGGGCACTTGTCGGCAGTCAGGCCCTGGTTGGCGAATTCCTTGTAGAAGGGGACGTTGCTGTCGCCGTTGATGGTCGAAAGAACGCAGGCATTTCCATCTTTGGCGAAGTCCTTAATCTTCCCGACGATCGTCTGGTAATCGCTATGGCCGAACGGCGTGTATTCCTCGGCGATATTCGCCGCCGGTACGCCCTTGGCCAACAGAAACGCCTTGAGTACCTTGTTGGCGGTGCGCGGGAAGACGTAATCGGTACCGAGCAGATAGAACTTGGTCTTGCCGCCGCCTTCCTTGCCCATCATGTACTCGGCGGCAGGAATGAGCTGCTCGTTGGGCGAAGCGCCGGTGTAGAAAATATTATGGCTCTGCTCTTCGCCCTCATATTGCACGGGGTAGAAGAGAAGTCCGCCGCCGTAGGGGTTTTGGTCTTTGGTGTATTTGGCCTCGAAGACCGGCAGCACGGACTTGCGGCTGACGCTGGTCCAGCAGCCAAAAGTCACCGCGACTTTATCCTGCACGATCAGTTGCTTGGCCTTCTCAGCAAAGAGCGGCCAGTTGGACGCCGGATCAACGACGACCGGCTGGAGCTTATGCCCCATCACGCCGCCCTTGGCGTTGATTTCCTCAACCGCCATCAGGACAACATCGCGCAGCGACGTTTCCGAAATCGCCATCGTGCCTGATAGTGAGTGCAGAACCCCAACTTTGACAGCCTCCTGCGCTCTGGCCGTCGCGCCGATTGCCAATACCAGACCGACCAGCCCACACAACGCATTCTTTCGCATAGATGCAACTTTCCGCGACGCATTGAAGTCGCCGCATGAATCTCAGAACCCCAGGAATGAGCAGTGAGCCACCCGAGCCCACGTTCATGAACGTCACTGCGCCAAGTCAAAACCTATGCCAATGACGAATGCGAGTTTGCGGATGCAGAAATGCGGGATGAAGATTGAGCGTTGCCCAGCGAATAGGCGTTGAGAAATGTAGTGACTAAAGGGCGGTCGGATTTCTGAAAGTGGGGTG
>DATBDZ010000224.1:0-9793 GCA_036276235.1 Humisphaera sp. | reverse complement strand
TACCCCAGACCTGGCGAAAGATTCATCCGCCCCAGGCGTCCAAAGACAAAAGACGTCACCGGAGCGTGCGCGAGATACAGGCTATATGAAAATGCGCCGAGCAGAGCCAGCGGGCGAGACCTGAGAAGCCGCAATGTCTTTTGCGCAAAGGCGCCCGTCGCGGAGTATTGGGCGCGAGTCAGGCCGAGCAAGGCACAGGCGACCGCCGCGCCCGCCAGAACATCCAGCGGCCAACCGAAGCCGCGACTCGCGATGCGGAACCAGCGCACCCATAGCTCGTGGACGTGAGGATTCCGTTGCCACAGGAAGGTCAGCCCGGTCAGCATCACCAATAGCGCGGCGACCATCAGCCACGGAATCCGCCAGGCGCGGGGGGAGATGCGCTTGAGGCTTACGTTGGCGGCGACCATTCCCATCGCGAACAAACCGATATACCACGGGCACGACCACTCGATATTGAACGACGACGGCAGCAGATAGATAGGGCTCAGACCCAGCACAAACGCGACGAGCAACGCCGCTCCGTTGCCCGCGGCCCGCCACACCGGCAGCAGCAGCAGTGCAAAGATAAAATAGATCTGCCATTCAACGGCGATGCTCCACATGGGCGGATTGATGGAGAACAGCCACGCGGGGTTGGCGTTGTGGACCAGCAACAGATGCGTGATCACGTCGCCGCGCGAGTACATGTTGATCACGCCATTGGGCACGGCGAAGATGAGCGCGAGCGCCAAGGCGACGTAATAAGGGGGCAGAATGCGCCAGGCTCGCCGCGCGATGTAGGCGCGCAAGCCGCCGCGCAGATTCTGGTCTGGTGAGGTCACGACCGGCAGCATCAGGCAATATCCTGATAATACAATAAACACATCCACCGCCAGATGGCCGAATCCCAGAACCGACGAGTTCAGGAAAAGGGCGAACCGCTGCAGATGAGTTCCCGCGCCCGGCGCCAGAGCGCGGGCATTGATCAAATCCAGGCCGCTGAGCTGAATGTGCTCCAGCAAGACGTAGAGCGCCGCCAACCCGCGAACGCCGTCGAGGTAGGCCAAATGGATCGACTGGCCGCTACCTGGCGCATTAAGCAGTTTGGGGGCCTGATGCTCGTCAACCTCAAGGGTCATTGCGGCTCCCGTAACGTACTGACAACGTCGGCGTCTGAGAGCATCGCGGAGGGAACCGCGCCGTCGCTGCCACTCACAAACATCGTCGCGCCAAAATCCCGTGAGGATGCTTCGATCGTGCGTCCTTTGCGCGCCCGCAAAAACGGTTTCTCAAAGGCGAGGAAAAACAGGTAGCAGATCAGGAGGGTGATCGGGATCGCGACGGCCGTCATAATCGCCAGCGTGGCCAAACCCGTGCGATGGGAGCTGGGCATCCCGTATTGCCAGATCGCCTGCAGCAGCGGCATATGCAGGAGATAAATGCTGTACGAAAATGTACCGGCAAAGACCAGCCACCGCGTGGCCGCTACGCGATGTACGATGCCTTTGGGCCGTGTGATCGCGGTCATCACTAGGATCGCTGACCAAATTCCAACGAACAGATCGTTAAAGGGCGTAAGGTCTTCGTGGCGCAGGGGGATTCTTGAAGCCACCACGCAGGCGATCGTCGCCAGCACCAGAACGAGCGGCATCGGCATCCAAGTTCGAAGATTGCGATAAGGCTCTCGACTTGAAGTCGAGATTTCCGCTGCAAGCATTCCCAATGCAAACAGACCGATGTAATGCGCCGATACGCCGCCGGTCGCGGTATTGATCGGCGTCCAACGGAGCGCCAAGAGCAACGCATAAGACAAAATCACGGCAGCAGTCGCAACGACGACCGGTCCGTACTTGCGAAACCCCACGATGAGCAGCGGGAAGAGGAAGTAAATCTTCCACTCCACGCCGACCGACCAGAGCGGCCCGTTGATCTGGATGGAGGTCGGCCGGAACCACTCGTGGATCAGCAGCGCGTGGTTGATGATGCCGGCAGCGGTAACCGGGATCGATCCATCCCAAGGTGATCCTGTTTCGAAGCGAAGAAATGTCGTCGCCGCCACCAGGCTTAGTGCAAGGGCGGCGTAGTATGGCGGAAGAATCCGCCGCGCCCGGCGCTTGAAGAACTGGAGTGATGTTCCCTTCAAGACCCCCTCGCCGCGACTGACCGGCAACATCAGGCAGAAGCCGGAGAGGACGATAAACAAATCCACCGCGACGTGCCCGCGGCTCAGCAGGATATTGCAAACCTGAGCCGCCCGCCCGACCGGCGGCCCGGGCATGGCGATCATCCAGGCATGATGAAGCACAACATACAGCGCCGCCATCGCGCGAAGCCCGTCCAGCGCCGCCAGATGGCCGGCCCGGCCGCTCTCCACTGCCTGAGGTTTTTCGGCCAGGGCCGTCATGCCAAAGGCTCCCGGCAATTTATCGGAATCTCGACGCCCTGTCCGGGGCTTTGCGAGCCTGCGTGAGCACCATCGGCGTTGCTTGTCAGTTCGAGCAAGGAATCGACGGCCTTTTCCGCAAACGCCTGCGTGGAAAACTGCCGCGCTCTAAGTGCCGCGGCCGCGCCCATCTGGCGGGCAAACTCCGGCTCGTCCAGGTATTTCAAGATCGCACCCGCCAGTGCAGGCGCGTCGCCAAAGGGCGTCAGCATCCCATCGACGCCCGGCGTGATGATCTCGCGCGGCCCCCCGCTGTCGCCCGCGATCACCGGCTTGCCTAGCGCCATCGCCTCGAGGATCACGATCCCAAAAGGCTCGCAATCCGAAGCATGAACGAAGACATCCATCGCCATCATCCAGAGCGGCACGTTCGATTGCGCGCCGGCAAATGTCACATGATTGCTCAGCTTCAGTTCCTCGGCCCGCTTCTGAAGAAAGCCGGGATACTGCGGTTCCAGATCGTGAAGCCCACCGACGACCACGCAATGCGCATCGGCATGCCGCTCAATGATGCGCGGCATCGCCTCCAGCAAAACGTGAATCCCTTTCCAATGCTGCAAGCGTCCCACGATGCCGATCAGAGGCCCTCGCGCCGGCAGCCCCAGTAGCCGCCGGCAATCAGCGGGCGCGGGAAGCTTCGACAAATCGAATCTCGCCAGATCGACACCCGGATGCACCACGATCGTGCGCCTCGTGGGCGAGAGCTTCGCCTGCGATGCGGCCACCGCCGCGGAGCATGTGAGAATCGCGCGGGCGGGAAGCCGCGCCATCCCGCGATCGAGCATGCTTGCGGCTGAAGGCGTCCCATGCTGAAACCAGCAGGCCGGTGTGCGGCTTAGCAGCGCCGCGAAGCCGCCGTACAGATGCGCCTTGGGCATCCAACTCAGGATCAGGTCCGCCTGCATCGCGCGGGCCTTTCGGGCGATTCGCCGAATCGTCCCCGCCACGCGCAGCGGCTGGCGCAGCCGGCCGGCATTGATCACAGTCACTTCGATCCCCATCGCCCGGACTTTCTCCACCAACTCGCCTTCCTCAAAAGCCAGCAGCGACCAGTTGATCTTTCGCGCCGCGGACGAGCCCAGCAGATCAAGCAATGTCTGCTCCGCGCCGCCGCGAATGCTCGCCAATGGCATCAGGACGAGGATGGAGGTTTCTTTGGAACCCATTACATGCCGACAGAAATCGCAAGGCGATGGGAGCTGGCGCGACGCGCGCACCTTCGCGCACCAAAGCGCATCATTTTTTGCAAAATTTCGCAGCGCATCAGCGCAACGACGGAGACGGTGAATCCCAATGTACCCCGCGCCGGCTTCACCCCAGGCGCGCGAGCCGGCAGACTACAATATACCGCCAAGAACACATAAAGGTTTGCTCAGCCGAACAACGCACCTCCCGAAAATGCGAAAACGGTGCAAATGGTGCATCGATGTTAATAAATATGTGTGTCTCAAATGCTTTTTTTACAACATGTTATGCGCATATAGATTGGTTCCGAAAAATGCACCATCTTTCCTAAATTAACGCGATTGTGGCATTGCGAGTCGCAGCCAGCCGATAGCAACGAGGCCACGATACCCGCAGTATGCGGTGATGCCTTGAAAATGGCGGATATTCCAAGGGCCACCGCGCCCGCAAATGGGTACATGACGCTTTACGTGGCGGCATTTCTCCCTCCTCCGGTACTCCGGGGAAGGGCTGGGGGTGGGGGTTGTGTAGAAGACGCGCCTTTCGCGAACGGCCCCCACCCTAACCCTCCCCCGGAGTACCGGAGGAGGGAACAAGACTCGTCGCCGATATTGTCACTCACCCCCGTGAATGCGGCTCAAACTCGCGATCCGTGCAAAGCGCGTTTCGCGCGATAAGATCGGGGGACGTTCAACCGGAGATGTCATTGATTCGCACGATCGTTCGCCGGCTTCCGCCCGGATGGGTTCGCGCCGCGGGCCAGCTGCAATTCCGATATCCGATCCTCGCACCGCTCATTCGCCGCGCCGGCGCCGGCTTTAGCCGGGGCGAATCGGTCATGCGCCATGGCGTGGGCAAAGGCCTTCGATTTGACCCCGCCGGCGGGAACCCGGGCTACGCACTGGGAACCAGCGATATCGAGGAGCAGGAGGCGCTCGCGCGGCTTCTCAAGCCCGGCGATGTCTTCTACGACATCGGCGCCAACGTCGGCTTTTTCGCGATCATCGCCGCGCGGCTCGTCGGGCCCAGCGGCCACGTCCACGCATTTGAGCCGTTCGCCGGCAGCGCTGGGGCGATCCGCGACAACGCCGCGCGCAATGGTTTTGTAAACGTCAATGTCCACGAGTGCGCCGTCTCCGACAAAGAGGGACAAGGCGAGCTGCTGGTCGAACGCGGCGGCACCGAGTTTAAGCTGGTCGATGGCGCCGCTCCCGCGCCAGGCAAAAAAATCTCCGTCCGCATCGTTCAGATCGACGCCCTGCTCGCGGCGGGCACGCTTCCTCCGCCCCGAGTGGTCATGATCGACGCCGAGGGCGCCGAGGTAAACGTCCTCAAAGGGATGTGGCAGACGCTGGCACAACATCGCCCGATCGTCCTGTGCGAGGTGCATTGGCTCGGGGCGGCTTTCACCGAAATCTGCGATCGGGCAAGCCAAGAACTCGGCTACCAAACCCGCCCCCTCGCTGGCGGCGAGATCCCGCAAGGGCCCATCCGATGGCACGCAATCATGGAGCCTAGGTGATAACAAGCAACAACGGAGCGTAAAATCGCTTTTGGATGTTGTCGGGCGAGTTCGATGTTGCGGCACGAATACCGATGCGCTTCGTAGTCTCGAAAGGGTCCTACGACGCAGACCCGACAGAGGCCGCGCGCGGCCGGGTGCATTGTTGCATCAGGCTCACGAGGCGCTCGCCGGCCGGAGCCGGCGCAAAATGCGCGCGGGCCTCTTCCACGGCGCGGGCCCGTAAGCCGGGTGTTTCGGTCACATCGTTGATGAGCCGCCGCACGCACGTCTCGAACGCGGCCATGTCGCCGGCGGGAAACACGCGGCAGCAGTCGCCGGCGATTGGCTCGGCCGAACCGACTTCGTCGCTGGCGACCACGCATACGCCGTGGCTCAGCGCCTCTCCAACCACCAGCCCGCCCGGCTCATACATGCTGGGGACCAGCAGGATGTCGGCGTTATCGTAAACGGCTGGCATGTCCCGATGCGGTATCGATCCCCGGAACCGCGCCGTTCGCGGATTGAGCTCCTTCAAATGTGCCGTGTAATCCGACCATTGCGTCCGGTCGCCGACAACATCGATCTGAATTTTGCCGGCCAGGTCGTCGAGCGAATGGCTCAGTTGAACCAGTTGTTCAATGCCTTTGCGGACGCTGATGCGGCCGACAAAAAGCAGCTTGATCGGCGAACCGGGCGGGCGGCGATTCTCGACGATGGACGTCTCGCCCGCCTCGCGAATCGGATGATAGAGCAGCGCCATACGCTGCGGCGATAAGCCGTAATCCTGAACCAGAAGCTCATTGAAGCGGCGGCTCAGCCCAATGATCAGCGCGGGCTTGCGCATTTCCCGGCGCTGCACGAAAGTTCGAAAACGTAGAATGCAGCGAATGGCATAATGCATCAACGCCGGCTCTGATTTCAGCGCATAAGCGCTTTCGCGGCGATGCCAGCGCAGCTCTCCGGCGGCGTGCACCCCCGGATAAACAATCACCGGCGGCAGCTCCGCGAGGTGGCGGCCCAGCTTGAACAACTCCGAGTACGACCACTGAAATATGCAGTCGTACGGTTGGCGGCGATGGCGATCGAGCAGCATCGTGGCAAGGCGATTGTGCCCCTGCGCTCGAGCAAACGCGCCAGAGATAAAGGCGGCCATCTGCCGGCGGCTATACCACCTTCCCCATTGCCACCACCCGCTTACGGTCACCACCGATAGGTTCGCAAATCCATCAAGTGATGCCGGAAGCTTGCCGTCACCGGTGAAATAATCGACCGCGACGCCCTCGCGCAGAACGCTCTCCAGCAGAAGGAGGCCAAGGCTGGGCCCGCCGCCCACTTCACCGACAGGTCCGAGCCAGGCGATTCTCATCCCAGTTCCCGGAAGCGCCGGCGCGGCGGTATTCGTTCCCTGGCGCCGCTCCCGTTCGTCGGGACCGCTCACGGGCACCTGCACATCAATGGCACGATCAATGGACGACATGACAATCAGACCCTTACCGCTCTACGCGGTCGAACCCAGTCGGTTCAAAAATGGGTTACTTATGCGGGATTTGCGGGCCGCTTCGGTTAGCCGATCCCCAAGATCATCCGGCCAACAGCCCGCCGCACTACCAGCGCAATTCCATTCGGATTATGCCCCCTGATTCCCGTTCGTCAACATGCGCCAGGCATTGGCGACTGAACCGCGTCGGCAGATCACCGTATCATGGCTGGTTCGAATGGGCCGCTCGAAATTGGTTGACGAATTGGATTGAGGCAGCATAATTCACGTTGGGATTGCGCCTCCGCGCAATGGGCTTGTTGGCCGTATGGATTGGGGACTGGCCAACGGATACCGATAGACCCAGTCAACCAACTGCGTCAGCCGTCTGGATTTGCGGCGTCCTGCGCTGGGCATGCCCTTTGGTCAGCCCCAGCACCGGGTGCTGCATGGGCTGCGACTCCGCCGCGCTGCACCGTCTTTGGAGAGGTTTCGGGGAATTCGATCATGCTTGATGCCGGCAAGCCAATACCTCTTGAGCGATACCGCACACTCGATGCGTGGCGCGGCTTGGCGAGCCTCGGGGTCGTCATGTTGCACGCAATGCAGACCACCGTTCCGCTGCGGTTTCCCGATCTCCTTCGCAATGGCTTTTACGCGGTAAGCGCGTGGGGACGGCTTGGCGTTCCGATCTTTTTTGTCGTAAGCGGTTACTGTATCTGCGGGTCCGCATGCGCCATGTTGGGCCGCCCCGACGGCGCACGGGCATTCGTGCGAGCCCGTTTCCTACGGATTTATCCCCCCTATCTTGCGACGTGTCTCGCTGCCGCCGCGCTAGCGGTCGCGGCAAAGATGATGGTTAGCCACGGAGCACTCAGCACCAGCCATCTTTCGGATGGGGTGGCGCTATTTCGTAACCCGGCTTTCGTGTTTTCGACGTTGACCATTACCCAGCGCTCATTCAGCCAGCCGTATTTAATCGCCGTCTTCTGGACGCTTTGTTATGAAGTCATGTTCTACGCTGTCGTATTGCTCGTGATGCTTGTCACGCGGCTTGTCGGAGGGCGCGTGCGCGGCATGCTGCTGATTTTGCACTCGATTAGCGGCGCAAGCCTTTTGGCTTACATTTTCGGCCGACATTTTCCCTTCCCGTTTGACCTGTGGCCACAGTTTGGCCTCGGCGTGTTGGCTTATGACCTGGTGGCAGGACGGCGCTGGCGGCGCCTGTCATCGGCTGTGCTGATCCCGCTAACCATCATCGCGTTTCTGCAACTTCCCAGGCCCGCGTCGCCAGCCACAGGTCCGGAGAATCTCGGCATCCAACTGGCGGTATGCCTCACGTGCGCGATTGCACTGAAGGTCCTCCATCCACTCGATGGTGCCATGTACCGATCCCCGCTGTTCCGGCCGATTATGTGGATCGGGCTGTTTTCTTATAGCCTCTATTTGATTCATCCGCTCGTAATGGGGGCATTCTTGCAGCTGACGCGCTCGCATCCGCCAACCGCCCAAACGTTCATCTGGCATTACTGGGCACAGGTCCTGCTGAGTATCGCGGTCGGGTATGTCTTCTATTGTCTGGTCGAGCGCGCACAGGTCGGCCGAGCTCGCCAGTCCCGCGGCGCGCTGGTGCCGCCAAGCGCGCCGACACCGGCTAACGTTGTGGTTCCCGCGTTTGTGCCGGCGGACGTTTCGCCGGTAAGTTCGTAGCGGCTCAAGCCGCACGATCGTTGAAGCGCCCTGAGCTCACGAATCTACGCCGTAGAGACCGGGAAAGCCGGCGGGAGTTTTCCACGCCGCCGGAATTGGCGCACCGCCAATTGCATGGCCGGCAACGAAAGCAGCGCGACGATTCCAAACCAATGGGGGAATTGCGCCGAGCGGGCCGTGTAGTTGCCGGCGAAGTAATCGTCCGCATCGAAGCGCGGCCCCACTCGAGCCCATGCGCCGCGCGCTTCGCCCATCGGGCGACGTTCGAGCGTCACGATCAGCCACCCAGGGACATCGTACCGGGTCTGCGGCGTATATTCATACCAGGCGACCAGCACCTCAAAGTTGCACGACTCGGCAAAGAGATCGTGCTTATGCCACCGGAAGCTCAGTTGATCGAATACCAGCATGCTGCGAATCAGCAGCGCGGCGAGCAGGAGCGCCATAACGATGCAAATTCTTGATAGTCACTTCATATCCATGCTCCGCGGCGCGAACCCGCCGCGACGGGCTCAACGGTTAACGCAGTCGCGGCAAGGTGTCTCGACTCCAAAGACGGAGACGAAGGAATGGACTTAACTGCTTTTCATTTTTTAGCCGGTTATTTCAACCGTTGCCCGGTCCCATCCGGCACATTGTCGAAGGAAGTCAGAATCGATCTTAGCGCCGTTCCCCATGAGTTGGCGTTGTCATAAAACTGCTCTTGGACTTGGTGGCATGCCGCGCAGGCTCTTTCATAGGCGTCGCGGTCATCGGCGAGGCGCAGCAGCGCATCGCCGTAGGCGTGGGGGTTGCCGGAGGGGACTTCGATTGCCGACGCGCCCAGGACGTCGATTGCATTGGAATGAATGCTCGTGACGACCGGTCGGCCGGCAAGGATCGATTCAACGCAGACCTTGTTCAACCCTTCCGCGAAGTCGGCGGTGGTGGGGACGATGACGACGTGCGATCGGGCAAATGCTTCGGCCATCGCGGTGCGATCGAGCTTGCCGCGCAGTTGGAAGATTCCATCAAGCCCCGCTTGTGCCGCTGCCCGCGAAAGCTCGGCGTCGGCGGAGCCGGTGCCGCAGATTTCCCAGACGAAGCGGCCGGGCCGCTCGCTCTGCAATCGCCGCGCAATTTCCAGCAGATCAAAGACGCCCTTGTTCCGCTCGATGCGGCCGGCGTACATGATTCGCATTGCACCGTCCGCCGGCCATTTTGGGCGCGGCAGCGCATCCAGATACCCGCGCCGATATTGCGCGCGAACTTGAAACATCGGCCCGCGCGGATGGCCCGCGATATCACGCACCTGCCGCTCGCATTCGGGCGAGACGCAGATCGTGGCGGCGGCGCATCTCCGCCAGAAGAACCCATCGAGCCGCGCGATTGTCCGGCCGACGAATCCGGTCGGCTTCCGCCCCGCCGGCCAGAGCGCGCAGTGCAACGCGGGGACCACCTTCACACCCGCCAAAGACATCAGCCCCAAAACAAACCAGTGTGTTCCGGTGGA
>DATBDZ010000223.1:0-13603 GCA_036276235.1 Humisphaera sp. | reverse complement strand
CGAAAGCCGCCACAAGCGCGGAGGCATCCGATCCGCTGAGCATCTGCTGCCCGCCCGCGGTATCAAAAGATGCCTGCACCATCAGCGGCACGCGCCGGCCCAGTTCCTTCATCGCGCGGTTTGCCGCCGCGATCGCGCACTTGATCGCCAGCATGTCCTGCTGCGTTTCGATCAGGATGACATCCGCCCCGCCCGAGATCAGCCCGCGCATCTGCGGCGTAAAGCTCTCAAACAGCGCATCCCAATTAGTAAACCCCACGCTGATCAATTTGCGCGTCGGCCCCACCGACCCAATCACATAACGTGGCCGCTCCGCAGTCTCAAACTTCTCGCAGGCACTCCGCGCAATCTGGGCCGCGATGCGATTGACCTCCTCGGCCCGATCCTGCAGATCGGCCTCCTCCAAATCATTGCGGCTGCCATTAAATGTATTGGTCTCGACGGCATCGCAGCCAACAGCCAGAAACGCCTCATGAATCTCGCGAATGACATCCGGCCGCGTGAGGTTGAGCACCTCGGAGGCATTCTCATGCCCCAACCAATCGCGCTTCAGATCAAACGTGCGCGCCTGGAGATTGGCCCCCATCGCCCCATCCAGGACAACAACCCGCCGACGAACCAATTCAAGAAACGGCAACCGCACAAGCCCTCACAATCAAAAAAGCCATGTGCGCCAGAGCCTGGCGCGCAATGAGTCCCATATGTTAGGTATTCTGTTATCGGCAGGAAAGCGCGGCGCGATCGATGAGGCGCGATCTATTTCCTCCTGCTGCACTCCCGGCGTCTGCATCTGCGCCCTAACCCCCCTATTTTGATGGACACTCCCATTACTGGATTTGGTTTGTTAATCAGACTCGAGAACCGTCATGCTGAGTGGCCATGCGACTGCGCCGCGCCCACGAAACATGAAAACGGAGTTGTAGGTGGGTGTACTCGCCCACCATGAGCGACGTGGTGGGCGAGTACGCCCACCCTACACGAATTCGCGACGTTTTCAGAGCAGGTACTCCGAAGCATCTTCCCGGATCGCAAAGGGAGGCCAGATGCTTCGGAGTACCTCAGCTCAGCATGACGGCTACCTTCAAGTGTGAATTGCGAACTGCGGACGGCAACTTGGGTTCGGGTGTTACACAAAATGTTGGGAGCACCGAAGGATGGAGAACTTCACCTCTATGCGAGGACTTCTGTCAGCGCAGCGTCACGGATTCAACCCCATCCCGATCACCACCGGATCATCATCCCCATGCGGCGTTCCCACATTCCACCCGGCTGAATCGCGCATCATTGCCTGGCCGATGGAATACAGCCGCTTCATCCGCACCGGATCAAACATCGGCCCCAGCGGATCGCGCTCCTGCTCGTCGGCGTTGATCGGCAAACTCACATACCGAAACGCAAACGCCGGTTGATGCGCCGCCGCCATGAGGGCGATCTCGCGCACATTGGCGAACTCCAGCGACTGCGTATACATCTCCAGGCTTCGCATTCCGATGTCAATCAAATCGTCGTGCATCGCGCGCGGCTGAATCTCGAGTCTTTGGTTCACAACCGCCCAAATCGTCGGTGGCGCCGAGGGAGCATCCGCTGCGCGCGTCGAGTCATACGCTTGCGACATTCCCAACATCGCGCGGCGAAGAAACAGCGCCTCGCGCAATCCCGCATCGACATGCAAATCCCCATCGATCCGTACCGGCGGAAAGAAAACCGGCACCGAAGCCGTCGCCAGCAGAATCTTCTGAAACCGCTCGACGGAGCCAGGACCGCCATCCGCGGCGATCTTGCTGAGCGGCCAGATCACCAGCTCGCCTGCATCCAGATCGACTGTCGCCACATAAAGCCGCCGGCCGGCCCGATGCTCGGCGGCAACGCGCTCGATTGCCCCCGGCGTGACATATCGCGCGATCAACTTGCGCAGCGGCCCCGTATCGACCACAGAATCCGGCGGGCCAAGCGCAAATGGGCTGCCATGAATATCCTCATCGCGCGAGTGGGTATAAACCTGCCGCAGCACCGCGTCGTCGCACTCCTGCCCGAGAAAAGCGAACGTCGCCATTAGCGCGCCGGTGCTGACGCCGGTCACGACATCAAACTGCGGCCGCCCGCCCGGCGCGTTTCGCCAGCCATCGAGCACGCCGCAGCCAAAAGCGCCATCGGCCCCACCGCCCGAGAGGACGAGAACATTGCGAGGCTGACGAACCTCGAATGCTGACTTCAAATCTGCAGCCAATTCCGCCTCGCGTTGTTCCTGCATTTTCGCCGCCATCACCCGCGCTGCGGTTTTGTCCAGATGAGCGAAGCGGGATTCGGGTTGAGGGGTGCAGCCTATGAGCGCGAATAAGAGCGCGAGGATTGCGAGATGTTTCATCAATGCTCCAGTTCGTGATGTGACCACACTTGGCGCCCTGAATTGTACGTGTCCGGTGATGATTCTCGAATGCTAGTTCGATGAATTGTCCCAGCGGACCGAGATAAGTCCGATGCCTCGCAATCCTTCCCCGCATTCGAGCGGTCGCGCTCAGAACCCTCTCCCCTGTACTCAGGGGAGAGGGCAGGGTGAGGGGACAGTGAGCCGCGATATCGCGCGGTTCGCAAGTCGCCAGGTTCGTCCCCTCACCCCGGCCCTCTCCACTGAGTACAGGGGAGAGGGAGAAGACGCGCCCCCGTCTTGACCTCCAACCATCGCCGCGTGTTAGAATGCTGGCGCATTTCCAACCCTCGGCCGGCTTCAGTTTCTCTTGCCAGGAGCACGGATCATGACTGAAACATTGAGCATCGAACAAACCGCCATCAACACAATTCGCTGTCTGGCGATGGACGCCGTGCAGGCGGCTAACTCGGGGCATCCGGGCACGCCGATGGCGCTGGCGCCGGTGGCCTACACGCTTTGGAATCGGCATCTGCGATTTGATCCGGATGATCCGATCTGGCCCAATCGCGATCGGTTTGTCCTGTCGGCGGGCCACGCGTCGATGCTGCTTTATTCGATGCTTCATCTCACCGGCGTGCGCGCGGTGAATCGCGAGTATGAAGCCGTCGGCGAGCTTTCGGTGAAGGGGGATGATATTCGCAATTTCCGGCAACTCGGCAGCCGCTGCCCGGGGCATCCGGAATATCGCTGGACCAGCGGCATCGAAACCACCACCGGCCCGCTGGGCCAGGGATACGCCAACAGCGTCGGCATGGCGATCGCCGGCAAGTGGATGGCGGAGCATTTCAATCGGCCTGGGTTCCCGATGTTCGATTACAACGTCTACGCGCTGGGCGGCGATGGATGCATGATGGAAGGCGCATCCTCCGAAGCCGCCAGCCTCGCGGGGCATCTCAAGCTCGATAACCTCTGCTGGATTTACGACAACAATCGCATCACCATCGAGGGCCAAACCCGCCTCGCTTATTCCGAAGACGTGGCGACGCGATTCATCGCCTACGGCTGGAACGTGACGCGCGTGGGCGATGCCAACGATCTTGGCATGCTCGATCGCGCGTTCGAGGTCTTCTTCCGAACCAGCGATCGGCCGACGCTCATCATCGTCGATAGCCACATCGGCTGGGGCGCGCCGACAAAGCAGGACACGCACACGGCGCATGGCGAGCCGCTTGGCGAGGAGGAAATTAAAGGCGCCAAGCGCAACTACGGCTTCCCCGAAGACCAGAAATTCTACATCCCCGACGGCGTCTTCGAGCATTTCGCCGAAGGGATCGGCGCGCGCGGCGCGGACCTGCGCGAAAAGTGGATGACGGCTTTTGAGCAGTATCGCGCTAAATATCCCAAGGAGGCCGATCACCTGTATCGCATGCAGCATCGCGATCTGCCGGATGGATGGGACAAGGACATTCCGACGTTCCCAGCAGATGCGAAGGGGCTGGCCAGCCGCGATTCTTCGGGGAAAGTTCTGAACGCGATCGCGAAGAATGTCCCCTGGCTGATCGGCGGCGCTGCCGATCTGGCACCTTCTACGAAAACTCGCTTGACATTTGAAGGCGCGGACGACTTTGGCGCGCCCGAGCTTTCCACGCGCGGCACCAAGATCGACAGCCACGGCCAGGTGCACGGCTCCGAGGCGTTTTCTTATGGCGGACGAAACTTTCACTTTGGCGTGCGCGAGCTGGCGATGTGCGGCGCGGTCAACGGCATGTCGCTCTCCAAGGTCCGCGCGTTCGGCTCGACGTTCTTCGTCTTCGCCGATTTCTGCCGGCCGGCGATTCGTCTCGCCGCCATCATGGAAATCCCGGTCATCTACATTTTCACGCACGATTCGATCGGCGTCGGCGAAGATGGGCCCACGCATCAACCCGTCGAGCAACTGGCATCCCTGCGGGCGATCCCCGGCCTGATCACCATCCGCCCCGCCGATGCCAATGAAGTCGCCGAGGCTTGGCGGACGATTATGAAGCTCAAGCATCATCCGGTGTGTCTGGTGCTCACGCGCCAAGCGCTGCCGACACTGGATCGCACGAAATATGCCTCGGCAGCGGGATTGGCGCGCGGGGCGTACATTCTCGCCGACTGCGCGGGAACGCCCGATGTCCTGCTGCTCTCAACCGGTAGCGAAGTATCACTCTGCATCGATGCCTACGAGCGGCTCAAGCAGGACAAGATCAAGGCGCGTGTCATCAGCATGCCATCGTGGGAATTATTCGATCAACAGGACGAGGCCTATCGCGCGGCGATATTGCCGCCCGAGGTCACGGCGCGCGTCTCCGTCGAGCAGGCCAGCACGTTCGGCTGGCATCGCTTCGTCGGCCCCAACGGCGCGACCATCGGCATGAAAACCTTCGGCGCGTCCGCGCCGTTAAAGGAACTGCAGAAGCATTTTGGATTTACGGCGGACAGCATCGTGGCAGCCGCGAAGGACAGGATCGGGAAGGCGAAGGCGCATTAGGAGTTGAGCAGCCGCGCGCGGAGGAATCTGTCTTGAGAACGTCTCTTGTGGCACGGGTTTTCAACCCGTGCGTGCGGCGCAAGAATCGAAGAGGCCGTCCGTTTTCGTGCTCTGATTCGCTTGGAAATCGCATGCACGGGTTACAAACCCGTGCCACGGCCAAAGATTGTCAAGCTCGAAGGAGAAACCCCGCCCATACTCGATGATCAGCGGACCAGTCTCTTCGCAATCACTCGAATGACGCGACAAGAAGTGCATTATCCCGGAGCACAAACCCAACCGACTCATAAAGCTTGCGCGCCCGCACGTTCGATGGGCTGACTTCGAGCACCATCGCGACCGGATCATATGGCCGCTCGCGGCGGAGATAGTCGAAGAACTGCCGCGCGATGCCCCGCTGGCGCGATTCGGCTTTCACGAACAGCTCGTCAATGAAAAGAATTGTCCCGCCGAATTCGTTGCTCAGATAGGGGATAAGAATTGCGTAGCCGTGAATGGTTGCGTTCTCGACGAACAGAATAATTCGGCCACGCTCGGGATGTTCCAAGACCGTCCGGATCACCTGCGGCGAGCGCCGCAAATCGACGGCCGCGGCCGCGATATCGTTGCTGTAAAGCCCGCGCATCATCGCCAGCACTTCGGCTTCGTGCTGCAAATCGATCATCGGCGTGAACTGAATCTCCGGCATCTCATCCCCAGCCGCCGAAGCTTACGCCAAGCTTCGAGAGGAACTTGATCGGGTTGTCGTGATAGATCTTCTGCAAGACATCATCCGGCAACGCCAGCCCGCGAATGAGCGGCTGCTGATCTCGTGGCAGGTCCGGATCGATGATCGGCGATGGGCCGACAAACGCCGTCTCCCAGAGCTTGCGGTGCACCCACAGGCGGCTGGCGAGGAAATCAAAATGGCGATCGTCGCCGCTGACTTGATCCGTGCCGAAGAGGATGCGGTCGCTGTTGCGAATGAAGAAGTCGCGTGCGGCGTCGCGCTGCGCGCTGATCGCCCGCTGCATCCAGCGGGTGGCGCTGCAATCGAGCATGAGCCGGGGGAAGCGATCGAGAAATCCCTGCAGGCGCGGCAGATTCTCAGGATTGCCGCCCAGATGCGCGCCGACCCACGGCACATCCGGATACTCGCTCATCACATCGGCCCACATGCGATAATGCTCATCGCGCGTGCCGTATTTGGCGGTGTCGGTGTAGCGCCCGTTGTACCAGGTGTCCGGATCGCCGACGTGGGTCATGACCGCCATCTTGCGGGCGACGATCTCGCGGAAGAGCGGCTTGTATTTGGGAGAATCGAGCTTAACGCCGCGCATCACCATCGTGCCGGGGGCGGCATGGAATTTCACGATGCGGCTTCCCATGTTGTAAAACGATTCGAGCCGAAGCAGCCATTCATCGACAAAATTCGGCGACGTATCCTGCCAGCGCGGAACGACAATGAACTGAACGCGGCCCGGATATTCGCGCTGAATTCCCATCGCCTCTTCCAGCGGGGTCATGGTGACAAAGCAATCGATGCCATAATGATCGGCGGCTTCGAACCAATCCATCGCATGCCGCGCTGCAAACAGGTGGCAATGGAAATCGATCGTGATCCCGCGGACCTTGGGCCGCGGCATCGGAACGCGAAAATCCATTCCGATCCGGTTGTATTCATCAAGCACCGCCGGCGCGAGCGTCGGAGGCACAGGCTTGGGAGGCGTCGTCTGAGGTGCACTGCTCATGGAGGGATTGTAGCGCTGCTCCGAGCGATGAAGCAACGGACCCTTTTCAAGCCAGAGACGAACGGCACGATGATAAAGGGGACGCACATATTTGAGAAATATGTGCGTCCGTGCGTCCCCTTTATTCTCGCTCCCTTTATTCTCGCTTTTGAGGATGGAGGATTGAGGATGGAAGATAGCGCGCAGCGTTGCAGTGGAGCAATCGCCATCCTCCATCCTCTATTTTCCATCCTCAAATTCAGACAGCGTGGCGTGCTCTTCCGCGCTGCGATACCATGCGCTCATGCGGACAATTTTGTTTTTATTCGCTTCCCTTGTGCTCGGCGGCTGCTCGACGACTCAATCTTTTGACGTCTCCGTGAAGAACGAAGGCGCGCGGCCGGTTACCATCGCCCTGACCAAAACCGGCGGGCCGGTCGAAGACCAATGGGCATCGCCCGAGCAGATCGCGGATCGCAAATCCGAGGTGTCGGCCAAGCATGGGATCGTGCTGGTTGCGCCGGGCAAGACCGCACATGTCAGCGATCTCAAAGCGGAATTGCCCAGCAACGCCCATGCGGTCCTGCGCGTCTACCCGGGCGATCCGAATTATCTTGACATGCTGAAAATGCAGCCGGGTCATGGCAGAGTTGATATGACACTCACGCCCGGCGCAAATTCGTTTGTCATCCACGAAACGACCACCGGATTGACGATCGACAGAGTGGCCTCCTCGAAATAATTCCGATGAGCTATCAGGAGCACAAGCAGGCGGCAGATCAAATATCGGCGCGTTGCGCGGTCATCACGCTTAGCGATACGCGCACCGAAGCCGATGATCGCAGTGGCCGGCAAATTCGCGAGTTGCTGACCGAAGCCGGTCAGGTGGTTGTCGCATATCGGATCATTCCCGATGACCCACAGCAGCTCGCTTCGCTATGCGACCAATTCCTGCACGATGATGGAATCGATACGATTCTCACCAATGGCGGCACTGGCATCAGCCGGCGCGATCGCACGATTGAAGCGATCGAGAAGTTGATCGATCAGCCGCTGCCAGGATTTGGCGAGCTGTTTCGCATGTTGAGCTGGCAGGAGATCGGCAGCGGCGCGATGCTGAGCCGCGCCGTCGGCGGGATCGCGGCGGGGAAGCTGATCTTTGCGATGCCCGGCTCGACTGCCGCCGTCGAGCTGGCGATGTCGAAGTTGATTGTTCCCGAGCTGCGCCACTTATTGCGCGAGCTGCGGAAGTAGTCGGTATCATCGAATCATGACGCGCGCCCAACGAGTTCCCCGCCGACGCGGCGACCTTCACGCCAGACGCCAGGTCCACAGCATGCTCGTGGTGCTGGCGCTGGTCTGGATCATCAGCGGAATTCTATTGTGGCGCGGAAATCGCAGCGCGCAGATGCCGACACGATATCTTGCAATTCTGCGCCGGCTCGAAGCCGCCAATCCGGAAGGGGAAGCCGAGGCGGCGGTCCGCAACAATGATTTGCGCCTACTGATGGTGGAGCGCGCCGATATTGGCCAAAGACTCCCCGGCGTGACCAACCCGGCGGACCGGGCCCGCTTTCCCGTTCGCATCATTCCGATCCCGTTTGATGCGCCTGACGCGGAGCAAAAGCGCATACAGCACATCGCATTCGATTATGCATTTCGATACAACGTCGCGCTTCTGAAGGCTGTGGGCGTTGACAGGCAAACCCGCCCTTCAACCACGCAAGGCGCCGCGGGCACTGCCGCCACAACACAAGCGAGTCATTAAATCTTGAGAAACCCCGGCGGCGTCCTACAATCGAGCCTCATGATTGAACTGGGTGTGAACATCGACCATGTCGCAACGTTGCGGCAGGCTCGCAAAACCTACGAGCCCGACCCCATCTGGGCCGCCGCCGAGGCGGAATTGGGCGGCGCGGATTGCATCACCGTGCACCTGCGCGAAGATCGCCGCCACATTATTGACCGCGACGTTCAGCTCCTGCGGCAAACCGTGCAATGCAAGCTGAATCTGGAGATGAGCCTCGCACCGGAAATTGTGCAAATCGCAGTGAAGACGGTTCCGGATCAGGCGACGATCGTCCCCGAGCGGCGGCAGGAGATTACCACCGAAGGCGGGCTCGATCTGACGGCCGATCCGGCGGCGGTCATCGATGCCTTGGCGCGCCTGAAGGCGGCAAACGTTTTTACCTCAGCATTCATCGACCCCGACGAAAAGCAGATCACCACAGCAGCCGAGATGGGCTTCGACGCCATCGAGCTGCACACCGGCGAGTACGCCAACGCGCGCGGCGACAAGATCGATCATGAGCTCGAGCGATTGAAGCGCGCCTCGCAGATCGTCACGCGATCCGGCCTGCGCCTTCACGCCGGTCATGGGTTAAACTATCGAAACGTCGGGCCGGTCGCGGCCTTGCCGATGATGCGGGAATTGAACATTGGCCACGCGATCGTCAGCCGCGCGATATTTGTAGGATTGAGACAAGCGGTCGCGGAAATGAAAAGTGTAATGAATTCGTGAGTTGTGGGTCGTGGGTTGTTGGTTGTGTGTTGACGGCAAACTGCCCGGCGCTCACCACTCACAACCCACCACCAACAACCCACAACCAACAAGGATGCAACATGTTCAGCGGTGCGATGACGGCGATGGTTACGCCTTTCCGTGATGGAAAGCTCGATGAGAACCGTCTGCGCGAGCAGGTCGAATTTCAGATTAAGGGCGGCATCGACGGCCTGGTTCCCGTCGGCACCACCGGCGAATCGCCGACGCTGGATTGGAAGGAACATGCCCGCGTCTTTGAGCTGACCGTGCAATTTGCCAAAGGGCGCGTGCCGGTCCTCGCTGGAACGGGCGCTAATTCAACGACCGAGGCGATCGAGCTGCATCAGATCGCCAAGAAGCTGGGCGCGACCGGCTGCCTTTCGGTGAACCCATATTACAACAAGCCGTCGCAGGAAGGCTTGTATCGGCATTTCATGACGCTGGCCGATGCCGTCGATCTGCCGATGGTGCTGTACAACATTCCAGGCCGAACCGGCATCACGATGAGCGCGCAAACCGTCGCGCGGCTCTACAAGGAAGCGCGCGGCCGCATCGTCGCGATCAAGGAAGCAACCGGCTCGCTGGATATGGCCAGCGAGATCATGTCGCTCTGCGAAATCACGGTCATCAGCGGCGACGATTCGCTGACGCTGCCGCTCATGTCGCTGGGCGCCAAGGGAATCATCAGCGTGATGTCGAATCTCCTCCCGACGCAGATCAAGACGATGGCTCGAGCCGCACTCGATGGAGATTTTGCGGGCGCGCGGACGATTCATCACAAATATTTCCCGCTGATCCGCGCGATGTTCCTGGATGGAAATCCCGTAGGCATCAAATACGCGATGAAGCTAGCCGGCCGCGACAGCGGCGAGCTACGCCTGCCGCTCTGCGAAGCCAATGAGGCGACGCGGAAGACGATCGAGGAGTTGATGGGGAAATTGGGCCTCTCGTGAGCGATTCCGCCGTACCTGCGGTCTGTGTTGATGGGGCGGATATTCTTCAATGGTTTCTACTTTCGCAGTGACTTGCTATTTGGACCGGGACTGCTCCATTTGGAGTTTCCTCGCACTCGCGCACGTCATGCTGAGTGGTCACGTGCCGTCTGCGCACCCGCGAAGCATGAAAACGGCGGGCAGTGCCCGCCCTACGATGATGCGGCGCGTAGGGCGGGCACTGCCTGCCGCATTTTCAGAGCAGGTACTCCGAAGCATCTGGCCCGACTGCGCGAATAGGCCAGATGCTTCGGAGTACCTCAGCATGACGGTTCCCCTTGACTTCTGAATGGAATTGCAAACAGCGACCCGGATTTGAGCGTTCATACAAAGTGTTGAATAACGTCTGCTCCATCAATGACCCTCCTCTGCGTCCCCATATTCGTTCACGATGCTCAACAGGCACGGCGTGAGGCCGCTCTGGCCGCCGAGGCGGGGGCGGATATTGTTGAGCTGCGCATTGATGAAATGACCGAACCCTTTTCGGTCGCGGATTTTGGCATTCCTTGTATCGTCACCAACCGTCCCACCTGGGAAGGCGGCCGCTGTGAATTGCCGGATGAGGATCGCCTGCAGATTCTCGCAAAAACCGCCGAAGGCGCGGCTTACGCCGATGTCGAATTGGAAACTCTCCGCCGCGTCGCTGATGTTCCAGACAAGATCGCGCGCCAGCTGATCGTCAGCGCGCACGATTTTCAAACCCGCCCCGCGAAACTGCACAATCTGATGATCGCCATGAACGAAAGCCCCGCCGCGATCGCCAAGATCGCCTGGCCGGCGCGCACCGTTCGCGACAATCTCGAAGCCTTCGAGATTCTTCAGCGAAGGCAGAAGCCGACCATCGCGCTGTGCATGGGCGAGGCAGGCATCATCAGCCGCATTCTGGCAAAAAAGTTCGGCGCGTTTCTTACATTCGCGTCGCTGGAAGATGGCATCGGCACCGCGCCGGGGCAAGTGCCGATCGATCGGATGAAACGCCTCTATCGCTGGGATGCGATCGGCCCGCAAACCAAAGTCTATGGCGTCGTCGGATCGCCGATCGCGCATTCCATCTCGCCGGCGATTCATAACGCCGCGTTCGATCAAGCTGGCATTGATGGCGTCTACGTGCCGCTCCTGGTCAACGAAGGCTACGAAAGCTTCAAGGCGTTTATGGAAAGATTCGTGCCGTTCGAGGGCCTGGATCTGGCCGGCCTTTCGATCACGATTCCGCACAAGGAAAACGCGCTTCGATACCTCATCGAAAAAGGCGGCCAAATCGAGCCGCTCGCGCGGCAAATCGGCGCGGTGAACACGATCGCGATCGATCGCCAGAACGGCGAGGTGCGCCTGTCCGGCCGCAGCACCGATTACGCCGCGATTCTCGACAGCATCACCGAGAAGCTGCAACTCAAGCGCGAGGACCTGGCAGGTTTTCGCGTGGCAGTCATTGGCGCCGGCGGCACAGGCCGCACCGCTGTCGCGGCGTTGGCTCATTATGGCGCCACCGTCGTCGTCTATAACCGCACACGCGATCGTGCCGAGGCGCTGGCCACAGAGTTCAACGGCAAATCCGCAAAAGTCGTCAGCGCGCCGATCGAAAAGCTGTGCGATTCCTGCTGCCAAATCTATATCAACACGACGTCACTGGGGATGCATCCCAACATCGACGCCAGCGCATTTGGCGACAATCCGCCGAAGCTAACCAGCGATCAGCTCGTCTTCGATGCGGTCTACAACCCCATCGAGACGAAGCTGCTGAAGCAGACAGAAGCTGCCGGCGCAAAAACCATCGGCGGCGTGGAAATGTTCGTCCGCCAGGCGGCGGCGCAGTTTGAAATGTGGACAGGAAAATCAGCGCCGACGGAAGTCATGCGGCGGGTTGTCGTCGGTTCACTCTCGCCGAGCACATAGTGCGCTGCGCATGGAGCGGCGGGATAAATCCGCCCTACATGACCGGATCGCGCAGGGCGGGATTTATCCCGCCGTGTCCCTTCCAAGTCCGCTCCAATTCTCCAGGTATTGTCATGCTGAGTGGCCATGTGCCTTCGGCACACCCGCGAAGTATCAAAACGGCGGGCAGTGCCCGCCCTACGATGACGTGGCGCGTAGGGCGGGCACTGCCCGCCGCATTTCCAGAGCAGGTACTCCGAAGCATCTGGCCCATTCGCGCAAGTCGGCCAGATGCTTCGGAGTACCTCAGCATGACGGCTGTTTGACGTGGGCTGCAAGTGCGAACTCAGCGCTCCTGGCCAGATTAATCGCTGGTCTGTTCCGGCAACTGCTCATCGCGCATCGACTTTGGCATTACCACGATGCTCTTGGGATACGTCGGGCAGGCATGTTGGCATACGCCGCAGCCCGTGCAGCCGTCTTCGTGGACTTCGATTCTGTTGTCGATTAACTCCAGTGCAGATGCGCCGACGGGGCAGCGATCGACGCAGGTCGTGCAGGAGCTGCCCATCGTATTGAGGCATTGATAGTCGATCCATTGCGCGACGCCGATATCGATCTGCTCGCGCGGCACCGCCAGAATCGCGCCGCTGGGACAGCGGTAAAGGCAATCGAGATTCGCGCACATCACGCAGGGCTGAGTTTCCACATCGATGTAGGGTGCGCCGCCGGCGATTTCGCCGTGCGGGTCGATGCGGATGGCGTTGACCGGGCAGACGCGCTCGCATTCGCCGCATCGGCTGCACGTATCGAGGAATTCCTGCTCCGGCCGCGCTCCGGGTGGACGCACCCAATGCTCGACTTGCGTCTCCGGCGGGGTACTCGGATTCCCCTGGGCGATCGTATTCTGCGCGCGGCGAATTTCCGGCGCGGGCTGTGATCGAGGAGGCGGCGGCGCGAGATCTTCCAGCTTGCCGATCTCATGCGCCATCGCCTCCAGTGGGCGAATCGCCTTGCTCAAAGGCTTGAAGATCTCGGCAAAGCCAGCGCGAAAAAACTTTCGGCGGTTGATGGGTTTATCGTCGGACATTTCTTGCTGTTCCGGGCCAATTCTCCGTCGCCCTTTTGTTCCCTCCTCCGGTACTCCGGGGGAGGGTTAGGGTGGGGGTTCGTGCCAGCGACGCCGCTTCGACACAGCCCCCTCCCCAACTCCCAAAGTACCGGGGGCGGGAGCAGGAGCGCGGGCGTTCGAATAGCGACGGCGCGAGCCAGCCGACCATTTTACACTAAACACTTCGATTCGTCAGATGCTGACAATCTATTGTAGCGGGGAGTGCGTGACATTTTAGGCGGCTACATTTCCCCTCCTCCGGTACTCCGGGGAGGGCTGGGGAGGAGATCGTGTAGGACAAGCGTCTTTCGCAATCGGCCCCCACCCTAACCCTCGCCCGGAGTACCGGAGGAGGGAATAAGGAGCTGCGCAAAGATAACTAGTCCAATTTTCCGTTGTCATTCACGTGGGTCTTACGGGTGCCATGTCCCACGCTTGCGTGGGCATGTCTGTCAGCGGGATAGGGCCGCTCGCGATTGCACGACATGCCCACG